>DATGSF010000001.1:0-10485 GCA_035302865.1 Chitinophagaceae bacterium
AAAAGAAAATAAAATGATTTTTTTTAGAAGGAAATAATAGAAAGAGAAAGTTTAAAAACAAAAAAAGACTTTAGCAATTAATCAATTTTCTCGAAGACTGCTTGCATTTTAAAAACAGGATTTCCTTCCACAGAAAATAAAGACGCATTAACTATATATTCTTGTTCTTTTTCACTGTCTAAAAATTTTATTTCTGCTTTAATTTTATCATTTTCTTCAGGATTTATTACATGAAGAAATTTCACTTGCTTCGACTTATTCAATTTCAGAGAAAATCCCAAATGTTTTTCCATTAATTCTTTAGATAATTGAATCATAGTAACACCTGGTAATACAGGCTGTCCAGGAAAATGTCCTTGAAAAACTTCATGACGTTTATCTATTCGAATATTTGAAAGAATATCATCCTCCTTCGTTTTCCAATCTTCAATAAAAAACAAATTATCTAGTAGCATCTAATTTTTTATATTTAATAGTAACCTTCTTCGTTTTATACTGTATTTTAATAGTATTTTCGGAACGGTCTATATCAAAATCCTTAATAATTTTCTTTTTTTTATCAATTAAAAAAGCTTTATTAAACTTTTTATCATCAGGATTTTGCAAATATACAATATTTTGAGCAGAATTATAGCGTTTTAAATACTGAACATATTCTTGTTTTTTATCTATCTTATATTCGGAGATGAAATACTTCGCGAATAAAACTTCTAAATCCTCCTTAAACCAAGTATGCAAACCATCGTAATTCATTTCTGGCAAGGTATATACCAATTCCCATTTTGATTCTTGATGTTTTATGTCTCTTTTAAAAATCAATAAATTCTTTCCAAAATCACTAAAATATTGCACATATAAGGTATCTTCTTGAATACTAGAACTCATCATACCCTGTGCGGTTCTATTTTTAAAAAGCAGCTTAAAACTCATTTCAAACCTATAAGTTTCATCCACCATATCTTCAAAACACAAAGTTTGATATTCATACGTTTGATTATCATCTGCTACTGCTAAATAAGAAGAACTACAATTGGTAAAAAAAAGAATTACACTTATTAAAAGACCAAATTTAGCGAACTTTAAAAACATTAGGATTAATAGGTTTATTTGTTTGGATTTGCTTCATTTTCATCAAAGTATATTCATCTTTATTTTCCTTCAACAATATAGTCTGTACTAATAAATCAGACTTATTAATATACAAATGAATTTCTTCAAACCAATTTTGCAATTCTTTTACTTGTGGTTTTAACAATACAAAATACTGTTGTTTATTTTCATATACTTTCGAACTAAAATGCTTACTTTTTATTATAGAGCCTTGAACACTTTCCAAAAGCATTTGATTAATATAATACAAACTAGGCATGGATTTTTCATTAAATTTTGAAATTTTACCTTTTCCATCTTTCATAGCCCACTGTCCATTGTTCATCCATATATGCATTACAACAGGATCGATATATTCCACTTTTAATGTATTTGCTTTTTGAAAAAACAATTTTCCATTCATGACAGCCTTGTTTCTCATCATCTTCATTTCTTTCTCCTGCACAAAATCCATTTGCATAGTCTTTATCGTTGCTTGTTTTTTTTCAATTTTTTCCGATAAATCTTGACTTTGTTTTTCACTTATTATATTAAATCCAGCTGGCACTTGGGCAAATGCATTGGCACCAATCAAAATCAAAAAACCCAAAAGAATCGACATCAGTTTTTTATTTCCTAATTTCATAGTTAATTTTTTAAAAGGGAATTGTAATATTTTTTTCTTCCGTAAAGAAATCCATAGCATACCAACCACCTTCTCTACCCACACCAGAGTTTTTTATCCCGCCAAAAGGTGTACGTAAATCACGCAACAACCAAGTATTCACCCATATCATTCCTGCTTCTATTTTATGTGCAAGTCTATGTGCTCTTTGTAAATCATTTGTCCAAAGTGTTGCAGATAGACCATAAGTGCTATCATTAGCCAATGCTAAAGCTTCTTCCTCTGTTTCAAAGGTTTGCAATGTAACCACAGGTCCAAATATTTCCTCTTGATTGGTTTTGCATTTTGCATCTAAGCCTTCTATAATAGTTGGTTCTATAAAATAACCATTTGCATGTTTTCCTTCTAGTTTAGACGCTTTGCCTCCTAAAAGGATTAATCCGCCCTCTTCTTTAGCAGTATTAATTGCGTTTAAAATTTTATTATAGTGCGCTTCACTTACAATAGCACCCATTTTTGCTTTAGGATTAAGAGGATCCATAGGTTTTATTTTTGCAGCAGCAGCAATAAAATCTTTTTTAAATTTTTCGTATATTGAGGATTGAATAAGAATTCTACTGCCACATAAGCAAATTTGTCCTTGATTGGAAAAGGAAGAATGAACAGTAGTTTTTAACATTTTTTCCCAATCACAATCTTCAAATATAATATTAGGGTTTTTTCCACCTAATTCAAGAGAATATTTTTTAAAATCCTTAGCAGCAATTCCTGCAATCTCTCTGCCCGCTCTAGTACTTCCTGTAAAGGATATTGCTTTTACATCAGGATGTTTCACCAATTCCGATCCACAATCTGGACCTATTCCATGTATAATATTTAAAACACCATCAGGAAAGCCAGCTTTTTTAACAATTTTTGCAAGTAAATAAGCAGTCATAGGTGTTACTTCTGAAGGTTTAGCGACTACACAATTTCCAGTTGCCAGAGCTGGTGCAATTTTCCAAGTAAAAAGATAAAGTGGCAAATTCCAAGGAGATATACAGGCCACTACGCCCAGAGCTTGCTTTACAGTGTAATGCATAACATTTTCCGACATTTGATGGGCATCGGTAGAGGTATGCATCAATGCGGTTGCAAAGAACCTAAAATTATCTGCAGCTCTAGGAATATCTACTTTTTCTGCCAAAGTATAAGGTTTTCCATTATCAATAGACTCGGCCAATACAAGTTGTGGAGCATATTCTTCAATTAAATCTGCAACTCTATTCATTAATCGAAAACGAGTATCTAAACTGGTATTTTTCCAATCTGGAAAAGCATTTTTAGCAGCAGCAACGGCTAAATCCACATCCTCTTTAGTACTATTTGGTGTTTTACTGTATTCTTGCCCTGTAGCAGGATTTATATTAGGAATATATTCACCTAATGTTGGAGCAAGGAATGCCCCACCAATAAAGTTTTCAATTTTTTCTACTATTTCTAAATTCATGATTCAAAGTTAAAACGATTTTTTCAATTTGTGCATTCTAGGCTTAAAAGTATATATAAAAATGTTTTTTAGATAAAACAATCGAAAAAACATCATTTCCGCGAAGTATTATTTATCTTTGTTGCTGTAAAAATTATTATTCTAAATCTGAATTTGAATATCAATGAATAATCACATTAACGATGCTGTTCTTCTTTTAGAAGATGGACATATTTTCCGCGGTAAATCTTTTGGTAAAAAAGGAACAGTTGTAGGAAATATTAGTTTTAATGCAGGGGTAACAGGTTATCAAGAGGTTATGACTGACCCAAGTAATAAAGGACAATTACTTATTATGAGTGCTTCACATATAGGGAATTATGGGGTACAAGAAGCAGATTTAGAATCCAAAGATGTTCAAATAAAAGGATTAATCGCCAAGCAAATTGCAAGTAAGTTTTCTCGAATGACTGCTAAAATATCTATGAAAGAATATTTAGAAGATCAAGAAATGGTAGCAATTGAAAATATTGATACCAGAGCTCTGATTTCCCATTTGAGAGATAGTAAAAAGAATATGAAAGGCATTATTTCCTCAGAAGATAAAAGTATAGAAGAATTAAAAAAGCTAATAGAAAATTATTCTGAAGAGGATTTATATAAGGACACAGAGTATAAAGCTGAAGAGGAATATTTTTACGGAATAGAAAATAGTAAATATAGAATAGCTGTTATTGATTATGGCTTAAAAAGAGGTATTTTAGATGCATTAGCAACTAGAGATGCTTATTTAAAAGTGTTTAATCCTAATAAAACAAATCTTGAAGCAATACAAGATTTTAAAGCGCAAGGTGTTTTATTATCTAATGGTCCGGGCAATCCAGAAAATATGGATGCGAAATTAAAATTAATTGAAGAAATTAAATCAAGTGGTCTTCCCATATTTGGTATAGGATTAGGATTTCAATTATTAGCTAAAAGTTACAATATTCCTATTACATCATTAGATTTTGCATCGAGAGGAGCAAATCATCCCGTGATACATTTGGATACAAAAAAATGTGAAATTACTGCGCAAAATCACTCTTATAAAATCTGTGCTGACACTTTAGAAGAACATCCAGATTTGCTAGCAACTCATAGAAATTTAAATGATGATATGATAGTTGGCTTTAAACATAAAAATCAAGCTATATTTGGAGTTGTTTATCATCCAGAATCTAAACCTGGAACTCATGATTCACAATATCTATTTGATGATTTTTTAAAAAATATTGAAGCTCATTCTAAATCCTAACTAAATAGCAGTATCCTTTTTATATGGAAAAAATATTAATAATCGGAGCTGGAGGACAAATAGGAGTTGAACTCACAGCAAAACTTCGTGAAATACATGGAGCTGATACAGTTTTAGCTACTGATATTAAGGAACAGCCCTTATTATTAGAGCAAGATGGTCCATTTCAATTATTAGATGTTATGGATACTCAAGCTGTAGAAAAAATAATTATAGAAGAAAAAGTAACACAAATATATTTATTAGCAGCTATATTATCAGCAGTAGGAGAAAAAAATCCTATGTGGGCTTGGGATATAAACATGAAAAGTCTTTTGGACATTTTAGAATTAGGTAAAAAGCATAAAATCTCTAAAATTTATTGGCCAAGCTCAATTGCTGTATTTGGTCCGACCACTCCAGAAAACAATACTCCACAACACACTATTTTAGAACCTACAACAGTATATGGAATTAGTAAATATACAGGAGAATTATGGTGTAAATATTATAGAGACAAATATAATATGGATATTCGAAGTTTGCGTTATCCTGGGTTAATTAGTTGGAAAGCTGCACCTGGAGGAGGTACTACCGATTATGCAGTAGAAATATATCATGAGGCTTTAAAAAACAAAAAATATACTTGCTTTTTAGCTGAAAATACTTATTTACCCATGATGTATATGGAGGATGCAATACGAGCAACTATTGAATTAATGGAGGCCCCAAAAGAGCAATTAAAAACAAGAATGGCTTATAATTTATCCGCTTTATCCTTTTCTCCTAAAGAAATCTCTGCTAGTATAAAAAAACACATTTCAGAATTCGAAATTGATTATGCACCTGATTTTCGTCAAGAAATAGCAGACTCTTGGCCTAACAGTATTGATGATTCTGTTGCAAGAAAAGAATGGGGATGGAAACCTGAATTTGATTTGGATAAAATGACAAAAGTGATGTTAGAAAATTTAAAAGAAAAACATTAATATAAAAGAACTTTTATTGGAAAGTAAAATCTTGACTTTTTTTAAAAAAGTCAAGATTTTTTTTAAATTATAGGAATAATTTAAAACAAGCTTGAAAAATTAAATTAGTTTGCTTAATATTGTGAACAAATCCTTTTGTAATAAAAATTAGACTGAATGAAAATTTATACACGTTTAGGTAAAAGTCTTTTAACTGTAGGAATATTAAGCATATTTGCTTTTACATCTTGCCAAAAGAATTATAGTCCTGATGAGCCTTTACCACAAGAGTTTAGCCCAACTCTATATGCATCAACTAATAATGAAGTATTGTATGCAATTGATGTTGAAAAAGGAGATTATAATTGGAAAGTAAATCTAAACGGAAAGTTAGCCTCCAACCCTACTTATGCATTTAATCATATTTATGTTGGAACAGAATCTGGCACTTTTTATCGAATAGATTATAAAACTGGAGAAGTTAAAGAAGAAATAAACTTAGGTGGAAGCATAAAGGGAGCAGCATTAGAATATAATGATCATATTATTGTTGCTGCTGGTACTAAAGTTTATGCACTGAATCCTGTTAATTTTGAAGATCAGGATTCTAGATTGTTTACATATACTGCAGCAGGTAATGTAAGCAGTTCACCAACAGCACATTTTGTAGATGGGCTATCTGAGGATATGGAAGATAAAATTATATTTTTCACTACTCAAAACAATCAAATTATTGCAATAAATAAGGAAGGATCGCAAGTTTGGAACTATGTAGCAAATGATGGTAATGGTTTTGATTCCAGCCCTAATGTTACAAATGATAGCTTTCTTTATGTAGGAAATAATAATGGAAAATTATATAATTTATATACTAGAGATGGTTCTGTGCGTTGGATTTATGAAACTAATGGACCTATAAAATCTAGTCCAATTTTAGTAGATGGTAACGTAATGTTTGGAAGTTATGATCGTACTTTTTACTCCGTGGACTCTGCAACCGGTTTAACAAGATGGACAATAGAAACAGATGACATAATAAGTACATCACCCGTGTTTTATGATATGAAAGTATACTTTGGTTCAAACGATCAAAATATTTATAGCATAGATATCATAGATGGTGAGTTTATTTGGAAAAAAGTAACTTTTGGTTTAATCAATAGTTCACCAATTATTTTTGAAGGAAGTGTTTTCATAGGTAGCTATGATAAAAACATCTATAAACTCGATGCACAAACTGGTCAAGTTCAATGGGCATATCCGATACAAGGACAAATGCAAAGTTCCCCTATTATCAGAGGAATAAATAATACTTCTGTGCCTTCTGTCTCTGGATCTTATGTTTATTAAAATAGCAAGTTAAAATATATCTAGGCTTATAAGTTTACTTATGAGCCTATTTTTTTTTAAAGTAATTTATTTTATGTGTTATCATACTGAAAATCCCAAATTAGAATTAATTCAAGAAGTATTTTCACAATTTAAGCTTCGTAATAACTCATTTTACTCTGGAACAATTAATGCCTTTGAAATGCCTTTAATGCCAGTATTAGTTTGGGAAGAAGAGTCGCAAGAAGTAGTAATAGACAGTATGCAATGGGGATTAATTCCAGATTGGGCTAAGAATGAAAATATAGCAATGAAAACCTTAAATGCGAGAAGCGAAACAATTGAAAAAGTAGCGAGCTTCAAAAATTATATTAATCAAAGGATGATTTTTATAACCAAAGGATTTTATGAATGGCAATGGCAAGATAGTAAAGGAAAAGAAAAGCATAAATATTATATTCATAGAAAGGATTCTCCCTTAACTTTAATGGCAGGTCTTTATAATTTCTCTACCAAAATTTCTGAAAACGAAAATTCTACTTGTACCATGATCACTCAAGATGCCAAGGGTATAATGGAAGAGATTCATAATATTAAAAAAAGAATGCCACTTTTTATTATGGAAGATAAAATAAAGGATTGGTTAAAAAATTCTATGAAAATTAATAATTTTCTCCAAGAAAATAGTAAATATCTGAATGCCAATAAGATAAGTTCAAAGCAAGACCAACCCAGGTTGTTTTAAGATATTTAATTCTAAATTAACTCAAAAATAAACATGAAATAATGAACATTTTTATCAGAATTTAATTATAATAAGTATTAGTACATCTATGCAAGAAACAAATATGGCAAATAAAAACTCATGATAAATATACCAATTTTTATAACATTTTCATCTTGTATATTATGTTTTATTTATCTTAGCATTCTGATTTTTTTAGGGATTAAAAACAAGCCTAAAATAATACAAAATAAAAAAGAAGATATAACTGTAATAGTTCTATTTCCTTATCGAACATTCAGAAAAGGATTGTTTTATTTACTGCTCATTTTATTCATTATTCTAGGGCTCATAACTGCAAATTATTATTGGAATTTTCAAATCTCTTATAAAAACAATTCATTTTTAATAATCACTCTGTTATTATTGTTTTTAGCACAATTAGTATATAAAAGCTGGATGAGTAAAGAAAATAATTTACGGCAATTAATAATCTATAAAGATAAAATCAGATATGCTAATTTAAAAAAAAATCATCGAGATATCATATTTCCCTATTCTATTTTCCGCTCAATTAGAAAAAAGAAATTAGGATATAAGGAAATTCATTTTAATTCAATAGATAATATTTTTTTAGAAAAAAGAAAATTTTCCTCAAATATAAAAAGCAACCATTCTGATATTATTGTAACATTAAATAATGAGAAAGGTGATAA
Source organism: Chitinophagaceae bacterium (assembly GCA_035302865.1). Lineage (GTDB taxonomy): Bacteria > Bacteroidota > Bacteroidia > Chitinophagales > Chitinophagaceae > DATGSF01. The sequence goes on from DATGSF010000001.1 coordinate 8,196, forward strand.
AATTAGTCTCCCTCTATTTCTTTTCAACTCCACACAATATCAATTTGTTTTTTTTCTTTTCCTACAAAAGTTAGAAGCATATAAAAAAACACAACAAAAAGATATTAATTAAAATATAACTTGAATCCACCTTGTTTAAAGTGAGCTAAAATTCGATAAAAACTCCACTTTTACAAATAAATTTCAGATTTATCTTATATAGAAAACTTTTACAAATAGACGCATATCTTTTACTTCCAAATCTTGCGCTCCATTTCCACTTATTCCTAATACTGCATTTCTATACTGTTCTGTTGGAGGAACTTTACCAATAACTTTGGCATAGATTTCTTTATTGTTTGCGGGATTAACAATTTTTATTATGCTGCCTCTTGCTGCTTCATTATGAAAAGCATATATAGTTTTGGAATTATTTCTTGATTTAAAAAATACTGCACCACCATTTTGTTGTTGTACATGGGCTTCTTTTTCTTGCATTTGAAAAATACGCATTTCTTCATTAACTAATTCACTGATTGCTATAGAATCAGGAAGCCTATAAAGCAGGTTAATTTTTTTATTACTTTGTACAACATTATGATTTAAATTGTCTTTTGCGTTAGTATCCGTATTTTTCGAAGCATCTTTTTTAGCTAATGATTTATTATTTTCTTCAGTTTGTAAAAGATAACCTATAACAATTGTCTGATTTATTAAATCTTCTATATTATCTACTTTATTCAGTCTATTTAAGATAAAGGTACTTACTTGCAATTTACTTTTAATGTCCGCTAACTCCTCCTTATCATATACCTTTTTGTATAGGGTATAATAAGCTTGTCCCTCAATAATTTCTTTTTTAATATTTGTACGTAAGATAGGCAGTTTTATTGTTTGCTTCGCCCATAAGCTATCTTTTACATCCATATTATTTAGATGAGCTAAACGGTAGGATGGAATCCTGAATTTACTTGCAAAAGTTATCAGATTTTGGGTATTCTGAACTGAGTAAAATATAAAGTACTCTCCATTCTCATAATATAGCTTTTGCTTTTCTTGCCCATAAAAATTATAGGAAAGACAAAATAAAATTATAAAAAACACTATTTTTCTCATAATACTAAGAATTAGTATTAATTAAAAAGTTTAAAGCAGTTGCCAAGTTTATAAGAGTTCTACTTTTTAAATTTTTCTTGAATATTATTAAGTGTTACAAATTTGGAGCAGCGTAAAGGAAAAAATTTAAAAAATAAGATTTCGAATTATTCCACAAAGTGCTTTATTACCCTTTTGATTTGTAACACTTTTTATATTATCAAGTTATAGAGAGATGCTCAAGATCTGGGGAAACTACCTTACTTGACCATAATACCATTCGCCATTATACTAATAGTTTCTTCTGCTTCAGTAATTTTCGCAATTTCTTCTTTAGATTTTCCAGCATCTTCTGCAATATGTTGTAACTCTGCAACAGAAACAGTTTTTAATGAAGCTTCCCCATTAATAATTACCTTTTTCCCTACTAAAGCACTGGGAACAAAGAAAGCATAATCTTTCATTTTTATAGTAGCAGTTTCTCCATTCTTTAATTTTAATTTTATCCAACATCCTTTTTTCGAACAAACCTCTTCAACTTCACCTTGAAAGTAACCCTGAACCACATCGCCATCTTTTACAGATTTCAAGTTTTCAATTTTATACTTCTTTTCACTTTTTTCGAAATTGCCATAAGTTTCTCCTTTTTTTGCATCTCCCTTTTGAGGTTGCGCCATTAAATTGGTGCCTAGGAAGAATGCAAATGCGATTAAAGTTGTCTTTTTCATATATTAAATTTTTAAATTGAAATACAAATATAAATTAAAATTGTAAAATTCACTTGAATAATAATTATATTTCATTTAGTTTTTTGTGACCTTCAATAATATCGTTTACCACTTCAGGATTTAATAAGGTTGAAATATCACCTAAATCATTCAAATTTTCTTCTGCAATTTATCTTAAAATTCTGCGCATAATTTTCCCAGATCTAGTTTTAGGCAACTCCTCAACAAATTGAATTACTTCTGGTTTCGCAATAGGACCAATCAAACGATTGACAGTCATTAAAATATCCTTTTTTGTTAATTCTTCATTTTTATGTGTATGCTTAGCTTTTACATAAGAATAAATTGCTTGTCCTTTTATAGAATGAGGATAACCCACAATCGCAGACTCTACAACATCAGCATGAAAATTGATAGCATCTTCTAATTCTGCTGTACCTATTCTATGACCGGATACATTTAATACGTCATCAACTCTTCCAGTAATT
>DATGSF010000002.1:0-4924 GCA_035302865.1 Chitinophagaceae bacterium
AAACATTTTATTTTCTTATTTAAATGCAAAGAAAATGGGGAGAGATTATGATATTCGCAAACAAGTTTATGAGCAAGTTCCTGGAATGACTATGAATGATTTAGTAAGATTCCATGAAGAAAACTTTAAGAATAAAAAGTTTAATTATACCATTATTGCTGATGATGAGGTTTTACCTATTGAAGAAATTGAGAAACTAGGTCCTGTTAAAAGATTAAGTTTAGAAGAGATTTTTGGATATTAAAATGCAATAATGATTAAGATTAAAAATAGGGGCTAAAATGATTTAGGCCCCTATTTTTATAATATCATCTACTCTGATTTTATATCTATTAATTTAAAACCTTTTAAGTTTTTATCCTTATTTTCTAAACGACTTAGCCATTTATCCAACATAGGTTTTTCCAGAGATTTTTCTCTATATTCGTCAGGAGTCATAATTGGAATACCGCTAATAATAGGATATACTCTAGAACAACATTTACAAGATAATACTCCTTCAATAATATTATCATTTTCATCTATTAAAAAAGGATCTAAATACAATTCAGATTTGTCAAAAGGACAACATAGCTTTTGTAAAATAGTTTGTAATTGCATTATTATTTTAAATTTAATTTAGAAATATATTTATATAAAACAGCCTTAGGATCTGTTGCATGCATAATTCCTGTTACTAAAGCTATACCATGAATATTTAACTCATTAAGTTTAGAAACATTTTCTAAGCTAATACCACCGGATAAGAATATGGGAATATCAATTAATTCAGAACATCTCTTTACTATTTCTTTACTAACTATAGTGCAATTTGAAACTGTAGAAGAAGGAAACATGGAGCAAAACGAAAGGTAGTCAAATGCATGATTCTTAATTTTGGGTATTAAGGATAAATCATTACCTAAAGTAATACCTTTAATAAAACCTTTTTCTAGCTCTTTTTCTATTTCATCAAGATTATTCGGAAGTTTATCAAAATGTATCCCATCTAAATTATAATCTTTTAATAATTTCCATTTATTATTTATTAATACAGGCACTTTGTTTTTAAAAGTGGAAACAATAAACCTAAGCAAATCAGAATCAATTACCTTTAGTTTAGGATTATCCCAAATTTGTATAGCTGCAATATTTTCATTTTTAATTTTTAATATTTGTTTTATAATCTTATCTCTATCTTCAGCAGGATTAATTACAATATAAACACCTTTTTTTATCATACTCATCAATTCAATTGATTGTTTAAAGCTTCAGAAAAAGCATTCCAATAAGGATCAGATTCCCAATATTCTAATTCTTGCATATTATTATGCATATCTATAATTTTCCTACCCTCTTCTATTGGTTTCAATTCCCCTACTACACCTGCAGGGATATTATGATTTTTCAAAAGATTCAATATAGCATTCGTATATTCCTTATCGCACGTAATTAATAAACAGCCACTTGCTAATGTTCTATAGGGTGAAATAGCGAACAAATCACAAATTGCCTTTTGCTCTTCATCAATAAAAATAGCATTTTTATCAATTTTCACACCCAATTTACTAGCATAAGACAATTCATAAATAGCACCCAAAACGCCACCTTCAGTTACATCATGCATAGCATTTACTCCTTGGTAAACACTCGGTTCATTCCTTAAAACATGTACCTCTTTCAAAACACTAGTATCATAAAAACTATTTTTCAACACATTATAATAATTTAATCCTAGGTTACTTTTTACATACTTAGGAAAGCTTTTGGCTAATATAGCACTTCCAGATAATGCTGCAGTTTTAGTAAGAATTATATCATCGTTTAGTACTGCATAGGCAGCAGATTTTATTTCTTTTGCTTCACCTAATGCAAACATTGTAACTCCTCCCGATAGTGTGGTATTTTCGACAAAATCAAAACCAGTATGACCTCCTGTTATTGCTATGCCAATATCAGAACATATTTCATGTATATAATACCAATAACTTTCAAAGTCTTTTCGTGATATAGTTTTTGATAAATGCAAAACAAATTGCGCATATTGAGGTAATAATCCAGATGTAGCAATATCATTAGCGGACAAAATAACCGTTAACCATGCTGACTCTTTTAAACCTAAACTTGGAATATAAGTAGCCGGATCACTAGATACAATTAATCTTTGATCCCTTCCTAAGTCTATGATAGCTGTATCTACTCCAAAAGAAGCTCCTTTAATTACATTCGTACGTGTTCTTCCTAGTTTTTGTAATAAAAAATGGTTTAAGTACTTTTTATTTAATTTGCCAAGTTTCATTTCAATTCGTCTTTAAACTTAATATACATAGCAAAGAAATCACCGTATGCTTTTTTCCATTCTTGTACAGGAAACCACTTGGGCAAGCCTGTTGATTTCCATGTTATGGTATACTCTCTTCCTTGGAAAGCAGTATGTATAAGTTTTTCTAATTGCTTTGGAGTATAAAACTTTGCTGTGGTATAATAATTATTTTTTCCAAATGCTTGTTGCACTCTTCTTCTAATTAACTTTGGAGTATTCCTATTCATCATACCCATAATAATTCCATATTTACATACCCTTGCAGCTTCTTGCAATACCTGAATAGGGTTTTTATAATATTCAAAAGTGGTAATAAACGCTAGGGCATCAAAAGAATCATTTTTAAAAGGCATATAATGAGCATCGGCCATCACCAAATCTCCATTGAATCTATATAAAGCTTGAGATAACATAAAAGGTGAGATATCACCACCCGATGCCTTAATATCTATTTCTTCCCACCATCTGGTAAAGCGAGTTGTTCCGCAACCAAATTCTAATAATGTACGAACTCTATTGTCTTGTTTAATTAAATCTGCTAATATTTTCTTTTGCCAAATCTCAGCTCTTTTGTATGGTCCTTCATAATAATCTTCATACCTATCGGTATATTCGCGATTAAAAAACCACTCTTTACGGTTTTGCCAAGAAGTTTTTTCAAGAGGTATTAAAGAATTTATAGTCTTGTGTAACTTGTTTGTTTTTTTCATTAATTATGATTTATTAAAAACTCTTGACAAGCTCCTGCAGAAATCATAATTGAAAAGGAAAAAACCTTTTAACTATTAAGCATTCCTACGTTGGCATTGTCCAAATCAGGTTGCGGGTATAATCTCAGCAATGAAATAATTTCAGAATTAAATCAAAGCACCCCGTGCCGTTTAATTATAAAGTTAAACTTTAATTTTAATAAAACCAAAACTCCAATAGATGGTTTAGACTAAAATATAAAAAACTATCTCTAAACATTAATCTAATATTGGAATTGGTCTTTTGTTTTCATCTATAGCAACAAAAGTAAATAGCCCATCAATGGCTTTTTCTCTATGTTGGGAATACATTTCTTCTACATAAATTTCTACTTTCACATCCAAACTAGATTTTCCTAGCCTGCATACCTTGCCTATTAATTCTACTATAGTTCCAGCCGGTATAGGCTTATTAAAATCAATTCTTTCACTACTTACTGTTACCATTTTTTGTCGTGAAAACCGAGTTGCAGTGATAAATGCCACCTCATCCATTAATTGCATGGCAGTACCTCCAAATAAAGTATCATAATGGTTAGTAGTATTAGGAAAAACTGCTTTAAATATTCTAGTTTCAGATTTTTGTACTCTTTCTTCTAATTGCATAGAATGTATTTTAAATTATCGATAAAGCTTATTTTTTGATAGGTAAAGATACGTAAAGAAATTTATGAATTGCTTTCAATCTTTGATTTTACTATATTTGAGGCATTGGAAAAGAATTATAAATTTTCCTTATAAGTTTTTATAAATATTCTTCCTGGCTAAATTTAGAGAAGTCACTTTGAAAAATTAGGAAAAACCCCTCACTATTTTGTATTTAGCTAATGTCACTAGAAAATGCATTATTATTTATTCTAATAAATTTATTAGAATTTTTAAATTATACTATATTTATCTAAGTTAACTCGAATTATTATCTTCGGTGCTACTTCGTGGTCACCGCAAAATTTTGCATTAGTATATAAATTATTGACAATCAACATTTTACAATGAAAGATATTGAAAAAATTATAACCCAAATTAGTGTATAATATTTTCATTTTGCTTGGATCTATTTTTATATCTTTTTCGTTACAATCCCTTTGCAGTGCCAAAGTACAGCTACAGGGCTTGACTTCTCAAAGCAATTTAAAATAAATCTCATAAATAATGCGAGTTAATACTGTAGATTTTCATGCTATTATTTTAAAATATATTTAATTTTATTAAGTATAGCTTTGTAAATAGCTAGTTTAGGGATATTCAGAAAACAAAATAAAAAGGTAGAACAATTTCATTCTTGGATGCGTTCTAAAAGATATAGTGAGAATACGATAAAAACCTATATCGATGCTATTATTGTGTTTCTAAATTTCTTTAGTTTAAAATCTACTTCGAAAATCACGAATGAGGATGTCCTTTATTTTAACAATGAATATATCTTAAAACGTAAATTATCCTCGACCTATCAGAATCAATTCGTGAGTTCATTAAAATTATTTTTCGACAAGATAGAACATAAAAATATAGAAGTTTCGCTCCTTCATCGTCCACGTGGAGCAAAAACTTTACCGAATGTACTGAGTAAAAAGGAAGTTAAGGTGATACTTGGAGCGCCAACAAATCAAAAGCACAGAATGATGTTAACTTTAATTTATGCTTGTGGATTACGCAGTGGCGAACTCATTCATTTAAAGCCTTCTGATATATTATCGGATAGAAATTTATTGCATATCAAACAAGCCAAAGGAAAAAAGATCGAGTTGTTTCTATTAGTGACAATTTAATTTCGAAGTTAAAAGAATATTATAAATTGTATCAACCTAAAATTTGGTTATTTGAAGGTCAAACCGAAGGAAAGCCCTATAGTTCAAGAAGTTTACAGCAAGTT
>DATGSF010000003.1:0-13326 GCA_035302865.1 Chitinophagaceae bacterium
CTAATGATACTATGGATAGGGTAGAGGCATTAGTAAAAGCGGGCGTAGATATTATCACTTTAGATTCTGCACATGGGCATTCTAAAGGGATTATTGATATGGTGAAAAAAGTAAAATCTGCTTATCCAGAATTACAATTAATTGCTGGTAATGTAGCAACTGCAGCGGGTGCTTTAGCTTTAGCAGAAGCAGGTGCTGATGCCGTAAAAGTGGGTATAGGGCCGGGTTCTATTTGTACTACAAGAATTGTTACAGGTGCGGGTGCACCGCAATTAACGGCAGTAATGGAATGTGCCGAAGCGGTGAAACATTTAGGGGTTTCTATTATTGCTGACGGTGGAATTCGTTATACGGGTGATATGGTAAAAGCTATTGTTGCTGGTGCGGATTGTATTATGGCTGGTTCTGTATTTGCTGGAACGGAAGAAAGTCCTGGTGATACCATTATTTATGAAGGGAGAAAATTCAAAAGTTATAGAGGAATGGGTAGTATTGACGCTATGCAATCGGGTTCTAAAGATAGATACTTCCAAGATGCTGAAGATGATGTGAAAAAGTTAGTTCCTGAAGGAATTGTGGGTAGAGTGGCTTATAAAGGAACAATTAATGAAGTAATTCAACAATTTGTTGGTGGATTGCGTGCTGGCATGGGCTATGCAGGTGCAAAAGATATTGCTACTTTACAGAAAGAAGCGCAATTCATTAAAATTACTGCCGCAAGTATGGGAGAAAGCCATCCTCATGGTGTTACTATTACTAAAGAAGCTCCAAATTATTCTAGATAAACATTCTATAATATATTATAATTATTTCAAACGGCTATCCTTGATAGCTGTTTGAAATAATTACTTTTATGATATTTTAATTTTCTTCAAACTCCATTATATTAAAAGCTCCTTTAGTTAAAAATTTCTTTTCATTTTTGTTCTCAATATCGAGAAAACTTTTATGCGTCGCTGTTTCAGCAGTTATCGTAACTTTTATAGGTTTGAAATAATAAGCATTTTCATCTTCCTTTTCTAATTGAAGGATATAATATGTCCCTTCATTCGCAACAAAAGCATCTTCAGGTAATGCAAGAATTTCTTGATTATGCGTTTTAATTAATGCATTAATAAAAATACCTGGAACTAAATTAGATACCTTATCTAAGATTTTACCCTGTATTATTATTGTGTTTGTTTCACTGTTTATTTGCTTGCCAATATATTCTACACTTGCTTTATGCTTTTCATTAGAAGCATTGGGTAAACTGAAATAAATCTCTTGTCCAATTTCTAATCCATGCCAATCCTTTTCAAAAGCTTGTAATTCCAAATGCATGTTTTTAGTATTTATTATACTTGCAATTTGTTCTTCTGCACTTATATATTGTCCAAGTTGAACATTTATCTCTTCTATCAAACCGCTAATAGGAGCTTTTAAATAAGCTATACTGTTTAAATTTCCATTGCTTACTTCTTTTGGTGAAAAACCATAGAGCTGCAGTTCTTTTTCTAAGCTTTTCTTACGGATAAGTTGATTCTGATAATCAGTTTGACTTCGCTCTAATGTTTTTTTAGCAGCAATTTTTTCTTCATAAAGTGTATTTTGTCTTTCAAGTTCAGTTTTTAATATTTCTAATTCTTGACTGATTTCAATATATTCTTTTTGTAAAACTATAAAATAAGGACTTTCAATACTTGCTATATTTTCTCCTTTGTGAACGGATTCTCCTCTTTGTTTATAAATGTATTTAACATACCCCCCGCTATAAGACATTAAAAATGCCCTGTCATTTGGTGGCACTTGCGTTTTGCCATTTAAAGAAATAGTATTATCAAAAATATTTAATTCAGGATATTTCATCTCCATATTATTATGTGAGAATTGTTTTTTTGTTAAAGTAATATAATGAAGCTCCTGTTTTTGGTCTTCTGTATTATCTTTTATATCCTCTTGTTTTGTTTTGCAAGAAATCAAAGCAAGGAAAATTATTATAGCTGTATATTTATTAAACTTTTTCATGTGAATTTATTGATGGTATTTAAGTTGTAAAATAATTAAATTGTATTCATAAATAACTTGAGCATGCTCTAATTGAATAGATTGTGCATTTTCTAAACTTTGTACATATTGTAAAAAATCTATTTCTCCTTCTTGGTAACTTTTATTTGCAATATGAAGAATTTGTTCTGCAAGATCTTTTCCTTCTTCTTTATAATATTGTAGAGCAAATTCTTTTTCCTTTAAGGAAGTGATTTTATGTTCCCAATTGGTGTAATATTCCAGTTCAGCAAGTTGCTTTTCTAATACACTTTTTTCCTTTTCTATTTTCGTAACCTTTATTTGGTTTTTTTGTCCAGTAAAAAATAAAGGTACCTTAATTCCAATATGGTAGGCATGCAATCGAGGATTCACAAAAGCATTTGTGTTTTGGAAATACTCCAGTTTTAAATCTGGCAATAAATATTGCTTTTCTAATTGCCATTGGGTGTTTTTATAATCTAACCACTGCTGATGTACTTGATACTCAGCTGATGCATTCCAGTATTCTTCCTTACTACCTGTATTATAGGATAAACTTTGTAACGATTCTCTTTGCAATTTTATATCACCTTCAATTTGTAAGAGCAATTTTAATTGTTCCAATATTTGTGCCTTTACCTTCTGAGCATTTTTAATTTGAAGGTAAATTTGTTTCTTTTTAGCTTGTGCAGTAATCTTTTCTAAATAAGTTGCACTTCCTAATTCAAATTTTCTATTTGCAGCTACTTCGAATGCAGCATAAAGACTATCTAATTCATGATAATGCTTAAGTTTTTCTTCTTGCAATAAATATTCTTGATATAAACTGTGTAGTTTATAAAGTTCATTTTGTACAAATTGAGTTTTTCTTGCTTTTTCATAATCAGATAATTTTTTCTTTACTTCTTTACCTTTTGTGTAAACAGTAGGAAATTTAAATTCTTGTTCTATTCCCCAAGTATTATAAATATTATCTTCACTGCTTCTATTATTTTGATCTCTTTCAAAGTAAAATTCTGTTTTGTCAAAATTAAATGCGGATTTTATATTAGCTTCCGCACTCAAAATAGCTTTATCTTGAATTTTTAAGTGTAAATTATTTTCTAATAATAAACTTTCCATGTTTTCTAGAGTATAAATAGGATTTTGTGCCCTAGACTGATGTGGAATAAATACTATTAAAGCTAAGATTGAAAATGCTAATTGCTTTTTCCAGCCATAAGATTTGTTTCGTTTTTTATTTCCTGTTTTTGGAATACAAAAATGTGCATATAAAATTGGTAGAACAATTAATGTTAATAGAGTAGAGGTGATTAAACCGCCAATTACTACTGTGGCTAAAGGTCTTTGTACTTCCGCTCCAGCTCCTGTTGAAATAGCCATAGGTAAAAATCCTAAAGCATCACAAGTTGCAGTGAGTAAAATTGCCCTTAAGCGGCTTTTAGTGCCAATAGTAACAATTTCATTAGCGTTTGTTTTTCCTTGTTTTACTAATTGTTTAAAATAATCTACTAGAATAATACCATTTAATACTACAATTCCAAAAAGAGCTATAAAACCTACACCGGCGGAAATACTAAAAGGTAAATCTCTTATCCATAAAAAATAGATTCCACCCACTGCAGCTAATGGTATGGAAGTGTAAATTATCAAGGCTTCCTTAATAGATTTAAAAGCAAAGTATAATAATATGAAAATCAAAATTAAAGCAATAGGTACAGCAACAGCTAATCTTGCTTTTGCTTTTTGTAAATTTTCAAATTGTCCACCATAAGTTATCTCATATCCAGGAGGTAACTCTATGTTTTTTGCTATAGCTTTTTGTATATCATCGGCAACGGATTGTAGATCTCTATGGCGTACATTTACACCTACAAAGGTTTGTCTATAAGTATTTTCTCTTGAGATTTGTGCGGCACCATTACTGTAAGAAATATTTGCTAATTCTTTTAAAGGAATCTTCCCACCATTAGGAATATCGATAAATAGATTTTGAATATCTTCTATACTATTTCTGTTTTTTTTATCTAAATGCATTACTAAGTCAAAGCGTTTCTCTCCTTCAAAAACCTGTCCAGCACTTTGACCTGAAAATGCCATAGTAATAACTTTATTTAAATCCGCTATATTTAATCCATAACGTGCAATTTTCTCTCTATCATAATGTATATTCATTTCAGGTAGCCCATCAATTTTTTCAGCTGAAATATCCGCCACTCCATTAATATGCTCAATATTACTTTTAACTTCTTGTGCTAATTCGTTCAATACTTCTAAATCTTCACCAAATATTTTAACAGCAATATCGGCTTTCACCCCTGTTATTAATTCATTAAATCGCATTTCAATAGGTTGTGTAAACTCTATCTCTATTCCTGGAATAACAGATAATGCTTCTTCAAAAGCTGTAGCAAGGTCTTCTTTAGTTTTTGCACTGGTCCATGTCTTTATTGGATTTAATGTAATTATCATATCACTTTCTTCCATGCCCATAGGATCTGTAGGTACCTCTGCTGCTCCAATTTGACTAATTACTTGTTTAACTTCAGGAAATTCTAATAGTATTTTTTCCATTTTAGTCATCAATTCAATTGTTTGGCTAAGAGAAGTTCCTGTTTTTAATACAGGTTGAATTACATAATCGCCTTCATCTAAACTCGGGATAAATTCACCACCCATATTTTTAAATAGCAACAAACTGCTACCTAAAGCTAAAATGGCAACTGAAATCACTATTTTTTTATGATATAAAGCCCATTTTAAAATAGGTTCAAATTTATCCGCTAACCAGTTCATAGCTTTTATGGAACGGTTTTTTCCAGGATTTGAATCAGGTTTTAATATTAAAGCTGACATTGCTGGCACATAAGTAAAGCAAAGTATCATTGCTCCAATTAATGCGAAACAAAAAGTTAATGCCATAGGCTTAAACATTTTTCCTTCAACACCACTTAAGGATAGGATGGGTATAAATACTATGAGTATGATTAATTGGCCAAAAATTGCAGACTTCATCATTCGTGAAGTTCCTTTTTGTGTTATTTCATCATTTAGTATTTGTCTTTCTCGTTTTGTTATAGATGCAAATTCTTTATTTCTTTTAGTAAATTGATAAGCTATATACTCTACAATAATAACTGCTCCATCTAAAATAATACCAAAATCAATAGCACCTAAACTCATGAGATTTGCGTCTATATTAAACAAATACATTATGGTTAATGTGAATAATAAAGATAAGGGAATGATAGAGGCCACTACTATCCCAGAGCGCATATTGCCAATAAGAATTACAACTACAAAAATTACAATCAAAATAGCTATTACTAAATTTTCTGTAACTGTTTTTGTAGTCTTATTAATTAATTCACTAGCGTCATGAAAAGTATTAATGCTTACCCCTTCTGGTAAATTTTTTGCAATTTCTTCCATGCGTACCTGTATGCTTTCTACTACTTTTTTAGAATTTTCTCCTTTAAGCATAAGGATTTGTCCCATTACTTTCTCTCCTTCTCCATTCGCTGTTATAGCTCCAAATCGGGTGGCATATCCAAAATCGACTTTAGCAATGTCGCGGATTAAGATTGGAATTCCATTTTTATTAGTAATTACAATATTTTTAATGTCTTCAATATCCTGAATCAGACCTTCTCCTCGAATAAAATATGCTTGGTGGCTTTTCTCTATGTACCCTCCACCTGCAGCACTATTATTTTTTTCTAAAGCCTCCATAACTTGCCAAATTGGAATAGACAAGTTATTGAGTTTGTCCATTTCTAATGCTACCTCGTACTGCTTTAATTTTCCTCCCCAACTATTTATTTCTGCAATTCCAGGTAATCCAGAAAGTTGCCTCTTGATTATCCAATCTTGAATACTTCGAAGCTCCATTAAAGAATAATTATCTTTAAACTCCGGGTCAACTTCTAAAATATAATGATATACCTCTCCTAAACCTGTAGAAATAGGTCCTAATTCGGGTTTACCAAAGCCTTCAGGTATTTTTTCTGTTGCCTCTTTTAATCTTTCTTCTATTAATTGTCGGGGCAAATAGGTACCCATTGACTCTTTAAAAACTATAGTAACTACGGAAACACCAAATCGTGAAATAGAACGTATTTCTTCAACTCCTGGAATGTTTGTCATTTCCATTTCAATTGGATAAGTGATAAATTGTTCAATTTCTTGGGTGGAAAGATTGGGTGTAGTAGTTAATATCTGTACTTGATTATTTGTAATATCAGGTACTGAGCCTATAGATAATTGTGTGGCAGAAAATAATCCTATAATTAACCAGAATAGTGTAAATAATAGGATTATAAACTTGTTTTTTATACTAAAATTTATAATTCTTGAAAACATAATAGTTATATTAAAACATATAACTGTCTTTACTATCAGATCCTTAAAACTGAAAAAATAGCAAAGTGTAGAAAATACAAATTATGGAAATATAGAACTCTGTATTTATAATTGAAAGACAAAACTCTTATTTTGCATATAAAATTGTATCCTTCACTTTTTAAGACAGTAAAAATTGAATAAAGGATTTTTATCCTAAGTAGTATAGGATATCAGTATTTAATAATTCTATTATGCTAATCGAGGGGGCTGAAATATGTCTTTTATAGTAAGAGGATAAAAGAAATCATCTTTTAGAATTTTTTTCTTTTCTTTTTTCTGAAAATAAAGCTTTTCGGTAATGATTTCTAAGGAATTATTTTCTGTAAACATGATACAAGAACAAACTGAAGCATGTTGAAAGGGTAGGTTCTCATGATCATGATTATCTACATCTCCAGCTTCACCAAAACCATAATATTTTATCAGAAAGTCCCAAAAAGAATCTCCATATTTTTCGGCATGAAATTGTGCATGTTCAATTAAATAGCCCGTCTTAGTTAAATCCATCAAATTAAAACCTGATGATTTAAAAAGAATTACAATGCTTAAAAATAGAGCAATAAAACGAGCCATGCGTCAAAGTTACCAATTTTTTTGAATAATAATAATATGTTTAAAAAAAAACTGTTCAATTAGCATCTAAATGAACAGTTTTTTATATCTCTTTATTTTTCCTGATTTTGTATTTTATCTTTATTAATTTGTAAAGCTAATTCATCCAATTGGTTTTGATCTACTGAAGAAGGCGCTTTTAACATTACATCTCTTCCTGCATTATTTTTAGGAAAAGCTATAAAGTCTCTAATGCTTTCTTCTCCACCCATTAATGCACAAAGCCGATCAAATCCAAATGCAATGCCACCATGTGGAGGTACGCCATATTCAAATGCATCTAAAAGAAATCCAAACTGTTTTTGGCTTTCTTCTTCCGAAAGACCTAAAGTTTTAAACATTGATTGTTGTACTTCTTTATTATGAATTCTTATTGAACCTCCTCCGATCTCATGTCCATTTAATACAATATCGTAAGCATTTGCTGCAATATATTCAAACTTGCTTTCGTCCTTTAACCATTCAATATGTTCTTTTTTAGGAGAAGTAAATGGATGATGCATAGCTATCCATCTTCCAGCACCGCCGCCATCAACATCTTCTTCCGTGTATTCCAATAAAGGAAAATCAAGAACCCATAAAGGAGCGAAAACTTCAGGATCTCTCAAACCTAACTCATTAGCTATTTCCATTCTTAATGCACTTAAGGCTTTGCGTACTTCATTTGTTTTCCCAGAAAGTAAAAGCATCATGTCACCTGGTTTTGCATTGCCCATTTCCAACCATACTTTTAATTGTTCTTCTGAGTAAAACTTATCGATAGAACTTCTAACAGTACCATCTTCTTGGTATTTTACATAAATCATACCACCCATTCCTCTTTGTGGTTCCTTCACCCATTTAGTCCAAGTGTCTATTTGTTTTCTACTCCATGAGGCAGCATTGGGAACTATGATACCAGCAATAAATTCAGAATCATCAAGAACCTTAAAATTAGCACCGCTAGTTTTATCGATACCTTTATAATCCTTATTTAAATCTCCTTGAGGTGCTTTTAAGGTAACAAAGGCCATATCAAAACGAATATCAGGTTTGTCGTTTCCATATTTACGCATAGCTTCTTCGTAACTTAAGCGAGGAAAAGGTGTTGGAAGTTCTATGTTTTTTACTTTTTTAAATAAATGCTGTATTAATCCTTCAAAAGTGTTTAGAATGTCTTCTTGCTCTACAAAAGAAAGTTCACAATCAATTTGTGTAAATTCTGGTTGTCTATCTGCTCTTAAATCTTCATCTCTGAAGCATTTTACAATTTGATAATATTTGTCAAAGCCGCTAACCATCAATAATTGCTTAAATATTTGTGGGCTTTGAGGAAGTGCGTAAAATTCTCCAGCATTCATTCGAGAAGGAACAATAAAATCACGTGCTCCTTCTGGTGTAGATTTTATTAAAAAAGGAGTTTCTATATCTAAAAATCCTAATTGGTTTAAATAATTTCTAGTTTCAAAATTAACCTTATTTCTTAGGATGATATTTTCCTGTAAAGGTTTTCTTCTTAAATCTAAATAACGATATTTCATGCGTAATTCATCGCCACCATCAGTTTCATCTTCAATAGTAAAAGGTGGAGTTTTAGATTTACTTAAAACTTGATAGTCCTTAACTAAAATTTCAATGTCACCAGTTGGGAGATTAGGATTTTTATTAGATCTTTCTATTACTTCACCTTGAACCTTAATAACAAATTCTCTGGCTAATTTGGTATTAATATCCTTACTTAAATCTTCAGAAAAATATAATTGTGTTATGCCAAAACGATCTCTTAAATCTACAAAAGTAATACCACCTAGTTTTCGTATTCTTTGCACCCAGCCACTTAAAACTATTTTTTTATTTACATCTTCAATTCTTAAGCTACCGCAATCGTGTGTACGGAAATTTTGACTATATTGCATGAAAAAAATTTTTGACGAAGATAAGAAATGTCCTTCAAAAATTAAATAAATTTGAAGAATCCTTATTTATTGTAGAAAACAAAATAGAATTATTTTCAAAATTTACTATAAATTAAAATAATCTCTTTAATTTTAATTTTCTTTTGTATATATTATAATAATTTATCCAGTTTTACATGAGATTTCAATCGCTTTTATTTTTTCTAGGCTTAATTTTTAGTTTAAGTCTCTCGGTTTCGGCACAGAATAATTCTACAAACCGTAAGGATTTGGAAAAGCGTAGGGCTTCTTTATTAAAAGAAATAGAAGCAACTCAAAAATTATTACAAAGTACGGAAAAAGATAGGAAAGCCACTGTTTCTGAATTAAGAGCAATTCAAGCCCAATTAAATGCTAGACAGCAACTCATTAATAATATTAATTCAGAAATTAATCATATAGATGAGGATATAAAAAATACAAGTAAAGAAATTGATATTTTAAATGACAATCTTGAAATCTTTAAAATGCGCTATGCGCAATCTGTACGTTATGCCTACAGGAATAGAACATCACAAAGCATGGTAGCTTTTCTATTTTCAGCAAAAAATTTTAATGATGGAATTCGTAGAATTCAATATTTAAAGCGATATAAAGATTCTCGTAAAGATCAAGCAGATGATATTAGAAAAACGCAAATAGCGCTTAATGCTAAAATTGAAAATCTAAATTCTAATAAAATTCAAAAAAGCTCTTTACTTAGTGCAGAGGAAGCTCAAAAATTGGAAATTCAAGAAAGTTCTGAGCAAACAAACAAAATGGTTCAAGAATTGCAGGGGAGGGAAAAAGAGCTTTTAACGCAGATAAAAAATGACCAAAGAGTTGCAGATCGTTTGCAAAATGCCATACAAGCAGAAATAAAGAAAGAAATTGAACTTGCAAGAAAGCGAGCAGAAGAGGAAGCAGCAGCAAGACGAAAAGCAGAAGAAGAGGCGAGAAGAATAGCAAAAGCAGAAGAAGCTAAAAGATTAGAAGCAGAAAGGAGAAAAAGAGAACAAGAAAGTGGTGGGGTGTATAATAGTGGACAAGGAGATGTTATTTTAAATACAGGGCGGAATATAGAAAAAAAAGAAAATGATGCTAGTACTATAGCGAAAGTGGAAACTAGAGATGATGATAAAACTTCAACAACTAAACCAGCTAGTTCAAGTACCTCATCATCTACGCCTTCCTATAAGCTTAGCTTAACACCGGAAGTAAAAACCATTTCTGATAATTTTACTGCAAATAAAGGTAAATTACCATGGCCAGTTAATTCAGGATTCATTTCAGGTAAATTCGGTAAGCATCCGCATCCTGTTTATAAAACTGTAATGACCGAGAATAATGGTATTGATATAACCACTTCAGCAAATGCTGAAGTGCGAGCAGTAAGTAGTGGTACAGTTATTAGAGTTATGAATATTGACGGTTACGTGGTTATGATAAACCATGGAGAGTATTTTACAATTTATAGTAATTTAAGTAAAGCTAATGTGTCTGTTGGTCAAAAAGTGGACTTTAAACAAGGGATAGGGAATGCAGGAAGAAATTCTGAAGGAGTGCCAACGATAAATTTCCAAATATGGAGAGTTGGAGAAAATAATGCAACTCAAACCGTTAATCCAGAGCATTGGATTGCACCCAATTAAATAATGAATAAATAACTTTTAGATATGTCTATACATAGTCAAGTAAAAAGAGTGACAACGCATACACTGCAATTAATGAAAGATACGGGAGAAAAAATCTCTATGTTAACATCCTATGATTTTTCCTTTGCGCGTATTTTTGATGAAGCTGGTATTGATGTTTTATTAGTAGGAGACTCTGCTTCTAATGTAGTTGCAGGACATGAAACAACCTTGCCTATTACTTTGGATCAAATGATTTTTTTAGCTAGTAGTGTTGTTCGTGCAGCCAAACGTTCTTTAGTAATTTGTGATTTGCCTTTTGGTGCATATCAAGGAAATAGTAAAGAGGGTTTATATTCTTCTATTCGCATAATGAAAGAATCGGGAGCACATGCTGTAAAATTAGAAGGAGGTGAGGAAGTGGTGGAATCAATCAAAAGAATTGTATCAGCAGGCATACCAGTTATGGGGCATTTGGGTTTAACTCCTCAATCAATTTATAAGTTTGGTACCTACGCAGTTCGAGCAAAAGAAGAAGAAGAAGCACAAAAATTGATTAAAGATGCTAAAGCTCTGGAAGAGGCTGGATGCTTTGCAATAGTTCTAGAAAAAATACCTGCTGCACTTGCTAAAAAAGTAACAGAAGTAGTTACTATTCCCGTTATTGGAATTGGTGCAGGTCCTGATGTTGATGGTCAAGTGCTTGTAATGCATGATATGATTGGAATTACCAAAGACTTCTCACCTAGATTTCTCAGAAGATATTTAGAGCTTTATGATGAAATAAAAGGAGCTGCAGAACAATATATACAGGATGTACGAAATTTAGACTTTCCTAATGAAAATGAACAATATTAAATAGTTCAAATTAATAGATTAGAAAAATAGCACTGTGGAATAACTTTCATAGTGCTTTTTTTAGTAAATTATTGTAATTTTCCTAAAATCCCCATTACTATCTCTAATCAAAAAGTTAAAATTCAATAATAGGAGAACTTAAGTGTTAATTTTTATATAAGGAAAAATTCTGTTTCTATAATACCTGTACATTTGAGTTATTCTTTTCTAAATTTCATTAATAGCTTAATAAGTGAAATTGAAAATTTAAATATTAAGATTTTAACAAATAAAACAGAAGAATATAAAGTGTATGTTAAGAATATATAATGTTTTATTTTTACTCGTGTTTGTTTTACAGCTTTTCGCTTGTAATTCTAAAAGTAATGATAAAGATAATCCTTTGGCTCTACCTGCTATACAAGTGGATACTAGTACTGCAACTATAATAAAAGACTATATTGGATCTATAGAAGGAAAGGTAAATGTAGAAATAACTTCTCAAGTTGATGGTATTTTGCAGGAAATTTTTGTGGATGAGGGTGAATTCGTGCATAAAGGGCAATTATTATTTAAGATTGACCCTTCTGCATACCAAGAAATATTAAATAACGCTATAGCGAATGAAAATGTTGAGCGTGCCAAACTTCGTAATGCAGAGTTAGAAATTGAACGT
The DNA here is from genome assembly GCA_035302865.1 of Chitinophagaceae bacterium. GTDB lineage: Bacteria > Bacteroidota > Bacteroidia > Chitinophagales > Chitinophagaceae > DATGSF01. The sequence goes on from DATGSF010000003.1 coordinate 12,084, forward strand.
ATACGTCCTTTGGTAGAGAATGAAGTAATTGCCGAGGTGCAATTAGAAGTAGTTAATTCTAATTTTGAAGTAGCAAAGGCCTCTTTAGCGAAGGCAAGTGCTGCAGTTGCAAGTGCTAAAATAAATTTAGACTTTACAGAAATAAGAGCGCCTGTACAAGGATATATTGGTAGGTTTTCCAAACGTATAGGTAATTTGGTGTCAAAGGGTGATAAAGTTCCTTTAACTGTTCTAACTGATGTTTCTGACGTGTATGTATACTTTAGTATGAGTGAGTCAGATTATCTTTATTTTACTAAAAATAAATTTCAATCAGAGGATAGCGCAAGATCTAACTTAGGAAGTATTATGCCTGAAGCTACTTTGATTTTAGCTGATGGAATAGAATATGGAGAAAAAGGAATTATAGATGCTGTAAGTGGACAAGTAAATAAAAATACGGGATCAATATTTTTACGTGCTAGTTTTCCTAATTCCAGTGATATCATGCGTTCAGGAAACACAGCAACGATTAAATTAAAAGAGACTAAAAAAGGAGTAATAATGGTTCCTCAAGAAGTGGTAACAACCATTCAAGACAGAACTTTTGTTTATGTTTTAGATGATAACAACAAAGTGAAAATGCAATCAGTAAAAATTGATGGAGTGGCAGATAAGAAATTTATTATTATTGATGGATTAAAAATTGGCGATATTTTAATTTCTACTGGATTCAATAAAATAGAAGAAGGAATAGAGGTACGACCTTTATTGAATGAATAAAAAGGAAGAATATGCTTAATTATATTATTAATAGACCCATTCTAGCTACAGTTATTTCGATTATTATCGTTCTGTTGGGAATAATAGGTATGAGTAAATTAGCAATTACTCGTTTTCCTGATATTGCTCCGCCAAGTGTGGTAGTCTCTATGTCCTATCCAGGTGCTTCATCAGAAACAGTTGCTGAAAGTGTTTTGTTACCTATTGAAGAAGCTATTAATGGTGTAGATAATATGACATATATTTCTTCTAAAGCTAGTAATAGTGGATCAGGAACGATTAATGTATATTTTAAAGCGGGCACAAATGCAGATCAGGCAGCTGTAAATGTTCAAACTAGAGTTTCTAAAGCCTCTAGCCAGATTCCTTCTGAAGTGAATGAGTCTGGTATTTCCGTTACTCCAAGACAGCAAGGAAATATTATGACTATTAATATTTATAGTGACCATCCTGAAGGAGTTTATGATGAAACTTTTATTCA
>DATGSF010000004.1:0-13792 GCA_035302865.1 Chitinophagaceae bacterium
AATAAAGGTTGATTTCCTTCTTCATGAAACATATTGGAAACTATAACATTAGAATTATAGTTTTGCATCACGTCCATCATTACTTTTTTCCCATAAATCACCTCCCAATTTCCAGGTATCAATAAATCATATTGCATATCTTCAATTAAAGGAGGAAATATTGCACCCTCAGATAGCACGCTTTCTCCGCTTCCTTGAATTAAATCGCCGCCATCTACTAATAATGTACCCTCTGGATTTTCTTTTTTAATTTTATTTACTAAAGTTTTAATATTCGCTATACCACCTGCTTCGCGAAATTGTAATTCTCCATTTTCTACAAATAATTCATTATGCGTATTCAAATAAGCATGAATATCTGCAGTTTGAAGAATAGTTATTTTAGTTTTGTCCTTAGCTTGAACTTGCAATCCTACCATTCCTGCAAATAAGGCTAATAAAGTCTTTTTAAACATATTGTTTTTATATTTTATTTCTAGTTTTGTTTTATAATTCTATTGTTTTAAATCCTAATTCTTGCAAACCAAAAATATAGGAATAACCGTTAGCTGTTGTATAAACGGATGAAGGATAATCTTCTTTTTTAACTCCTAATCTTTTCATTGCAAATTCACAAACTACAATAGGAATTCCTAATGAAGCTGCTTTTTCAATAAAAGGAATTAATTCTTTATCTTCTGCCAATTCCTTCACAACAGGCCCTATTAATACTATATGAAAATCTATTTCTTTACTCATTTCCTTATATCTTTCACCCGCAGAAACTGAAGACATTAAATGCCTACTACTTTGTACCAACAAAGCATATTTTCCATCTTTCTTCATGGCATCTTCTACTTTTTCCGGTGAAGTAAATTGTGCATTTAAAGGTTGCATATATAATAAGCCTAAAGCTATTATTCCGATTTTAATAATACTTTTCATTAATTTATTTTTTAAAGATTTATTTTATTATTATCTAAAGGGGGATTGAGCATAAAAAATAACAATCCACCCAAAATGGCAATATTTTTCCAGAATGGTCCATGCATCAAACCTCCATTAGTTTGGATAATTATAGTGATAGGAATTAATAAGATGCATAATATCCAAGCTGCATATCTTGTATAAAATCCAATTAAAAATGCAATGCCAGCTAATAACATTAATACACCAGAAGCAATTCCTAAAAACTCCAATCCAATAGGTTCTAAATAAGCACCTAGAGGCGTAATGGCAGTTCTTTCAGCTATAGATTCAGGAGCTTTTATATGATTAATTCCTGCAGCTATAAATATACCACTAAGCAGTATTCGTAAAATACGAATAGACAATAAAGACACTTCTTTTTTTTCTTGCATAATCTGATTTTAATTATAAAAACTTATATTAATTCTTATAATTAAAAATCCAATAAAAGACGCTGATAAAGTAGATAAATGGGGATTTCTCCTCTAATATTAATAGGAGATTTTATTAAAGAAAAAGAAAGATGTTGAACTTGAGATAAAAATAAAAAGGAATTAATATCGTGTTTTACACTTCCTTTAAATTTAACAATTTGATGCGCATGCTGTTCTTTTTCTAATTGAGTGAAATTACTACAAGCTATTTTAGCTTTGGTATTTTGAAAATTAGTAGTCCAAGAGTTATTAAATATTTGACCTTTAACTTCTTGCTTAACAGTACAAGGTATCAACAATAAGCATATTACTATTGTTATTAAAAATACGGTATATGTCTTAGACTTACTAAACATGATTATTGCAAGTATACTACTTTTCTACTTGTTTCAATGTGTCTAAAGTCACACAATGGCTTAAGCCTGGGGGAAATTTTTATACTTTAGTGATAAATTAACAAGAAAAGAGAAAATAGAATGGGATTAAAAAGATTTCTAAACAATTATGTACCTTTAAAAAAAGAAAACAATTAAAATAGATTATAATGAAAGAAAATAGAGAGTATGCAACTTTTGGTGGTGGATGTTTTTGGTGTATTGAAGCGCAGCTTAATTTAATAGATGGAATAACAAAAATAACTTCTGGATATAGTGGAGGGCATACAGAAAATCCTAGTTATAGAGAAGTGTGTTCAGGAAATACAGGACATGCGGAGGTAGTACAAGTGGAATATAATCCTGATAAAATTAAATATACAGATTTATTAGCTTTATTTTTTCTCGCTCATGATCCTACACAGTTGAATAGGCAAGGAAATGATATTGGAACACAGTATCGTTCTATAATTCTTTATCATAATGAGGAGCAAAAAGAAGCTATTCAGCGTGTTATAGAAACTTTTAAAGCCACGGTTGATGCTCCAATAGTTACTGAAGTTAAGGCATTGGAAAAATTTTATCCTGCAGAAGAGGAACATTATAATTATTATTCTAGAAATCCTGAACAGGGTTATTGTAAATTAGTAATTGCACCGAAATTAGCAGAGTTTAAAAATAAAATTGAAAATTTATTATAAAATTAAATGTTTAATTATTAAGTTTATTTTCAAAAAGGAAAATAAACTACTATGAGAAGCAAAGTATTTATAATATGTGGGTTATTTAGTATATTATTTACTATAAAAAAAGTAAATGCACAAACTTTTGATTTTTCATTAACTGGAAACCCTGTCGATATTACCGATTGGATACTTGGAAATCAATCCAGTATAGATGGAGAAGAAATTATTTTAACAAATCCCATAGGAGATCAAAATGGCTATATCTACTATGAAACTCCTCAAGATTTAGCAAGCTGCTCTGAGTTTACCGTAGAATTTGAATTTAGAATTACAAATTCTAGTTCGCCAACAGCAGATGGTATAGCATTTTTCTATATTACCCAACCACCTTCTGGTTTTATTCAAGGAGAGGGAATTGGACTCCCTTCTAATCCTGAAGGGCTTATCCTGGTTTTGGACACCTATGATAATGATAATAACAATAATAATCCTTTAGTTTCCTTGAGAAATATGCCAGGAAATGTAAATTATATTGAAGGTAATGCTGCCAATAATATTGTTGCTGATTTAACAAATCAATCTTTTATAAGTGATGGAAATTGGCATACTTGTGTTTTACATTATAATTTCGGAGAAGTTTCCGTGAGCTTTGATGGTCAAGCTCCTGTATTAGTAGGAAATACAACTTTAAATATTGTAGGATATTTTGGATTTTCTTCAAGTACTGGAGGTTCTTGGGCTAAGCATGCTATTAAAAATGTACATATTTATGGTGCAGGTACTCCCACAAAACCTGATGATGTTACTTTTGAATATTGTCAAAATGAAATTGTAAATGACCCTCTAGATATTCCTGGTGATAATTTAGAATGGTTCCTCAGCCCTACCGGTGGAAGTCCTTTACCTGGAGCACCTATTCCTAACACGCAAAATTCTGGAATATTTACTTATTATGTAGCAGAAACAGTTCCTCATTGTAATTTAGAAAGTGAAAGAGCTGAAATTAAAGTTATAGTTCATCCGAAAGCTATGAATCCAGTAGTGAATATTCCTAGCTATTGTAGCGGACAAACTTCTACACAATCTCCCATGGTTGTTAACAGCAGTAGTTTTCAATGGTATGCAAATGCTGATAAAACCGGTCCTTTTAATGCGCCATTTAATGTAAATACGAGTGTAGCAGGCAATAATGTATATTATGTTGAAAATATTTCTGCTCATGGTTGTCCAAGTGATTTAGTCGAAGTAATAGTACCTATCCATCAGTCACCTGATTTGGATTTTGATTGGTTACATAAGTATAATTGTGATTTAAAAGATTCTATTTATTTAGTAAATCTTTCCAATCATACCGATTCTTTTTTCTGGTATTTAAATGATACACTGTTTAGCCAAGAGGCGCAACCTAAATTACAAATTGAATATCCCGAAACGCATGAAATAAAACTAATTGGAAAAAATGAATATTGTGAAAATTCCTTAATTAAAGAAATAACTACAGGACATCATTTTGAAGTAGATTTTGAAGCTGAACCTTATTATTTTTGCCATGAAGAAGTAATTTCATTTACAAATACAAGTACCACGGATACCATTGGCAATTTAGAAAAAACAGCTACTTGGTATGTGGATGGTGAAATATATTCTACAGATTGGGATTTTGAAGTTTTATTACCTTATGCTAGAACTTATGAAATTACATTAGTAGTAAAAAATGAATTAGGTTGTGAAAAATCAATTACCAAAGAAATAGAAATAGATCCAATTCTTAATCCTTTATTTGCTCTAAAAGATACAAGCATCTGTCTTGGAGAAAATATAATTTTAGAACGTATTGAGCCAGATGCTAGAGGTTTAGATTCTATAGTAGTACGCTGGGGAGATAATACACAATGGACAATTCTTCCTTCAAATTATTCTGATTTACAGCATGCTTACACACAAAACGGGTCTTTTACTATTGAAATTGAAAGTTATTTTAGGGCTTGCCCAACAGTTAGCGAAGTATATAATGTTTATGTAGAAGAAATGCCTATAGTTCGTTTTTTAAGTGCTGCAGAACTATGTTTGCATGGAGAGGAAATCCACTTAGAAAATCAAGAAGAATACAGAGCTGATTTTAATTATAAATGGTCCACTGGTGATACTACTGCTTATACTAAAGCTAAAAAACCTGGTCGATTTACCTTAGAAATTTCAAATAAATATTGCACAGCGAGTGAATTTATAGATATTAAAAAAGATTGTTTTATTAATATCCCAAATGCTTTTTCTCCAAATGGAGATGGCGAAAATGATTACTTTATTCCTAGAGAAGTTCTTTCAAAAGGAGTTACAAGTTTTGAAATGGAAGTTTATAATCGTTGGGGACAAAAAGTTTTTGCAACACAACAAATTAATGGCAGAGGTTGGGATGGTAAATATAATGATGTAGAACAGCCAATGGGTGTTTATGTATATAAAATTCAAGTTACCTACAAGAATGGACGAACAGAAGAATATACAGGAAATGTTACTTTAGTTCGCTAATTATTTAAGGAGTAGGAAAAATAAATGTACTTTTGTGCCTACTCCTTTTAATATTATATGAGAATTGCATGGGATGCTAAAAGAGCCTTTTTTAATACAACTGGCTTAGGAAATTATAGTAGAGATTTAATTAGGATGATGGGCAAATACTATCCTAAGCAAGAGTATTTTCTATGCACTCCTTCTATAAAAAATATTAAAAATAATAGCTTTTATCAAAATACAGTTAAAGATAAAATGCATCTAATGCATCCCTCTTTTCTACAAAATGGTGCATATTGGAGAAGCAAAGGCATCAAAAAGGATTTAGAAAAAAACAATATCGCAATCTATCATGGATTGAGTAATGAAATGCCATTTATTCATAGTGCAAATACTAAATTTGTAGTTAGTATTCATGATTTAATTTTCAAGCACTTTCCCGATCACTACCCTAGTTTAGATAGAAAAATATATGAAAAAAAAGTAGCATTCGTTTGTAAAAATGCAGATCTCATCTTAGCAATGAGTGAACATACAAAGAAAGATATTTTAAACTTTTATTCTATTCCCGAAGAAAAAATACAAGTACAGTATCAAGGAGTACATCCTATTTTTAAAACTAATACTTCCAAATACGATAAAGAAGAATTTAGAAAAAAATATGGTCTTCCTAAAAATTTCACATTAATGTTAAGTGCTTTTCAGGAAAGAAAAAACCACAAACTGGTACTTCAAGCATTAAAAAGCTTAAAAGATAAAAATGTATTTTTAGTATTAGCAGGAAAAAAAGGTAAAATGTACGATAAGGTGATGGAATGGGTAAAAGAATGGAATTTAGAAAAACACGTTGCTATACTTACTGATTTAAACGTACAAGGTATAAATATACTATATGAATTAGCAAATCTTTGCATACAAGCATCGCATTATGAAGGATTTGGAATTCCTGTTTTAGAAGCATTAACCAAAAAGAAAGCATGTTTATTAGCCGACAATTCCAGCTTTCCAGAAATCGCTAAAGATGCAGCATGGTATTTTGCACCAAATAATTTAGAAGAATTAAGAGAGAAATGGTTAATATTATGGAATTCACAAGATGATAGAAATAATTTAATACAAGAAATTAATATTACTGCATTTGAGGAAGTTCATTTAAGTAAAAAACTGCAATCGTATTATAAAAACTTATTTAACTAATGGAATACCATATTTTATCGAGCAAAAATGTATTACCTGCTTTTGAAAAATGGAAAAAACAACAGGAAAAAGAAATAGAAATAATATATCTCAATGATCAATTAGATATTGGACTATTAAGTGATACTGAATTGAGTTTTTCGGAACTAAGAAATAATTTTTGGAAACACTTGGCTGATAAAAAGTTGAGCGTTTATAATGATTTTGATGATTTAAAAATAATTTTAAATTTACTAGAAAGCTATAAAAACAATTCTGAAATACAAGTATATTATTGGCTTCAAAGTAAAGGTTATTATTGGGCACATTATTATTGGTTACTTCATTGGCTACATCCCATGCAGGAGCAACTTTATATTATTAACGGTATTGGACTTCCATTTTTAAATGAGCATAAAGAATTAATATTTCCAGAATCTTGGGATGAAATTCCAAGTAATGAAATAGAAAAAGCCAGGCAGTTAGCAAGAAGTATTAGTCCTTCTACTTGGGAAATTGAAGGAGATATTTTTAAAAACATGCTAAAAAAACAACATTTTGTACGTGCAATAAATCCACAAGGTAAGGTTGAATTTCTTACTACGCTAGAGGCAAAGAAGCATTTTTTAAATTTTGCCAATAATGGAAATTATGGAAGTTTAAGTACCGCAAAGAAAAAGCAGTTTTTAAGAGAGTATCCTAAATCTATTAATCCTTTATTATTAGAGTATTGGTGGGATGAAGCTATTAATGAAAGTAAAGAGCAAGATGTGTAAATTCAAAATACAGTAAAGCTATATTATTATTTGAATTGTAAAAATTCCATTCTATTTTAATGTTCTCGATAAATATGCTTCAACTTATAACAAATTTCAAGGGTTAAAAAAGAAAAATAATCTAGCTTCAAAATAAAAAGTTACTTTCTGAAAGCTAGATTATTTTATTATGCTATTCTTTATTGTAAAATCTTATAATCTTAATTGAAAGAATTAAAAATAGATTCAAAATCAAATCCATCCATCATCATCATCATTCCTCCTGAAAAAATAGCAAGACCTATAAAAGTAAGTACATAAAACAGGAGCATAATAATAGTTAAAATTCCTAAAAACCTCCAGAATTTTCTTTTATACAAAAAGCCCTCTTCTAAAATTTGTATAGAAGAAGTATTTATTCCTTTTTTGATTTTACTGCTACTTTTTATCAAATAAATTATGGGAAAATAATATAACAATAAAAACAGTAAAGAGAAAATAATGGAGCCAATAGAAATTAACAGCATTGAATTAGAAACGAATAGCATAGAAACCATAGAAATTATAACTCCTAAGCTTCCTAAAATTAAAAACACTAAGGAGATAATGCCTATAAAATAGCTCCAATTAGCACTGGATTTTAAAAATTGTTGTCCATTCACACTTAAGGACATATTTGGAGATTGTGCTAGAGTTTGCTCATAATCTCGAGGAGGAGGAGGAATCTGATTTTCTACTGCCTCATTCACAGTTTGATTATACTGTTGATTCGAAGAATTGTTTTCCTCTTCATGGAAATTTGGGTAATGTTTTGTTTCTGTCATATCTAAAATAATTTAATGATTAAAAATAATGCACAAAAAACATTATTCCTAATAATATTAAAATATTTTATTACTCTCAAAGCGAATTCATAAGTGAAGATTTTTACTCTTATAAAATGCGATTAAGTTTTCCAAAGGATCTTGAAGTACTCTTCCTAAATTTATTCTATATTTCTTATGTAAGTTTTCTAGCACATCTTTAAATATAAATGCCACTGAGCCAATATAATGAACAGGATAGTCTTTAGCTTCCGAATAATGCAATAATTGCTTTTCAAAAAATGCATTAAAGCAGTCTTCTAAAATCTTTTCTATTTGTACATTTCCTCTATTTTCTTGCAAAAAACGTGCATAACTAGCTAAATACTTATTTGCATTTGCTTTTTTATATACATTTTCCAAAACCTCATCAATATTCGATGGATAATTCTCCTCTAATTTTTGTTTTAATTCTTCAGAAAGTTCATTATAGAAATAGGAATTTATAAGTGTTTTTCCCAAATGTGCACCACTTCCTTCATCACCTAAAATATATCCCAAAGAAGCTTGTGTTTGTTTTATTTTTTTTCCATCATAAAAAGCAACATTACTGCCCGTACCTAAAATGCAAGTCATACCTTTTTCATTTCCCGCCGTTGCATGAGCTGCAGCTAATAAATCTGAATATGCTTCTATTTTAGCCTCTGGAAAATTTAAACTTAAAGCTTCAATTACTTTCTTTTTATAAAAATCACTTCCAATTCCAGCTCCATAAAAATATACACTTCCGATGGAATTAGTATCAATTGCAATTTCCTTTAATCGTTCAGATAAATCTACTTTATTATGATGAACAGGGCTAAAACCTAAACTTTTATATCTTTCCACTTCCCCTTCTTCTTTTATAATGCACCAAGTAGTGCTAGTTCCTCCCGCATCAGCAATTAAAATATTTTTTTTCATATATTACTATTTATCGCATTGCACGAAACTAAAGTATTTTTCCAACATTTTCTAAAATCATTTAACTTACTCTTATCTTTGTAATATTATGCATTATAATCAAGATACTATTGCGGCTATAGCCACTGCTCCAGGAGTAGGTGCTATTGGTGTAATTCGTTTAAGCGGACCTCAAGCAATTGAAATTGTAAACACTTTATTTCCTTCTAAAGATTTGAGTAAAGCAGAATCACATACATTGCATTACGGTTTATTGAAAACTCCTGAAGGGGAACTCTTAGATGAAGTAGTTATTTCCTTATTTAAAGATAATAAAAGCTATACAGGAGAAGAGGTTGTAGAAATAGCGGCACATGGAAGTCCTTATATTCTTCAAAAGATTTTAGAAGTTTGTTTACAGCATGGTGCAAGAATTGCTAATCGTGGAGAGTTTACGCAAAGAGCATTTTTAAATGGGAAAATGGATTTAGCACAAGCTGAAGCAGTGGCAGATTTAATTGCAGCAGAAAGTGAAGCTGCGCATAAAACAGCTTTAAATCAATTAAGAGGTGGTTTTTCAAAAGATTTACATATTCTAAGAGAAAAACTCATTCATTTTGCTGCTATGCTGGAATTGGAATTGGATTTTCCGGAGGAGGATGTTGAATTTGTAGATAGAAGAGAATTGTATCAATTGATTGATGATTTAATGTTAAAATCCCAAGTTTTAATTGAATCTTTCGGTATGGGTAATGCCATTAAGAAAGGAGTAAATGTAGCAATAATTGGTGCTCCTAATGCAGGAAAATCAACACTTTTAAATGCATTATTAAATGAAGAAAGAGCTATAGTAAGTGATATTGCAGGTACGACTAGAGATACAATTGAAGAGGTCTTAAATATTGATGGAGTTTCTTTCCGATTAATTGATACAGCAGGTATTCGCGAAGAAGCTAGCGATCAAATAGAAGAAATAGGAATTTTAAAAAGTAAAAACACTTTAAAACAAGCAGATATTGTTCTTTTACTTTTAGATATTACAACGGTTGATGCTGAAGAGCTAAAACATTGGAATTTATTATTTAAAGAATATTCTGATTTACCTATTTTATGGTTGATAAATAAAATGGATAAATGGAAGGAAAAAGAATTACCTGATTTTATACAAAATTTGCAACCTCAAATAAAAATTGCAGCAAAAAGTAAGGAAAATATCGAAACTATAAAGCAAAGACTTTTCCAAGAAGTTATGGATGGTAAAGTTTGGCAAGAGGATACAGTTATAACTAATACACGTCATTATGATGCTTTAAGAAAAGTAGTAATTGCGCTCAAGGAGGTTAAAAATGCCATGGATAATGAAGTAGGAAGCGAATTTTTAGCAATTGATTTACGAGTAGCATTGCAAGCTTTAGGTAGTATTACTGGTGAAATTGATATGGATTATGATATTTTAGGTACTATTTTTAGTGAATTTTGCATTGGAAAATAAATTATTATTTATTCTTAAAAATTAAAGGAGCTCTTTTTATTGAAAAGGCTCCTTTAATTATAATATTTATTCCCATTCGATGGTTGCAGGTGGTTTATTAGAAATATCATATACCACTCTATTTATTCCTTCAACCTCATGGATAATTTTTTCCGATAAAGCGTTTAAAAACTCATAAGGTAGGTGAATCCATTCTGCTGTCATTCCATCTATAGAATTTACCGCGCGAATGGCCAAAGTATATTCATAAGTTCTTTTTCCATCTTTAGAACCCACACTTTGAACCGGTAATAATATTGCTGCTGCTTGCCATACTTTTTGATATAATCCCCACTCTTCCAAAAGTTCTATAAAAATCGCATCTGCTTCTTGTAATATTTTTGCTTTCTTTTCAGTAACCTCACCTAAAATACGAATCCCTAAACCTGGTCCTGGAAATGGATGTCTATCTACAAGATTTGGAGCAATTCCTAAGGCCCTACCAATATTACGCACCTCATCTTTAAATAAATATTTAAGAGGTTCTACCAATTCCAATTTCATAAAATCGGGCAATCCCCCTACGTTATGATGGGATTTAATTTTTGCAGAACCATCAATTGCTAAAGATTCAATAATATCGGGATAAATTGTACCTTGTCCTAAAAAGGCTACATCAGCAACTTTATCTGCTTCCTCTTGGAATAATTCTATAAATAAGCCACCAATAATTTTTCGCTTCTCTTCAGGAGAACTAATGCCTTTTAATGCTTCAAAATAACGAGAAGATGCCGCAATAGCATTTATATTTAAACCAGAATTTTGGTAATTTTTTAACACCTTCTCTCCTTCATTTTTCCGCATTAATCCTGTATCTACAAAAAAGCAATATAATTGATTTCCTATAGCCTTATGGATAAGATGTGCTGCAACTGTAGAATCAACTCCACCACTAATTGCCATAATCACTTTTTTGCTACCCACTTGCTTACGAATAGCATCTATAGCATTAGCAATGAATTTTTCTGCTGTAAATTCCTCTTCAATTTTTGCCAAGTTCTTTATCATCCTAGCAAAACAGGTATCTTGCACTTCAATTTCATTTGCATATAATGCAAAATTAAACCAATATGCTTGTAATTCAGGGAAATAACTTAATGCATCCGTGGATTCATCTTCATAAGAAATTAATGTTTGTGCATCAGTAGTATTATTTTTTACCAACTGTGCCAAAGGTGCTTTCTTCCAATCAGAGCATAATGTAAATTCTTCAGTTTTAAGTATTAAAGCTTGCTCAATTTCATTTTTTAAATTCTGGTACTTAAGATTTTTGGATTTTTCTGCAACTAATTGAAAACTTGAGCCAATATAAAATTTCACTATATTTTCTGGAATACTATTCCAAGAAAAAGCACCTCTATTTTTATCAGAAAATTGCTCTGGAATAGCAGAAAAAACGACCGCCTTAATTTCAGACCAATCTAAATCTCCTTGATTATTATAAGGGTAGATTTCACAATAAATCTGTGCATTTCTTAAAGCTCTTGCAATTAATTGCGTATTTACAGCACCAAAATCAATAATTATTACCTTATCGGTCATAGTTTTATTTATTTATGCTTCAGCAGGTGGATTAAATGGCATTTGCATTTGTTGCTCATTATTTTCTTTAATAATTCCATTTTGTGCTTCATATTTTTTTACATTATCTATTAAAGCACGCATTAATTTTTTTGCATGTTGTGGAGTCATAACAATTCTAGATTTTACTTTAGCTTTTGGTGCACCAGGCATTATATTTATAAAATCCAATATAAATTCTGCAAAGGAATGTTGTATTATAGCTAAATTAGCATAAGTTCCATCAGCAATTTCTTCAGTTAATTCAATATTAATTTGATTTAAATTTTCTTTTTTTTCTTGTTCCATTTTCTATTATTTTTAAAAATCAAAGATACTAAATTCCTTTCTTTTATAATAAGCTTATTTAGATTAAATCTAAAAAACACATAACTTTTTTAAGCTGAATTTATTTCTTATTTTTACTTCAAAAAAATATAAATAAAATGGAGAATAACACTATTCTATTTGAGATCAAGGAACAAGTAGCTTACATTTCCTTAAATAGGCCTGAAAAATACAATAGCTTTAATAGAGAAATGGCTTTACGTTTGCATGAAATTTTAGATGATTGCGCTAGAAATCCAGAAATTCGTGCCATTTACTTAACAGGAGAAGGGAAAGCATTTTGTGCAGGGCAAGATTTACAAGAAGCTATAGATCCCGATGGTCCTGAATTAAGAAATATAGTTCGTGGACATTATAATCCTATTATAGATAGAATTAGGAAAATTGAAAAACCAATTGTTGCAGCCGTAAATGGAGTTGCCGCAGGTGCTGGCGCTAATATTGCTTTAGCTTGCGATATTGTTGTTGCTCATGAGAATGCAAGCTTTATCCAGGCTTTTAGTAAAATAGGATTAATCCCTGATAGTGGAGGAACTTATTTTTTACCAAGAATTATAGGTTTCCAAAAAGCTAGTGCTCTAATGATGCTTGGAGATAATGTTTCGGCTAAGGAAGCGGAAAGCTTAGGAATGATATATACTTATTTCAATGCTGAAAGTTTTGAAGAAGAATCAAAAAAGATAGCTATAAAGCTTTCAAAAATGCCAACGCGCGCACTTGCTTATACTAAATTAGCACTGAATAATAGTCAAAATAATTCTTTAAGTAAGCAATTAGAATTAGAAGAGGAGTACCAAGCCGCATGTGGAAATACAGAAGATTTTGCTGAAGGAATTCAAGCCTTCTTAGAAAAAAGAAAACCAGAGTTTAAAGGAAAATAAATAAATAAATAAATTGTTTCAAATAATAAAGAGCTTGTCATTTTTATGGACAAGCTCTATTTCATTATATAATTTAAGTTAAATCTCTAAGCGAATATTGGATGCAAAGTAATAATAATTTCTTGCTGGATTCCACTCTAACATCCAGCCTAAAATTATGGGAGTGGAAAAAATCTTAGTATAAAAATCATTATAAAATCGAATGCTGTTTATCCATTCTTCCGAATGCACAAAAGTTCGTTTATTTAAAAGCTCTAAACTCCAAGCTAAATCTAAATTTTCATTCCATCTTTCTCTATAAGTTAGCATATTACGAAATCGAATTGAGCTAAAATCTTGAGTAATTAATTCGTTTTGATATTCAATCAATTGCCTGAATGTAATAGTATTAATACTTGGTATAACATTAACTCTCCAACCAATATAAGATCTTGAATATAAACTCAACTCTTCAGAATAAATAGAATTTATACTGAAAGGTAAAATGAATATCGTATTTTGATTATTAGAAAAAGAATAAGAAAAAATAGGTCGTAAAGCAACAAAATTTGGCGTATAATTTGGATAATAAGTACGTATGTATCCATTAGCAGACAATTTGAGGTTATCGCTCAATTTAATGGGTTTTCTTAATTCAAGCCAAGAATGTTGGTGTAATCGAATACTCTGAGCATGTAATTTAGAAAAAGAAAAAAATAATAGAAAACTAAAATATAGTAATATACATTGTTTTAAAATTTGCACTTGGCAAATTAGGTATCCTCTACTTTTATCCATCATAAATATATAATACCAAAAGTACTATATTTTATAACGATCTGGAAATAGATTATTAATTATCTC
>DATGSF010000005.1:0-16995 GCA_035302865.1 Chitinophagaceae bacterium
TCTAATAATCCATGGTTACAAGAAATGCCTGATCCAATAACTAAAGCAACTTGGGATAACTATGTTTGTATGTCTCCTACAACTGCTAAAACTAAATTTAATGCTGAATTGAATGGCTTAAATCAGGTAGATGTTAATAAACGTGTACTTCGTGTAAGCTCAGAAAACGGTCATGTTATTGAATTGCCTGTTGTAGTTGTTCCTGGGATGCATGATCAAGTTATTGCTATTGCTGTTGGTTTTGGTAGAAATGAAGAGGTTGGTATGGCAGCAGCCAATAGAGGTGCTAATGCATATGAATTAGTTGATTTTAATGGAGATACTTTATCTTATTATGGTAATGTAAATATTGAGGAAACTAAAGATTTCTATCCGGTTGCAATTACTCAGACACATATGAGTTATGAAGATCGCCCTATAATAAGAGAATATACTTTAGAGGACTTTAAAGCTAATCCTCGCCAACTTAATGAAGAAAGAAAAGAAGAATTAGGAGCTTATACTTCTTTACAATGGGAGAGAAATGATAATGATGACCCTGATGCATTCTTTGATGATGACGGATTTAGAGAGCATGGAACCATGTATCCTGTGCATGAAAAACACGGTATTCATTGGGGAATGTCTATTGACCTAAATACATGTACTGGTTGTGGTGCTTGTACAGTTGCTTGTCAAGCTGAAAATAATGTTTCTGTTGTAGGTAAAAAAGAAGTATTACAAGCGCATGAAATGGCATGGATTAGAATTGATCGTTATTTTTCAGGTAATCCTGAAGATCCCGATAGCATTCAAGCGGTTTTCCAGCCTATGATGTGTCAACATTGTGATAATGCTCCTTGTGAAAACGTTTGTCCTGTATCTGCTACTAACCATAGTTCCGAAGGATTAAACCAAATGGTTTATAATAGATGTATAGGAACTAAATATTGTGCGAATAACTGTCCTTATAAAGTTAGAAGATTTAATTGGTTTGACTATAATGGTGCTGATGCGTTTAAGGATAATTTATACATGGATGGTGAAAGAGATGATATAAACGATGAATTAACAAGAATGGTATTAAATCCAGATGTTACTGTACGTGCAAGAGGAACCATGGAAAAATGTTCTTTCTGTGTTCAAAGATTACAGGATGCTAAATTAGAAGCTAAAAAAGCTGGTGCGCCTTTAGCTGATGGTCAAGCTATGACTGCTTGTCAGGTGGCTTGTCCTACTAATGCAATAACATTTGGTAATATTAATGATAAAGATTCAGCAATATATAAATTAAGAACTGAAGAGAATAGAGAAAGAGTTTATTATGTCTTAGAACATTTACACGTTTTACCTAATGTAAACTATTTATCTAAGATAAGAAATACGAGTAGTATTGTTGCTGCTACTGAAGATGATCAGTTATATCATCAACATATTTAATGAAGGGAACAGTAAAGTGTTCAAAGAACATTTTACTGTTTGTTTAATATAATTTAAAGCGATTCCAATAATTTAATACGAATTTTTAAGACATGCATTTAAAATACGAATCATTTGTCCGCGAGCCCCTCGTTAATGGTAAGAAGGATTTTAATCAAATTACCGAGGATATCTGTAAACCAGTTGAACAAAAGCCTACCAAATTATGGTATGCTGGGTTTATTTTATCCCTACTTTTTCTAGCTTTCGGTGCATTTTCTGTTGGTTGGGAAATTTACTGGGGATTAGGAACTTGGGGAATTAACCGTACCGTTGGTTGGGGTTGGGATATTACCAACTTTGTATGGTGGGTAGGTATTGGTCACGCAGGTACCTTAATTTCTGCAATTTTATTACTTTTTAGACAAGGATGGAGGACAGCAGTTAACCGTGCTGCAGAAGCAATGACGATTTTTGCTGTTATGTGTGCGGGAACCTTTCCTATCTTCCATATGGGTAGAGTATGGGATGCTTTTTTCGTTTTACCTTATCCTAACTTAAGAGGTCCTTTATGGCCAAACTTTAACTCTGCCTTACTTTGGGACGTATTTGCAATTGGTACTTATTTTACAGTATCTCTATTGTTCTGGTATTCAGGTTTAGTTCCAGACTTTGCAACTTTACGCGATAGAGCTAAAACAAAATTAAGAAAGCGTTTATATGGAATTGCTTCTTTTGGGTGGACTGGTTCTGCTAAAAATTGGCAACGTTTTGAAGCTTTGACTTTAGTTTTAGCGGGTTTATCTACGCCATTAGTATTATCTGTACACACTATTGTATCATTTGACTTTGCTACTTCAGTTATTCCAGGTTGGCATACTACTATTTTTCCGCCTTACTTCGTAGCTGGAGCAATTTTCTCAGGATTTGCTATGGTTAATACGCTTCTAATTCTTGTTAGAAAAGTATTTAGACTAGAAGATTATATTACAATAGGACATATCGAAGCAATGAATAAAGTAATTGTTTTAACTGGTTCTATTGTTGGGGTAGCTTATTTAACAGAATTATTTGTTGCTTGGTATAGTGGTGTTCAATTTGAACAAGAAGCATTTAAATGGAGGGTATTAGGTCCATATTGGTGGGCTTACTGGGCTATGATGGCTTGTAACGTTGTTTCTCCACAGTTTTTCTGGTTTAAAAAACTAAGAAGAAATATTGTATTTACATTTATTTTATCTATTGTAGTAAATATTGGTATGTGGTTTGAGCGTTTTGTAATTATTGCTACTACTTTAGCTAGAGACTTCCTGCCTTCAGCTTGGACATATTATAGTCCAACTTGGCCTGAAGTTGGGTTTTATTTAGGTACTTTTGGATTATTCTTTACCTGCTTTTTCTTATTTGCAAAATACTTCCCAGTTGTTGCAATTGCTGAGATTAAAATGACGATTAAAACTTCGGGTGAATATTACAAGAAAGATATGCAATATTTAGAAGAACAATCTCTAGAAGAGTTCATTGAAGAAGTAAATAAATAAAAATTTAATTATTAAAAACATTTGAAAATATAAATATAATGGCTGTTAAAAAATTTGCTGTAGGATTATATAAAGATGATGATGAGCTTTTTCCAGCAGTTCGTCAGATTCGAAAAAGTGGATATAAATTACATGATGTTTATACCCCGTTCCCGGTGCATGGTTTAGATGAAGAAATGGGATTGAAAGAAACCGATTTACATATTGCTGGTTTTATATTTGGTATAATAGGTACTGCTACTGCTTTAGGCTTTATGAGTTGGATATTTACTGTAGATTGGCCTGTTGAATATGGTGGTAAGCCTTTCTTTGCACTTCCTGCTTTTATTCCTATTACTTTTGAATTAACTGTATTGTTCTCTGCTGTAGGTATGGTACTAACTTATTGTTATTTAAATCAATTAATGCCAGGTGTGAAGAAACATATATTTCATGAACGTCAATTAGATGATGTTTTTGTAATTGCTTTGGAGGTTACAGAAGAAAATTCAGAAGAAGAGATGATGAATTTCTTAAAAGAAACCGGTGCTTATGATACGAATATTCAAATTGCTGAAGAAGGCTGGTGGTATGGTTATTGGGATAAAGAAGAAGAATATTCATTAACGAAAAAAACATTTTAAACAATTAGGAAATTTCCTAACTAGAAATAGCTATTATGAAGAAGAACTATCTTACAACTATATTAATTGCTGGTGCTGCTTTTTTAACGGCATGTAATAGTGGTAATATACGCAGAAACCCTGGTAAGATTTATATGCCTGATATGGTATATTCTCAGGCATATGATGCTTATACAGAAAACCCAAATACTAAGAATGGTTTAACAAATCAGGAGCCGGTTAATGGTACTATTGCGCGTGGACAAGCTTTGCCTGATCATTTAACTGAGGCTGATTTGGATGAATATATAAAGCTACCTATTCCTTATGATTTTTCTGAAGAAGATGTTGCTGAAGGAAAACGCTTATATGCTATACATTGCGGTGTGTGTCATGGTAACAAATTAGATGGTCAAGGACCTTTATTTGAATCAGGAGTTTATGCTTCTATGCCTGCGAGTTTTGTTACTGAAGATCATCTGAAATTAGCACCTGGGTCTATCTATCATTCCATAAAATATGGTAAAAATATGATGGGTTCCTATGCAAGTCAGTTAGATGTTAAACAAAGATGGCAAGTTGTTGCTTATATTAAACAATTCCAATCTGAAAATGGTGGAGAACCCTTTGTTTTAAATAAAAAATCAGAAGAAGTAATTGCTTCTAACACTGAAGAAAACTTAGAGGAAAACGATAATTAAGTATATTTAGAAAATAATATAAAGGGGAAAATTTTAAAATTCCCATAACATTTTAGAACTTTAAGGTTAAGTCTTAAATTATGATTACAGAAAAATTTGAAATACCGTCAAGATTTAGAACAACTGGCTTTGTATTCTTAGCCATTGGAATCTTAACATTAATTGGTGGAGCCATTGCTTTATTAGGTGGAAGTGCTACTGATCCTGGTAGGTTTTGGATTTCATTATTACAAAATAGTGTTTACTTTTTATTAATTGTTTTAGCTTCCGTTTTTATTCAAGCTGCATCTAGTCTTGCGCAAGGAGGATGGATTGTTGCTTATAGAAGAATTCCTGAAGCTATTGGAGCTAATACATGGATATTTGGAATAATTACCCTTGTTATTTTATTTTCTATTGTTTTTATAGTTCCTGATAAAAACCTTATTTATCATTGGATTGAACCTGGTGATGATAAAGTTATTCAAGGTAAAACTGCATTCCTAAATCCTACTATGTATGCTTTATTTTCTATAGTTACTGTAGGCTTGTGGAGCTGGTTTGGTATTAAATTCCGTAATTTATCTATTGCTCAAGAATCTGCACCTAGAAATTCTACAAAATTATATTGGAAAAATGTTGCTTTATCTGGTGTTTTCTTATTTGTTTTTGCATTAACATTAATGAGTACTACTCCTTGGTTCTGGTTAATGAGTATTAATGCACACTGGTATTCAACATTATATAGTTGGTATGTTTTTGGTTCTTCTTTTGTTGCGGGTATGGCTGTTATCTTATTATTTGTAGTCTATCTAAAAAATCAAGGTAATTTAAGATTAGTAAATAAAGAGCATATTCATGACTTGGGGAAATTCTTATTTGCTTTTAGTATTTTCTGGACCTATTTATGGTTCTCTCAATTCATGTTAATTTGGTATAGTAATATCTCTGAAGAAACTCAATATTTTATTCTGAGAGCACAAGGGCCTTATTCAGTTATTTTTTATTTAGCTTTAGTGATCAACTTTGTGTTCCCAATTATTATATTAATGTCTAGACCGAGCAAAAGAAACTACTTTTTAGTTGTATTTGTCGCAATTGCTATTATCTTTGGACATTGGTTGGATTTCTATATCATGGCTGTACCTGAAGTTATGTTAGAAAACTGGTCTATTGGTTGGTTTGAAATCGGAATTACCTTAGGTTTTGTTGGTTTACTGATGACTACAACTGTTAATACTTTAGCTAAAGCAAATTTAGTTCCAGTAAATAACGTTCTTTTAAAAGAAACTATAAACCATGTAAGTTAATTTTGAAATATTAATTGAATCTTCTTTTTGAGTTAAGTAAAAAAATATAAAATGTCTGGATTTATTATTACTGCACTCGTTGTTTTAGTTTTTATAGTTGTTTATCAGCTAGCAAAAGCAAATGAGTATTCTGTTATCCTAAAGGATGAAGAAAAAGTGAACGCTTCGACTAACCGTCTTATGGCGTGGTTAATGCTAATAGGATTTATCCTTGGTTTATTTGGATTGTATAAATGTCATGTGAATTTGCAAGATTATCTTTTACCTGAATCTGCATCCAATCATGGGGACAATTATGAATCTATGTTAAAATGGACATTAATTATTACGGGTATAGTATTTTTTCTAACCCATATAATGTTGTTCTACTATATTTTTAAATATCAAGCTTCTGATAAACGTAAATCTTATTATTATGCACATAATAATACTGTTGAAATTCTTTGGACTACTATACCTGCAATTACTTTATTAATTTTAGTAATTATAGGATTAAGAAACTGGTCCGTAATGATGGATGACGCGCCAAAAGAATCTTTACAAGTAGAGATAACGGGTAAGCAATTTGCTTGGATTATTCGCTATCCTGGCCCTGATGGTGTTTTTGGTAATACTGATTTTAGATTAATTAATGATGCTAATAATGTTTTAGGATTAGACTGGGATGATCCAGCAAGTCATGATGACATTATATTTGAAAATGGTCAAATGCATTTAATTAAAGATCATCCTGCGCATTTAATTATTCGTTCTAGAGATGTTATTCATGATGTTGGATTGCCACATTTCAGAATGAAAATGGATGCTGTTCCTGGAATTATTACTACAATGTGGTTTACTCCTAAGTTTACTTCTCAGGAAATGATTGAAAAAACAGGTAATCCTGATTTTGTTTATGAAATTGCTTGTGACCAAATGTGTGGTAATGGGCATTATTCTATGAGAGGAACAATTATTGTGGAAACTCAGGATAGATTTAATTCTTGGTTAGCTGATCAAACATCTTATTATGATTTACATTATGGTGAATCTGATAAAGAAGAGGAGCTGGTAGATAATCCCGAAGAAGAATCGCTGGTGGAAAATAACGAAGTTGCATTAAATTAAAATTTATTGTACCTTCATTTTGATAATAATCATTTGATATTTAACCTTAGGTGTAAAAAATAAAATAATAATGAGTCAAGAAATTACATTAGGTCATAATCCTACAGATAACATGGATGTAGGTACTCCCGTGTTCCACGATACTGGACATCATGAGGAAAAACTGCATTTTTTCAAAAAATATATTTTTAGTCTAGATCATAAGATAATTGCAAAACAATATCTTATTACAGGTATAATCTGGGCTATTATTGGTGCTTTATTTTCTGTTTTCTTTAGATTACAGCTTGGATTCCCTGATAGCACATTTCCTGTTATGGAAACGTTTTTAGGAGAGTGGGCAAAAGGAGGAAAATTATCTCCTGAATTTTACTACGCTCTTGTTACAATGCACGGAACAATATTAATATTCTTTGTATTAACAGCTGGCTTGAGTGGAACTTTCAGTAATTTCCTTATTCCTTTACAAATTGGTGCTCGCGATATGGCGGCTCCATTCCTAAATATGTTATCTTACTGGATATTCTTTTTATCTAGTGTTGTAATGTTAAGTTCATTATTTATTCAGACTGGGCCTGCTTCTGGTGGTTGGCAAGTATATCCTCCTTTATCTGCTTTGAAAGAAGCATCTCTTGGTTCTGGTCTTGGTATGGATCTATGGTTATTATCTATGCTTTTATTTGTTATCTCTCAATTATTAGCTGGATTAAACTATGTTTCTACTATATTGAATATGAGAACAAAAGGTATGAAAATGTCTAGAATGCCATTAACAATTTGGTCTTTCTTCTTTACAGCTATTTTAGGTTTATTAACCTTCCCTGTATTATTATCTGCTTTCGTTCTTTTGTTTTTTGATAGACACTTTGGAACTAGCTTCTATTTGTCTGAAATATTTATTGGCGGTAAAGCTTTGTCACATATTGGTGGTTCAGCTATTTTATACCAACATTTATTCTGGTTCTTAGGTCACCCTGAAGTATATATTGTAATGTTACCAGGTATGGGTATCGCTTCTGAATTATTATCTAACCACGCTAGAAAACCTATTTTTGGTTATTTAGCTATGGTAATCTCTTTAGTAGGTATTAGTACTCTTTCCATTTTTGTATGGGCACACCATATGTTTGTTACTGGTATGAGTCCTTTCCTAGGTAGTATATTCGTCTTATTTACACTTTTGATTGCCATACCTTCTTCCATTAAGACTTTTAACTGGTTAGCAACTTTATGGAAAGGTAGCTTAAGATTAAATGTACCAATGTTATTCTCCTTAGGATTTGTTTCTTTATTTATTTCTGGTGGATTAACTGGTATTTTCGTAGGTAACTCTGCTTTAGATATTCACTTGCATGATACTTATTTTGTAGTTGCGCACTTCCACTTAGTAATGGGTGTTAGTTCTTTCTTCGGAATGTTTGCTGGTATTTATCATTGGTTTCCAAAAATGTTTGGTAGATATATGAATAATACGCTTGGTTATATTCATTTCTTTATTACTATCGTTGGTGCATATTTAATTTTTTGGCCTATGCACTATGAAGGTTTAGCTGGAATGCCAAGAAGATATTATGATTATAGTGCTTGGGAAACCTTTAAAGTCTTCCAAGATTTAAATACATTTATCTCAGTAGTTACTGTTGTTACATTCTTTGCACAATTACTGTTTGTATTTAACTTCTTCGTTAGTATTTTCAAAGGTAGAAAAGTTACTAAAATGAATCCTTGGGGCTCTACTACTTTAGAATGGACTACTCCAATTCGTCCTGGTCATGGTAACTGGGAAGGTCCTATTCCTGAAGTACACAGATGGCCATATGATTATAAAGAAGATGGTGAAGGTAATGATTTTATACCACAACATATCCCATTAAAACCGGGAGAGGAAAGTCATTAATATTCTAAAATAATGATATTTTAAAGCTGATAATGGTGAATAACTATTATCAGCTTTTTTTATGAAATATTCTATTTAGCTTATCTTTGATTAGAATAGTATATTGTTATGGAATTTGAAAAATCATTTTTAATCGAGTTGGGTGTTTTTCATGAAGAATATGGTGTATTTAACTTTTTAAATACCTGTATTACTTCAGAGGGTGCACAATTGTTAAAATCATGGATTAAAAAGCCCTTCTCTAATGATTCTGATATTTTAAATAGACAAAACATAATAAAGTTTTGGACCAACTATTCTCAAGATTTGGATTTCCCTTATTTTACGAATGGAAGCATGGTTATGGTAACTGATTTTTTAAAAAATCAAGAAGATTATAATTTAAAACCAAGCACTTTTAATCTTTCCATTATTCAGTTTTTACAAAGAATTTTCAAAAAAAGCTCCTCGAATTATATTTCATTTCATTTTGAATATATTCATTCCTTATTTAAAGCTTTAAATAAAATATATAGTATTGCTCAAAGTTCTGATATAGATAATCCTATTTGGAATACATGGTTTAATTCCTTAGAGAATATTCATAATTCGGTTCTTTTTCAGAAATGTCTTTCATATAATAATGAAAGTAAGGCAATTGATAAGGCGAAATTTTTGTATTTTCTTAAAAAAGACGGTTCTTATCTTCTAGAAGAAGGTATGTTTCTTTTTTCAACCTTTGATGCTTGGCTTTCCTTAGCTAGGTTAAGCATAAACAATAAATGGTGTTTTCCCCAAGTACAAAATCAAGAGGATTCTTATCTGAATTTAGAAGAATTCTATTTTCCTAGTATAAAGGATCCAATTCCTTTTAATTTAAAAATGGATAAATCTAAGCATCTTTTGTTATTAACTGGAGCTAATATGTCAGGTAAGAGCACCTTGTTAAGAAGCATTGGCTTATTTTATATTCTAGCTCAAATGGGATCGCCAGTGCCTGCAAAAAATGCATCTTTTACTCCAGTATCTGGTATTTATTCTAATCTCTCTGTTAAAGATAATATTCATAAAGGAGAAAGTTATTTTTATGCAGAGGTATTGCGCATGAAGCAAATGGCTGAAAAAATGATTGGAGATTGTGCTTATCTTTTTCTTATGGATGAATTATTTAAAGGAACTAATATTCAGGATGCCTCTATTTGCACTGAAATTATATTAAAAGAATTACATAGATTTCCCCAACATTTATTTTTATTAAGTACTCATATTTATGAACTAGCCGAGAAATATGCCTCGCACAATTTCGTCTTGCCTTTATATATGGAAACTGTATTTAAAGATGAAATGAATTATTTCTTTACCCATCAATTAAAATATGGAGTATCAAAAGATAAGATTGGAGCTATGATATTAAAAAATGAAGGAGTATTAAAAATTTTAAAATCTTAAAGTATGAACATTGTTGCTTTAATTCCGGCTCGCTTAGAAGCAAGTCGTTTTCCCAAAAAGTTAATTCAGGATCTGAATGGAAAACCAGTTATTTATCGAACAGTAGAGAATGTTTTAAAGATGGATGTATTTGATGAAATTGCAATTGTTGCTGATGATGCTATATTTATAGATATTTTAAAACCCTTGGATATTAAAGTATTTCATACCACAGAAAACTTTGAATGTGGTTCTGATAGAATTGCTTCCGTAGCGCAATTTTATCAAGATGCTGATATTTTAATTAATGTTCAAGGTGATGAGCCTTTTATTAAAAAGGATTTTATTGTAACGCTAATTGATTCTTTTAAAGATACTGCAGTTTCTGTTGCTTCTTTAATGCATAAATTAGATAAAAAAGAGGTGGATAATCAAAACTTTGTAAAAGTGGTGGTTAATGAAAAAAATGATGCTTTATTATTTTCTAGATCCGTAATCCCTTTTCATAGAAATAAAAATTATACTTTTGATTATTATAGACATATTGGAGTTTATGCTTTTAAACCATCGGCTTTACAAGCATTTTCCCAATGGAATTATGGTGCTTTAGAAATGGCAGAGCAAATAGAGGCTTTGCGCTTTATAGAAAATGGGATTAAAATAAGAATGTCTCTTATAAATGAATTAACTTTAGGCATTGATACTCCCCAAGATTTGGAATTAGCGAGAAAATATTTTAGTAATTTATAAGTATGAGTAAATATATTATCTTCCTTCTTTGTTTTTTACAATTTCCGTCTCTCATTTTTGCACAGGGTTGGACATTGAAAGGTAATGTGAAAAATGAGAAAGGGCAAAACTTAGAAACAGTTCACATTCAGGTATTAGGAACGGGTATAGAAAGTTTTACAGATGGAGATGGAAATTATGAATTTACTATTTCTGAAAAAAAACGAACTGTTGTACGATTTTCTTTATTAGGTTATGAGTATGAAATATTAACCATTGCTAATCCAAAAGATAGTGAAGAACATAAAATAATAATGCAATCCTTTTATACTACTTTTGAACAAGTAGATGTAAGAGGAGAAAGAAGAAGGGAAGAAATTGGCACCATTGAAATTGGTTTAGATCAAGTTCAAAAGTTACCTAGTGCAGCTGGTGGAGTAGAAGGTTTGTTAAAAATTTTGGTGGGAAGTAATAATGAGTTAACATCTCAATACTCTGTAAGAGGCGGCAACTTTGATGAGAATTTAGTATATGTTAATGATTTTGAGATTTATCGTCCATTTTTAGTTAGAAGTGGGCAACAGGAAGGATTGAGTTTTGTAAATCCTGATCTTGTATCTAGATTATATTTTTCTGTAGGAGGATTTCAAGCGAAGTATGGAGATAAGCAAGCTTCAGTTTTAGATGTTCAATATAAAAAACCTACTACTTTTGGAGGTTCCATTGATTTATCCTTATTAGGAGCTAATGCACATTTAGAAGGTGCAAGTAAAAATGGCAAGATTAGATATTTACTTGGTGCGAGACATAAGGCAAATCAGTATTTGTTGCAGTCACAACCCATTAAAGGAAACTATCAACCTTCCTTTACTGATATTCAAGCACTGCTATCTATGCAGCTTCATAAGAATTTAGATATGGAAATAATTGGAAATTATGCAAGGAATAGATTTTCTTTTGAGCCACAATCATCTTCTGAAGCATTTGGACTTGTAAATAAAGTATTACGACTAAGAACAGATTATAAAGGTCAAGAAGAAGATGCTTTTGATACAAGATTTTTAGGGGCAAAATGGTCTCATTATTTAAAGGATAATTTGACATTAAAGTGGAATTTTTCTTTTTTCCAAAGTAAAGAATATGAAAGATACGATATTCGAGGATTGTACGGCTTATATGAAGTGGAGTCAGATTTGGGTAAAAAAGAATTTGGACAAGATAAATTAGCATTAGGAACTGCTGCTTTACATAAATTTGCTAGGAATGAATTGAATTCCCATGTTTTACAAATAGGGCACATGGGTAATGCCGATCTATCTAACCATTTTCTTCAATGGGGTTTAAATTTCAAAAGTATTGGTATAAATGATTTCTTAAATGAATGGCAAAGGAGGGACTCTGCTGGATTTAGCCAACCTTTTCATCCTGAAGATATAATACTAGAAAGTCATGTTAAAGCGGACCATGAATTGACTTATGAGACATTTGATGCTTTCATACAAGATAATATTTTATTTGAAGGAATGAATAAAATGAATTTAAATCTTGGATTAAGAACGCATGTTAATAGTAGAAATAAAGAATGGCTATTTAGTCCTCGTGCACAATGGTCAATAGCACCAAATTGGGAAAAAGATATGATGTTTAAACTTGCTGCTGGAGTTTATATGCAACCCGCCTTTTATAGAGAAATGCGTGCACCAGATGGTAGTTTAAATACAGATTTAAAAGCACAGAAGTCATGGCAAATAACAGCGGGATTTGATTATCATTTTCAAGCTTTGGCACAAAGGCCATTTAAAGTTTCTGCAGAGGTATTTTATAAGGATTTATGGGATTTAATTCCTTATGAATATGATGATGTAAGAATACGATATCTTGCAAAAAATAATGGTAAAGGATATGCTTATGGCGGCGAGTTACGATTATTTGGTGATTTAGTAAAAGATGCAGAATCTTGGTTAAGTATTGGGTATTTAAAGACAGAAGAGCAATTGTACGATGAGAATATTAAAGAGTGGACCCCAATAAAACCGCGACCAACAGATCAAAGAATGAGTTTTGGATTGTTTTTCTCTGATTATCTGCCTAGATACAAGAATTTCAAGGTGTATTTAAACTTGTTATATGTAACAGGTCTACCAACTCATCCTGCAGGAAAGATAATGGAAGCTGCAAACTATTCTATGCGTTTACCAGATTATAAGAGAGTGGATATAGGTTTTGCTGCTTTACTTTTAGATGGGAAAAAAGAACATAATTTTCCAGTATGGAAACATTTTAAAAATATATGGCTAACAGCCGAAGTGTTAAATCTATTAGGAATAGAAAATACTTTATCTTACCAGTGGATTCAAGATTTTACTACTAATAATATATATGCAGTACCTAATCGATTATCTAATCGATTAATTAATGTTAAGTTGTCAGTAGCTTTTTAAAAAGAATTAAACATGAAAAATCTGGGAATTAAATTTATTCTACTTTATCTATTTCCTTTTTTCTCTTATTGCATTGGGTTTACTCAAGAAAAATGGAAGATTGCAGATGTTCAGGTTTCTTATATTGATAATTTAGGACAATACTATTTCCTTACAAACAACAATTCTACTTTAATCAAAACGGATAAGAATGGAGAGATAATTGCGACTAAAGAATCAAAGTTATTAGGAACTATTGCTTCAATAGATTGCAAGCACCCATTTAAAATTAAAGTGTTTTATCCCAAACAAGGTAAAATTCAAATAGTAGATAATACCTTTGCTGTATTACAAGAAATAGACTTGAGGAAGAATATACATTGGAGTATTGTTGATTTTGCTACCACTAAGGAGGATTTTATCATTCTCTTAGATATTGATAGCCAACAATGGATAAAAGTAGATGAATACGGAAATGAAGAGTCTTATGGGATTCCTTTTGATTTCTTAGATATTGATTGGTCGGACTTTTTAGCGTTTCAAATCAAGGATAATATATGGTCTTTATTGTTCAAAAATGAGGTTTTGTTATTTGATAATTATGGAGGATATAAATCTAAGATACCCTTAGAAATAGAAGGCTCTACAAAAATAGATGCTCCATATCTTTATACTTATGATAAAGGAACATGGATTCAAGAAAATTTAAAAGACTTTTCAAGAAAATCTATTGACCTATCGATAGAAGGTAGTTTTGAAGGCTGGTCAGTTCATAAAAATCAAGTAATTTTACATTTTCAAGAATATGTTGAAATACATAAATTTTAAATTTAAATATAATTATGACTAAACACAAGATAGAGCTTAATGTAACTTTAGATGCCGATAAAATGCCGGAACATATAGATTGGATCGCACCGGGAGGAGGGCAAGATACACCGAAACCAGCTAAGTCGTTTTTATTATCTCTTTGGGATCCCTCAGAAAAAACTGCATTGAGTATAGACCTTTGGACTAAAAGAATGATGGTGGATGAAATGAATGACTTTTTCTTCCAAACTATGATGTCCTTAGCTAAGACTTATGAAAATGCAACTACAAATCAAGAACTAGCCGAAGAATTACGTACTTTTGCTCATGGTTTCAAAAGAAAGGCAGATGAAAAAATGATGAAAGACCAAGAGTCAAATCAATAATAAATTTATGTTTTAAAATGGAAAAAACATTAAACTTAGCAAAACAGAATCTTTTAGAAAAAGGATTCTTAGATATTGAAATAGATCCTCAATTGGATTTATTTGCAGAAATAGAAAAATTAAAGAAAGAAAAAAATGCCGTAATTTTAGCGCATTATTATCAAGAGCCTGATATACAAGATGTTGCTGATTTTATTGGTGACTCCCTAGGCCTAGCACAAGAGGCTGAAAAAACAGAAGCAGATATTATAGTTTTTGCGGGAGTGCATTTTATGGCTGAAACAGCAAAGATATTAAATCCTAGTAAAAAGGTCGTTTTACCAGATTTACTTGCAGGTTGTTCTTTAAGTGATAGTTGTCCTCCGGATGCTTTTGTAGCATTTAAAGAAAAACATCCTGATCATATAGTTATTTCTTATGTTAACTGTAGTGCTGAAATTAAAGCACTAAGTGATATAATATGTACTAGTTCAAATGCTCAAATGATTGTTGATAGCTTGCCTAAGGATCAGAAAATTATTTTTGCACCAGATAAAAATTTAGGAGCTTATATTAATAAAACCTCTGGTAGGGACATGCTTTTATGGGATGGAACATGTCAAGTACATGAAATATTTTCATTAGAAAAAATATTAGAATTTAAAAAAGAAAATCCAGAAGCTAAATTAATTGCTCATCCAGAGTGTGAAGCGGCGCTTTTAGATCATGCAGATTATATTGGATCTACTTCTAATTTATTAAAATATGTACAAGAAGATAGTGGACAGGTATATATTGTTGCTACTGAAGCCGGAATACTATATCAAATGGCACAGAAAGCACCAAGCAAGACCTTGATCCCTGCTCCGCCAAACAATAGTTGTGCATGTAATGACTGTCCTTACATGAAATTAAATACTTTGGAAAAACTCTATCTGTGTTTAAAATATGAATTGCCAGAAATTACTATGGAAGAATCGTTGCGCATAAAAGCAAAAAAATCTTTAGATAAGATGCTCGAATTGAGTGAAAAGTTGGTGGTAAGTTAAAAATAAATGAAAAGCATGCCTATAAATAAAATGGCGTGCTTTTTTTTGTATAATAAAGATAAAATATTGAAAAATACCTTAGATTTGTAGTAATAGTATAGGTAAGTTATGAGTGGGCCATCCTTATTTGATGATTTTTTTAATGAAGAAGAAGAAAAAAATAAAGAAATCAAGAAAGTTGAACTTGATAAAGGTCCTTTATTAGCTGAAATTAAAGAACAACATAGCATACAAGATGAAGAAAAAGAATATCACGAGATTTCTGAAGACAAATCCAAATACACCCATAACCAAGACGAACAGCAAGAAAATCAAACAGAAAAAGAAACTATTTCAAACTTTACATCCCAATCTGAGATAGAAAATCATGCTTTTTATTTTGAAATGCCCTCCCAAGATGCATCTTCTGAGTTAGAATATTCGAATAATAATTCATTTGATGAAAGGGAGGATATCTCAAAAAAAGAAGATAAAAATTTATCCGTTACGATTGAGGAAGTTGTTATTGCAGAGGATGAATTTGAAATTGAAGTAGCACCTGGTAATGCCACATATCCTGAAATAAATAAAAAGGAAGCAATAGAGAGTGAAAATGAAAAAAGGAATCTAGAAGAATCAATAGCAAAAGAGCTGGATACGGGAGAAGAAGAAAAGAGTAATGTAAATGACCAGGATCCACAAAACCTGCATTTTTCAGAAGCAGATCTTTCTATTTTTGTTATAAATGAAGAGGAAGAGTCAGTGGATTTAGATGAAGAAATTAAAGAAGAGAATAGAGTTGAACTAGAAAAACATACAATAGAAAAAGAATTAAAAGATGAGAACTTTATTCAAAAAGATTTAAAAGAACAATTACCAGAGTTTGCATTGCCCGATAAAGGTCAATCCACAAAATATATTCCTAAAGATATTTCAGAATCAGAACTGCCAAAATGGAAACTCGAAAAAAAATATTATTCTATTAGCGAAGTTGCAGAATTTTTTAATGTTAATATCTCACATATTCGTTATTGGACAAATGAGTTTAAACTAAAACCTAGAACTACACGTAGAGGTGAAAGGTTATATTCACCAGAAGATATTAATAAGTTACGAATGATTTACTTCTTAGTTAAAGAACAAAGATATACTATTGAAGGAGCAAGGAATAAATTAAAACAAAGTACGCAAGCCGTTGCAGAAAAGATTGATTTAAAAAAAGCACTATTGGGTTTTAAAAATCAATTAGAGGAGCTATTAAATAGTATTTGATTTTTTTGAATAAGAGTTTCCTCTGAAATGGCTTGTTATATTCTCTTCATTAATTACCTTTGTTGCAATTATTTTATTATTTAAAACATGAAAAAAATTCTCATTACTGGTGGAGCTGGTTTTATTGGTTCTAATCTTATTGAATATTTTTTAAATAAGAATTATGAAATAAGGTGCTTAGATAATCTATCTACGGGTCATATGCATAATATAGAAGCTTTTTTAAAAAATGAAAAATTTACCTTTATAAAAGGTGACATCCGTGATATTGACACTTGCCATAAGGCTCTTGAAGGTGGAGTGGACTATATTTTACATCAAGCAGCTCTAGGTTCCGTACCGCGTTCTTTAAAAGACCCTTTAATGAGTAATGAGGTTAATGTTTCTGGTTTTTTAAATATCTTATGGGCGGCAAAAGAAGCGAAAGTT
>DATGSF010000006.1:0-6880 GCA_035302865.1 Chitinophagaceae bacterium
CAATAGCTTTAGCTATTTCTGCTCTTCCTGTAGTTTTTAATTTATTTAACTCCTCCTTCATGGCATCAAGACTATCTTGAGTCACATAGTTTATATTTGACATAGTAATATTATTAATTGGATTTAGATAATAAAAATGCAACGCACTCAATAGTTATTGAGCGCGTTGTATGAATACCAAAGATACAAAATTATTCAATATTTGAAAATATTTTTTTAATAAGTACCTGGAAATAGTTTAATATTTAAAAATTAAAAAAGTGAACGAATAATTGAAATACGCATTATTATTGTAAAATCTATAGTGTATTATATAATTGTTTGAGCACACTATGGGACATTTTATCTATTGCCTCGAAAGTATAGCCGCCAATATGTGGTGTTAGCAATAATTTATCTTTTCGAATCATTTCTGCAATTTCCTTTTTTGCTTGTTCTGGCATTTTATCTAGTGGCTCTACTTCTAAAACATCTAATGCGGCTTTAATGATTTTTCCTTCCTTTAAACCTTGATAAACTTTATCCCAAAATACAACAGGTCCTCTTGAGAGATTGAGTAAATAAATAGGTTTCTTAAGATCAACTAACATGTTTTCATCAAAATAGTTTTCTGTTTCTTTGTTTAAAGGAACATGAAAACTTAAAACATCTATTTCTTCTTCTAGCAGGGTAGGAATAGAGTTTTTTCTTTTGGCATAATCAACGGAACGAGGATTAAGAATATAAGGATCGTAATAAAATACTTCCATTCCCATGGCATTTAATTTTTGTGCAAATAAAGATCCATTATTACCTAAACCAATTATTGCTGCTTTCTTTCCATGTATTTCCCAACCTCTATTTGCTTCTCTTCTCCAGATGTTTTTAGAAGTTTCTTTATAGGAGTTATGTATTTGATGGGTCATACTTAATAGCATTCCCAAGGCTTGTTCTGCAACAGCATTAGCATTGCCATCAGGACTTCCTACTACTTTTATATTTTGAGATTTTGCGTAATCAAGGTCTATAATTTCCATTCCCGATCCTAATCTGCCTATCCATTTTAGATTTTTACATTTTTCTAAAATTTCTTGAGGAAGATACAGTTTATTAGAAGTGATGATTCCTGTGTATTTCTCCCAAGATATAGGCAAATCATAATCGAAATAATCAATATGGTAATCTTTTTCCTCTAAGCTATCTATTAGTTTATCTGAAACTTTAGTTGCTATAAGTGCATATTTTTTATTTTTCATAATGCTGTTTATATAAGTCCACAATTTCTGAAATACTTATTTGTTCGATTCTATAATCAAAAAAAGAATCACTCAATATTTCAGAGGAAAGTAAAGGTTTTAATACATTTCTCAAAGTTTTTCTTCTTTTGCTAAAAAGAATTTTCACAAATTTTTTAAATCTTGGATAATCTTCGATGTGGTATTT
This sequence comes from Chitinophagaceae bacterium, assembly GCA_035302865.1. Classification (GTDB taxonomy): domain Bacteria; phylum Bacteroidota; class Bacteroidia; order Chitinophagales; family Chitinophagaceae; genus DATGSF01. The sequence continues at coordinate 1,423 of DATGSF010000006.1, forward strand.
ATTTCCTATATAATCCAATTTTATAACACCTGAATAAACCTTCGGAGGAGGATTAAAATCCTCGGGAGGAACATCAAAATGATAGTGACGTTTAAAAAAGCATGCTGTGAAAACGCTTAAAATTCCAATGTCCTTACTTCCGTGTTCGGCTACTATTCTTTGGGCTACTTCTTTTTGAAACATGCCAATAACTTGAGTAACTTTTGGTATCCAGTCTAAAATTTGAAACATGATTTGACTGGAAATATTATAAGGAAAATTCCCTATAATTATAAATTCCTCCTCAAAAGGTAGATCCATATCCAAAAAACTACCTAATAGAAACTTATCCGCATGATTAGGGAATGTTTTAACTAAGTACTGTACTTTTTCCTCATCAGCTTCGATTGCTTTATAGTTTACATTTTCTAATTGTAAAAGATATTTTGTGAGTGCACCTGCACCAGGACCTACTTCTAATAAATTAAACTGCTTATCTTTGGGTAATAAGTTTACAATTTCTTGTGTAATAGATTCATTTATCAAAAAATGCTGTCCTAAGTGTTTCTTTAATCGAAGATTTTTTTCTTTCATATTATTAATTTCCAAAACAAAGGTAAGTAATTAAATAAGTACTTTATAGCTGTTTTGATTATTACATAAATGAATTGATTAACTTTGTATTTTACAGTAAGGAATTAAAGATGAAAAATATCTTAAAAGCTATATTTGCATTTTATGGATTAGTGCTTTTTATAATTACTTTATTAATTGTTATATTGCCTATTTTTTTAATCCGTAACATGAAAGAACCCAAAAGAGGTGTCTGGATTTATAGGATTTATAGAGCATGGATGCATGTGTATTTATTTTTAATTGGAGTGAGGGTTGAAATTAAAGGTTTGGAGCATTTTAAAAAAGGCACTAGTTATGTAATAACAGCAAATCATAGATCCTTTTTAGATATTATGATAACAGTTCCTTTTTTGCCAGGACCGAATAAGACTTTAGCAAAGATTGAAATGGCTAAAATTCCACTTTTCGGCTTGATTTATAGGGTGGGTTCTGTTTTAGTAGATAGAAGTGATGAAAATAGTAGAAGAGAAAGTTTAATAAAGATGCAAGAGGTATTAGAAAGAGGGCAGCATTTATGTTTATATCCTGAAGGGACTAGGAATAGGACTGAGGAAAATTTAAGTGCATTTTATACAGGAGCTTTTGCAACTGCTATACATGCTCAAAAAGATATTATTCCTTGTGTATTATTCGGAACTAATAAAATTATGCCTGTAAAACCACTCTTTTCTTTACGTCCGGGAAAGATAAAAATGCATTTTTTACCCGCGATTTCAGTTAAAGATTACAGTGACAAAGATAAGGGTATATTAAAAGATAAAGTCTATAATATTATGTGGGATTATATAGAAATAAATAAATAAAATCATGCGAATTAGTATAATTGGAGTTGGGAATATGGCGCATTATATTGGAGAGCGTATGCGTTTTATGGATTTGGAATTTGTTGAGGTGATGGGTAGAGATCCTGATAAAACTGCTGCATTTGTGCAAAAATATGGTGGAGAGGCGAGGAAAACTATTGCTGAAATGGAAGCAATGGTGGATATTATAATTGTTGCGGTGAAGGATGATGCAATTGCAGAATGTGCGGAGCAAGTTCAAAATATATCCTGTAAAATAATTGTACATTGTTCTGGTACGAAGTCCATTGACGTCCTAGGAGATTTTTCCTCTAAAGCGGTTTTATGGCCTATTTTTTCTTTAAATAGCAATAGAAATAGCCCTTACCCAAATAAAGTGCCATTAGTTATAGAGTTTCAAGGAGGATCTTCAGAAAAAGAAATGTTTTTAAACTTCGCACATATACTCAGTAGTGTTCTTTATGAAATGGATGTAGAAAGAAGAGGTTTATTGCATTTGGCTGCTGTTTTTTCTAATAATTATATTCATCATTTAATGGTAATAACAGAGGAGTTTTGTGAAAAATATAATTTGCCTTTTGATGCATTGAAGCCAATTATATATCAAACTACGAATCAAGTGGATAAAACTCCTTTACGTGAATTGCAAACAGGTCCTGCAATTCGAAATGATCAAAAAACTTTGGAAAGGCATATGGATATTCTCAAGGAAGACCATGATTTATTAGCTTTATACCAACAATTTGTAAAATCCATACAGAAATAATAATTATGTTAGAGCAGTTTTCAAAAATTAAAGGTTTTATTTTGGATATTGATGGTGTCTTAACGGATGGAAATATCTATGTGTCAGAAGGACAAGAACCATACAGAGTAATGAATATTAAGGATGGTTATGCTTTGCAATTAGCTATTAAAAAAGGTTACCCAATAGTAATTATTTCTGGTGGACATAGTGTAGCATCAAAATTACGTTTGGAAAAATTAGGAATTGAGGATGTTTTTATTTCCGTAAAGGATAAAGTGGAATTACTGCAAGCCTTATCAAGCATGAATGATTGGGATTTATCCACATTTGTATATATGGGTGACGATATTCCAGATAGAGAAGCTATGCAACTTTGTGGATTTAGGGCTTGTCCGAAAGATGCAGTGGAGGAAATAAAAGAATTAGCTACTTATATTAGTCCTAAAAATGGTGGAAAAGGTTGTGTTCGGGATTTAATAGAGAAAGTATTAAAAGTGCAAAATGATTGGGTTTAAAATTGCCTAGTATTAATTTGCAATAATGTGCATTTGTACAAAGGGTTTTTTATCTAAGTTCTTAGTGGTATTTTCAAAATTATCAGAAGGTGTGAAAAGTATATTTTCTTTTAATGGCCAATGGTTTTTAAAAGAATTTATTATAAGTGTTTTTTCATTTTCGGAGAAACTATCTTTTTCTTCTTTCCCATTTGCTAATACATTAAACTTTTCAATTGTTATATTTTTAATTCCTCTATCATGTAAAAAATGATAAATGTCTGGCCATTCTGTTTGAAAGTATTCCATAAAATCATGATCAAAACGCTCTAGAGGTACTCTTATATTTAGTGTATCCATTGCTTTAGCAGCCTCAGTTTGAGAAAGTAAAGCAATATTTTGAAAATTTAAATAATTCCCTTTTAAATCAGCTTCAAATTTTTTCTCTTTCTTTAAATATCCTGGAATAGTTACAAGAATAGTTGCCTCTTCATTTTGTGGCTTTAAAAAATAATAACTTCCATCCCCTCTATTAGCTACTGGCCAATCAATATTTCTATTACTTTTCTCTTGGAAAGCTGTATTTGGTAAACTGAATTCATGTACGCTATCAATTATAAAACCTGAAATCATCTGATGTGGATTAAACCATGTATTTCCCGTAGCTAGAAATAAATTGTATCCTGGAGAAATATCTTTTCTATCAGAACTAAAAATTAAACTATCACCACTTATAGAAAATGTACAAGCCAATTCATTTTTATGAGAATTTATTGGTTTTCCTAGATTATTAACTTGCTGCCATGTTCCATCTTCCATTTCAGCTGCTTCAAACAAATCAAAGCCTCCATATCCAGGATGTCCATCAGAACTAAAGAACAGTTGTTTTTGATCAGGACTTAAAAATGGAGCTAATTCATTTTTTTCTGTATTTATTTCCCCTTTTAATAAAACAGCCTCTGTCCAAACACCATTTTTGAATTCCGATTTATACAAATCATAACCACCTTTACCTCCGGGTCTATTGCTGGAAAAGTAAAGTGTTTTTTGATCGGAACTTAAAAATGGATGCATTTCATCATAATTTGTATTTATAGCAGGACCTAAGGGTTGAGGTAGGGACCAATTATTATTTTGATAATAAGAGAAATAAATATCACAATTACCACCATGATCTTGTCTATAAGCTTGCATGCCACATCGAGTAAAAAAAATATAACGCCCATCCCAGCTTACATGAATGGATTCTTCTGAATGTCTTGAATTAAAAGGTTCTTGTAAGATTTTTGAAGAATTCCAGCCATAACATGAGTCCCAAGAACTTATTGCATATTCTCCTCCTTGCGTGCTTCGACTTTGTGTAAAAAGTAATTTTTGACCTTTAAAGGCTAATTGTGGGTATTTTTGATGCAAACTATCTTGAATGCCTAAACCTAAATTACTAATTTTTAAAGAAGCTTTTGTGTGATTTTCAGCATTATTGTAAAATTGAATTTGCTTTTGAATGGGATGGTCTTTAGCGAAATTATTTTGAAATTTCATTAAATAATAATTCAAATCTTCTATTTCTTCCTCTTCTTCCAAAATATTTAGTAGAGGAATTGCCACTATTTCTAAGGATTTAATATAGTTTTGATTTGCAACTCTTTTTAAAATTTCTTTTCTTCTATCGTTTTTATTACTTAAAGCAAATAACTCAATATAATTTCTAATGGCTTTTATATCATGAGGAAATTCATATAGTGCATTAGCATATATTTTCTCGGCTTTATTATATTTTTTTTGATACACAAAATATTCAGCACGTTCGATTTTTTTATTAAAACTTCGAGGAGCTTTTTGTGCATGCGCGTTGTATTTACCTAGGATTGTAAGGAAAATTAGGAATACAAGAATAAAAATCTGATTTTTCAACATGAAAAAAGATTAATTAAAAGCAAAGTAATAAAAAATATTAGCGATTTTAAAAGAAAACTTTTAATTATAGAAAAATAAATAAGGCTTTCCTAAAATTATCTTAAGTTTACTTTTTGAAAATGAGTTTTATAAGTACTTTCGAAAGGAATATTTAAAAACAACAAAGAAATACAATATATTTAATTCATGAAAAATATTAAAAAACCATTTCAACACGAAAGAATACATAGAAGTATACACTCTAAACCCAAAAGAGATAAAAATGATAAATTTATCTTAGGTTTGATTTTAGGTATGATAACTCCAATACTTGGGATGCTTTTGGTTTGGGTTTTAATGTTTTCAGATATAGCTTTAAAATACATTTTGCGTTGGTTTGTTGCTTTTGAGAATCCACGCGTATTAAACGAAATATCTAAGATTGTATCTTTAGGAATGATATTAAACTTAGCACCATTTTATTGGTTTTTAAATAAAAAAAGATACGAAACTGTGAAAGGGATAATTTTAGCTTCTTTCTTTTATTTGATATTAGTTCTAATGTACAAATGGGTGTTACAATAGTAATTAAATAATACAAAAAAAATAAGCCAAAGATTTGGTGGAATGAAAAAAGTGTATTAAATTTGCACCACGCCAATAAAAAGGCTACCTGTAATAAGGGATAGTTCCATGGTGTAAGGGTAGCACAACAGATTTTGATTCTGTTTGTCTAGGTTCGAATCCTAGTGGAACTACTGAAGTAGCCGTCTCAAAAGTTCATTTTGATGACGGCTATTTTATTATCGATTTTTACTGATAAATTAAGTTTTTCCTATTTTTTATTTGTGTTATTGTTTTTTTAGAATAAAAAGGAGGATTTCTCCCCTTTTTAAGCTCTT
>DATGSF010000007.1:0-3666 GCA_035302865.1 Chitinophagaceae bacterium
CATGGGAGGTTTTATGACAGAGCGTTTAGCATGTGAAGATAATTCTCGATTTGCTGCCTTTGCTTCTGTAGCTGGTACAATGGGGAATGGATTAAATGGTTGTAATCCTGGAAAAGCAGTGCCTCTTGCGCATTTTCATGGAACGGCTGATGGAACAGTAGGTTACGATCAAAATCTTTTTGGAATTTCAGTGGATTCATTAACAAATTTCTGGATAACAAATAATTCTTGCGATCCTACTCCGGTACATACTGCATTACCTGATGTTGCAAATGATGGATATACCGTTGATCATTACTTGTATTCTGGTGGAAATGCAGACTATGAATTGTTTAAAGTAAATAATGCTGATCATGTTTGGTTGCGTAAACCAACTAATGATATTGCTTATACAGAAGAAATTTGGAAATTTTTTAATAGACATACCGAAGCTTTAGATATTGCAGATTTAAATATGCTGGATTTTGCTGTTTATCCTAATCCAACAGAAGATAAAATTGTGATTTCCTTAGAAAAACTAAAAAAGGAGGAGCCTGTAGCTATCTCTCTATATTCTATTGATGGAAAAGAACTATATAATACTAAAGTGCAAGCTGAAAATATAAGTTTATCATTAAAAGAATTGGGTGTAAAAATGGGTATGTACTTTGTTCAAATTTCACAAGGAACATTACAAAAAACTACTAAGATTGTAGTAAAATAAATAAAAATAAAATAAAATCTTAAAAACTCTTTTTTCGAAATTTTTGATAAAAGAGTTTTTTTATAATAGACATTTATGGAAAAAACATTAAGGCTGTTATTATTATTATCTGGAAAAAGAACTTATAGTTTATTAGAAATTCAGGAGCGATTCGAAATAAGTGAAAGAACAGCTTATAGACACTTGAACCAATTAGAAAATGCTGGATTTGTCATAGAACGTAATAAAGGACGATATAGATTAATGCAAAATGCTGCAAATACCAGAGATATTCAGAAATTATTACACTTTTCCGAGGAGGAAGCTTATCTGTTTTTACAAGCATTAGAAAATTTAGAATTTTATGATGAAACAAAAAAGCGATTATTAAAAAAATTACATAGCTTATATGATTTTAAAGCTTTACTGCAATCCGAAAAAGAGGGTAGATTACAGAGAATACAAAATATTTCACATGCTCAAAAAAAGAAAAAACAAATAATATTAAAAAGATACCGTTCTTCAAATAGTGCAACTGTAAAAGATAGATTAGTAGAAGCTTTTGATTTTTTGGAAGATTATAATAGTATATGGGCTTTAGATACGGAGGATAAAAAAGTAAAAAGTTTTAAAATTTCCCGTTTATCTGCTGTAGAAATAACCTCTATAGATTGGCAAAGAGAGGAAATGCATAAAAAACCATTTATAGATATTTTTAGAATGTCTGCAGAAGAACCTCTTATAGAAATTACAGTTGAAATGAATTTGACAGCATATAATTTATTACGAGAAGAGTATCCATTAAGTAAAAAATATTTAAAAGCAATTACTGAAAATGGGGAATATTATAAATTGCAAGCTCCTGTCGCCAGTTTTCATGGAATAGGTCGCTTTGTATTAGGACTATTATCCCATTTCAAGTCCATAGAGCCTTTAGAGTTCAGGCAGTATTTGCAAAATGAATTAAAAGCATATTCGAAACAATTGTAAATTTTTATTTAATAGTCTTCGTGTTATGAATATAGAAATATCCATTATCTTCTATTAGTTCTACTAGACTAGTATTTGTAAATTCTCCTTGATAGTAATCAATAAATACTTCATAGTTTAAATTGCCTTTTGATTGAACACGCACTTCTTCTAAATTGGGAATATCACCATTAGGTCGATCAAAAGGCCATGTTTCTTCTTCTAAAACTGTATAAGTACCCTCCCATTTGTCTTTATAAGTTTTCTGGTAAATTTCCTTTTCTTTTTCTTTCCAATCATGCCCTTCATAGAAAATACTATTAGCAAAAATTAGATAATCTCTATACTCTTTACTTAATACTTTTTCCTCATCGGGATAACAAAAGCCTTGCGCATCCGCACATTGAAAAATACTTTCTAACCATTCTAAACCTTTTTGATCTAGATCATCTGTAACAATTTCCCTATTGTTTTCATTTGCATTCTCTTCTTTATTTTCCATTAAATTACAAGAAAAGAACAATAAAATGGTAAAAATGCTAATAAATAACTTGCTCATGGTAATGATTTTAAATTTAATACAATGATACATAAAATAAGTAATAATATATGATTTTTTACAAAATATTTATTAGCAAAAGGAATAATAAAAAAAAGTTTTAAATGTTTTTATTTCCATTTTTTTAAAGAAAAATTTTCAACTGACAGTATTTGGCAGAGTGGGGTTTTATCTTTGACATTGTTAGTTTAAATGTAATTATTTTACCTTCTTTAAGAATATTTTATTATATTGTGTTTTTTATAAAAGGACAATTATTAAGTAATATATAGAAATATGAGGATATATTTAAAATTAAGTAAGAATAAGCGAGCAATTCCTTTTAATTATCAGGAGTTATTAACGGCTACTATGCATAAGTGGCTCGGTCGGGATAATGCTATTCATGGAACTTCTGCGAATTATTCTTTTTCATGGATTCAAAATACTAAGGCGAGCAAAGAGGGGATTTTTTTAAAGGAAGGTGCGTATTTTATAAATGAAATTTTATAGAGAGTTAATAATTATTAAAACTTATTTATTTTAGATATATAAAAGCATATGCGATTTAGATTAAAATTATATAAAACTGCTGGAAGAGAAATACCCATAAACTATCAATATCCATTATCGGCTGCCATTTACAAAATATTAGCTAAAGGCGATGCGGAATATGCTAGCTTCTTACATGAAAAAGGATATGGGAAAGGCTATAAGTTTTTTACATTTTCGGATTTAAAATTCAAGTACAAAAGAGAAAATGACCGGATGCTACTTTTGGATCCTAAGGTTGAATTCACGGTAAGTTTTCATCTTCCGGAAGCTTCTCGAACCTTTGTAGAGGGCTTGTTTAAATCTGAGAATATTGTGATTGCCGATAAGAACTCGAAGGTTGTTTTTCAGGTGCAATCTATAATTTCCTTGGAAAATCCTTTAAAGGAATTTTCCCCTCAGGAATTAATGGAAGTCATCGTAAAGCCAACTTCAGCAATCGTGACAGGAATTAAAAATGAAAGAGGTCATTACGATTATTTACTCCCCGATGATAAGGAGTTTTTATCGAGTTTAATTTATGGATGGCGCAATAAAATCAGAGATGCTTATGATTTGGAAACTGCCGAACAGGCGATCCTGAGTATAGAATTGGAATATTATCAAAATCCATTTCGTACGCGATTGGTGCATATTAAATCCGACAGTCAAGCAGCGACAAAAATAAGAGGAAGCATAAATTATAAATTAAAATTACGCGCTGAGCGACGGTTCATCGAACTTTTATTGAACGCCGGTATTGGCATAGAAAGCGCGCAAGGAATGGGCAGTTTGGAGGTGGTGGAAGTAGTTAATAAGAATAAAAAAATGGAAGTAAAATGAAAAGACAAAATTTAGAAATATTAAAGTTTAAACCAGAATTGAATAAAAAAGTAAAACTCGTTATCGAGCCTTTAGCTCCTTTGTCAATGGTTTCAGATTTACC
>DATGSF010000008.1:0-19052 GCA_035302865.1 Chitinophagaceae bacterium
AGGTCAAAAAGTATATGATGGAAAAGCAAATACTGCTACAGTACATACTATGGATGTATCGCAGTTAGCTTCTGGCATGTACACAGTACGCATTGAAACACAAAATGGTGTGATGATTAAGAAGTTTGAAGTGGTGAAATAATAACACTCCCTTCTTATAATTTAAAAGCCTTGTTAGTGTAAAAGCTGACAAGGCTTTTTTTATTATTTCAAAAATGTTTCAATATGTATTTTGTTGGTTTATCTATTTTAAAGTTTTCAACCAGAATTGTTACCTTCATCGCTACTTCGTGACCACTACAAAAATTTATTAAAGTTTATAAATAATGATCAGTTAAGATATTTTGATAAAAAGTAATAAAATATTTATAAAGAAATTTTGGAGCATTTGGATGTTCTCTTTGCTTGGTTTTATTTTTATATCTTTTTCTTTACAAACCTTATACAGCATCAAAACTTAGTGACAAAACTATCTAAAATAAATTTTACGAATAATGCGGCTCAATAGGGGTATAAAATAATTTTGTCAGCCTTGCAACATTTTGTAATTTTAAACCATTCAAAAATTAAAATTACAATGCAAATAAAAGATAGAATACATTCCCTGCGCAAGCAAATGAAAGAAAAGAATATTGATGCCTTTATTGTATTTTCAGCTGATCCTCATATGAGTGAATATTTACCAGAGGCATGGAAAGAAAGAGAGTGGATTTCTGGCTTCACAGGTTCCGCAGGTTTTGTAGTAATCTTACAAGACAAAGCCGGACTTTGGACAGATGGTCGTTATTTTACGCAAGCTCCTATAGAGCTAGAAGGTTCAGGTATTGATCTTTTTAAGGATGGAAATGCAGATACACCACATTATATTGACTGGATAATTTCAGAAACAAAGGAAAATGCAAATATTGCTGTAAACGCTTTAGTTACAGCACATGAAGATTGGGAAAGTTTAAAAAATAGCTTAGCTAAAGAAGGAAAGAATTTAATTAATTTAAATTTATTAGATAAAGTATGGATGGAAAGACCAGAAGCTAGAAAAAATCCCATTTTTGTACATCCATTAGAAAGAGCAGGACAAAGCGTAGAAGATAAATTAAAAGCTATTCGAAATGCGATGCAAAAAGAAAATGCTAGTGGTCATATTATTACTAGTTTGGATGATGTAGCATGGACTTTGAATTTGCGAGGTAGCGATGTGGCGTGCAATCCTGTATTTTTGGCTTATATCTACATTGCTAAGGAAAAAGCTTATCTCTTTGTAGATCAAGAAAAGTTAAAAGAAGAGGCTATAAATCTTATGGAAAATGCTTATGTGGAAATTAAGGATTATAAAGAATTTTTTCCCTTTTTAGAAAATTTAAAAGAAGAGCATATTTGGGTATCTCCAAGAAGTAATCAAGCTATTTTTGAAGCAATTTCTCAAAAAAACACCTTAGTGAAAAAGGCGGTACCAGGAAATTTAATGAAGGCTATTAAAAATGAAAAAGAATTAGCAGGATTTAGGGAGGTTATGATTCGTGACGGAGTTGCAATGGTGCAATTTTTACATTGGTTAACAACAAATGTAGGGAAAATGGATTTGGATGAATATACCATAGGAAAAAAACTCTATTCTTTCCGTGCAGCTCAAAAGAATTTTGTTGGACAAAGTTTCGGAAGTATAGTGGGTTATCTGGAAAACGGGGCTATTATACATTATTCTGCTCCGGAAAAAGGGAGTAAAAAAGTGTTTAAAAAAGGAAGTATTTTGGTTGACTCTGGTGGGCAATATCTAGAAGGAACAACAGATATTACGCGAACTTTTCCTTTGGGTGAAGTCGATGAAGACTTTATTAAAGATGCAACTCTTGTTTTAAAAGGAATGATTCAACTTTCTATGATGAAATTTCCTAAAGGAACCTCGGGTATGCATTTGGATGCCATTGCAAGAAAAGCATTATGGGAGGAGGGTAAAGATTACAATCATGGAACAGGACATGGTGTGGGTAGCTTTATGAATGTACATGAAGGTCCTCAAAATATCAGAAAAGATATTAATCCCACTGTTTTAGAAGCTGGAATGGTGGTTTCTAATGAGCCAGGGTACTATGTGGAAGGTAAATATGGTATTCGTCATGAGAATTTAATTGCAGTAAAAGAATGGAAAAAAACAGAATGGAATACTTTTTATGAATTTGAAACCTTAACTTTCTGTCCGTTTTTCACTTCGGCTATTGATAAAAATTTATTGACAGAGGAAGAGCTGGATTGGTTAAATGCTTATCATCAAACATGTAAAGATAAATTACTTCCCCATTTGGAAGGAGAAGTAAGAGAATGGTTTTTGGAAAAAGTAAAAGCTATTTAAAATACCAAAAAAGCTTTTCTTTATATCTAATTGCTACTCTATCAAGAAGCTATAATAAACTTCATTTAAAGCGATTGTTTCTACTCATTTGTAACAATCGCTTTTTTTATTCTTCTTAAAATAAATTCAAAAAAATTATAGCTTTATTGAAAAATAATTTTTGAATATAGGTACTTGTATTGTAACTTTAAGGGAATCTAAAATTTAAATTAATGAAATATAAATCACCCATAAATAAAGAAAGTATACAAATTGGAGGGGGAAAATATTCATTCTGTTCCCTAAAATCCTTATCCGATAAAAATATACACAGATTACCATTTAGTATTCGTATTTTATTGGAAAATGTGCTGCGAAATCATGATGGTTTTAGTATTACTCAAGAGCATATTGATACTTTAGTGAATTGGACGCCAGAAGCTAAAGATAAAGATATACCATTTAAGCCTGCTCGTGTATTAATGCAAGATTTTACAGGAGTTCCTGCCGTGGTAGATATGGCGGCATTAAGAGCAGAATTTATTAGACATGGTGGAGATGGACAGAAAATAAATCCCGCTATTCCTGTAGATTTAGTTATTGACCATTCGGTGCAAGTAGATTATTATGCTACAGATTATGCTTATGATAAAAATGTGGCTTATGAATATGAAAGAAATAAAGAACGCTATGAATTATTAAAATGGGCACAGAAAGGTTTAAAAAACTTCACGGTTGTTCCTCCTGGAATGGGAATTTGCCACCAAGTAAATCTTGAATATCTGGCGCATGGGATTACGGAAAGAGATGGTTGGTTATTTCCAGATACTTTAGTTGGTACCGATTCACATACTCCAATGGTTAATGGTATAGGAGTTGTGGGCTGGGGAGTTGGAGGTATTGAAGCAGAAGCTGCTATGTTGGACCAACCCATATTTTTTACTTGCCCTGAAGTAGTGGGATTAAAATTAACTGGAAAAATTCCTGATACCTGTACGGCTACAGATATGGTGCTTTCCATTACTAAAGTTTTAAGAGATAAAGGTGTAGTAGGAAAATTTGTTGAGGTTTTTGGAGATGGACTGGATTATTTATCGGTTACAGATCGTGCAACTATTGCAAATATGTCTCCAGAATTTGGTTGTACAGTTACTTATTTCCCTATAGATGAAAGAACTTTAGAATATATGCACACTACTAATAGAAGTGCAGAACAAATTGAAAGAGTAGAGAAATATTGTAAAGAAAATTTAATGTGGAGAACAGGAAAGGAAGAAATTGAATATTCCTCTGTAGTAGAATTCGATTTATCAACTTTGGAACCCACTGTTTCTGGTCCTAAACGTCCACAAGATAAAATTTTAGTAAAAGACTTATCTGAAAAATTTGTAGAATTACTTGAAGAAGAGCATGATAGAACTTATGAGCCTATTAATAAAAGAAAAGAATCGGCATGGTTAGCAGATGGTGGCTCAGGAACTGAATTTACATTTGGAAAAGTACCTAAATCGGGTGAATCTAATTTAGAGGTGGTTAAGGATGAATTGCAATCAGTACGTATTAAGTATAAAAATCAGGAATTTATACTAAGCGATGGAAGTATAGTAATCGCAGCTATAACGAGTTGTACAAATACTTCTAACCCTTCGGTAATGATTGGTGCCGGCTTATTAGCAAAAAATGCAGTTGAAAAAGGTTTACGTACTAAATCATGGGTAAAAACTTCCTTAGCTCCTGGTTCTAAAGTTGTTACGCAATATTTAGAACGTTCAGGATTAGATGTGGCATTAGAAGCTTTACGTTTTCATACCGTTGGTTATGGTTGTACTTCGTGTATAGGTAACTCCGGTCCGCTACCTAATCATATTGCTGAAGCAGTAGAACAAGGAGATTTAGTGGTTTCTTCTGTATTGTCAGGAAATAGGAATTTTGAAGCTAGAGTTCATCCTCAAGTAAAAATGAATTTCCTAATGTCGCCTATGTTGGTGGTTGCTTATGCACTCTCTGGTAGGGTAGATGTGGATTTGATTAATGATCCTTTATCTTATGATCCCAATGGTAATCCAGTGTACTTGAAAGATATTTGGCCAAGTAGAGAAGATATTATGAATACTATTAACGATTGTGTGAAGCAGTCCGATTTTAAAGAAGTATATGATGTGATTTTTGAGGGTTCGGAAGATTGGAAAAATTTAGAGGTGAGTTTGGGTGAAAATTATGAATGGTCGCAAGATTCAACTTATATAAAAGAAGCACCGTTCTTTGAAAATTTAAAACCACATCCAGATCCTGTTCAAGATATTGAAAAAGCAAGAGTTTTATTGTATTTAGGAGATTCCGTTACTACAGATCATATTTCTCCAGCGGGTTCTTTTAGAGAAGACAGTGCAGCAGGACAATATTTGGTGGAAAGAAATGTTCCGACCGAAAGCTTTAATTCTTATGGTTCAAGAAGAGGAAATCATGAAGTAATGATGCGTGGTACCTTTGCCAATGTGCGAATAAAAAATAAAATTGTCCCTAAAGAGGGTGGTTATAGCGTATTTTTACCAAAAGGTGAGATCGGAACAGTATATGATGTGGCAATGAAATATAAAGAAGCTGCAACTCCTTTAGTCGTATTAGCAGGAAAAGATTATGGTTCTGGCTCTTCTAGAGATTGGGCGGCAAAAGGCTCTTATTTATTAGGAATTAAGGCGGTAATTGCTGAAAGTTATGAGAGAATTCACAGATCTAATTTGGTGGGAATGGGAGTAGCTCCTTTAACTTTTATGCCTGGTGAAAATGCGGAAAGCTTAGGATTGGATGGAACAGAAATAATTACAATAAAAGGATTGAAGGAGGATTTAACTCCCAGAAAAATCCTGGATGTAACAGCAGAACATGAAAGCGGTAAGACAACACATTTTAAAGTGGAAACGAGAATGGATTCGCCAATCGAAATTGAATACTATAAAAATAATGGTATTTTACAATATGTATTGCGTGACTATTTGAAAAATGAAAAATAGTGTTTCTTAAATATGCAAAAATTTAAAAGTCATATAAGTAGGGTTTAAATCCTATTTATATAACTTTTTTTTATAAACAAAAAGAAGAAAAAATTTTGCTATAGCTTCTTCTCTCATATTTATTTGTAGATAAGAAGTTTAGCTGATGACTCCAGATCCAATTAATTCCTCTTCTTTATACCAAGCAGCAAATTGACCAGGAGCTATTCCTCTTTGTTTTTCTTCAAATAGTATATAAATAGCATCACCTTTATGGATTATTTTAGCTTTTTGCAAAGCTTGACGATATCGAATGCGCACTAGCATTTCATAAGATTCTCCCTCTTTAAGTATATAATTAGGATTAATAAATTGAACCTCTTCAGGATGCATTTTTAAGGCATAACGATACAGTCCTGAATGTTCGCTCCCTAAACCAGTGAAGATTATATTGTTTTTTGTATCTATCTGTAAAACGAATGAAGGTAATGGTCTTCCTCCAATATGCAAACCTTTTCTTTGACCTATAGTGTAAAAATGAGCGCCTTGATGTACAGCAACTTTTTGTCCAGCAGCAGCTTCAAAAGAAAATGGTCTTGCTAAAGCTTCTAAATTATCCTCATTTACTTCTAAATTATGATAGGCTTGTATGGCTTCATGCTCTTCATCAATTTCAATTATATCTCCCTCTTTAACTACTAATTGTTGTTGTAAAAAAGTAGGTAAATCTACTTTTCCTATAAAACATAAACCTTGAGAATCTTTTTTATCGGCAGTATTTAATCCGATTTCTTTAGCTATTTCCCTCACCTCTGATTTTAATAAATCTCCTATGGGAAACAAGGCTTGTGCTAATTGTTCTTGATTTAATTGGCATAGAAAATAAGACTGATCTTTTGAAGCATCCTTACCTGCTAATAAATGATGTATGCCTTCTTCATCGGTTGTTTTTCTACAATAATGCCCCGTAGCTACATAATCTGCATTAAGATTCTTAGCTGCATCTAAAAACACATCAAATTTTATTTCTCTATTACATAATACATCTGGATTTGGAGTTCTTCCCTTTTCATACTCCGAAAACATATAATCTACAATACGCTCTTTATATTCCTTACTTAAATCTATAACGTAATAGGGAATACCCAAATGCTCTGCTACAATAAGAGCATCATTAGAATCTTCTTGCCAAGGGCAATCATTGGATAAAGTAACATCAGAATCATGCCAATTACGCATAAACATTCCAATGACTTCATAGCCTTGTTCTTTTAATAAATAAGCAGTTACGGAAGAATCTACACCTCCCGATAAACCAACAACAACACGTTTCATAATGCAAAATTACATAATTATAAATGAAACTTAGCTTTGTATAAACTTAAAGCATAGTTATTTTAACATAGAATCCATATTTATTTGCTAATTTCGAAAGAAATAATCGCTAATAATGGCAATTAAGCAAAGATTCGCTGCAATATTACCTAGTAAAAATAAAAGACTTACCTTATTTTTTAATCTTTTTGTTCTTCTAATTATAGCTCTATTATTATTTAGTAAACAACAATTAATTCCTTCCTTATTTGCACAAATACTTAGTGCACTCCTTTTGCTATTATTGGTGTATATCTATTCAGGAAGAATTATTGCCTATGAATTATCAAATAATGAATTGAAAATTATTCGTCCTTTTAAAAATAAGATTATTCCTTTTTCGCAAATTCAAGATATGTGGATAGTGCGTTTCCCGCATTTGTATATAAAAAAGAAAATTATTGCTAGTGGTGGTCTTTGGGGTGATTATGGTACTTATTATTCTGATCGTTATGGTAAATTAAAATTGTACACTACAGAATTAAATCAAAATATTCTTTTAACTACAAATGCAAATCAAAAATTAGTATTGAGTCCTAAAGAAATTGTTGCATTTCTAGATGCTTTTTATCTTTTAAAAGAGGAAGGAAAAAGAAATATTACTTCATAATAAGCTTAATTTCATTAATAAAATAATTACTTCTTTTTCACTGGGAATAGAATAATCTGCATAGCTTTTTCCTTCTCCTACTTTAATAGAAATGCCTTTTTGGGGAATTTGTTGAAACATACTCTCATCTGTAATATCATCTCCTATCGATAAGATAAAATCATATTCATTTTTTGCAATGATTTCTTTAACTATATTTCCTTTTGCAACATTTTTATTTTTGATTTCCAATACTTTATCGCCTTGCAATAAAGAGATAGGATAATCGTTTTCTTCTTTGATTTTCTTAATTAAAGCTACTATCTTTTCTTTTATTTCCTCTGCTTTTCTTTTATTGCAATTTCTATAATGCCATGCCAAGGAATAAGATTTATTTTCAATCAAGGAAAAGGGAGCTTGTCTTTTAAAATTTTGCAATAAAACAAGAATTTTCTCTTTCCATTCTTGCTTAGTTTGCACTAAGGATTGCCATACTTTATTCTTTCTTCCCCAAGCTCCATGTTCCGCAAATATTTCTAAAGATAAATCTTTAAACCAAATTGCTAATTCTGTATAATCTCTACCACTAATTAATACAGTTCTGTTTTTATTATCACTCTCCAGAAAATGTAAAATGTTTTTTATTCTCCCATTCGGTACTGCAAGTTCCGGTCGTTTTTTTAAGCCTATAAGAGTACCATCATAATCTAATAATAATAATCTGTTTTTACTTTTATAATACTTCTCTATGATTTCCATTTCTGTATAATAGTTCCATCTTAGGGGGTGTATATAATTTTGCATGTTTTGCTTTTTTATTAGAAATAGCATTTAAGGTATTCATATAGCTTTTAATCCAATAATGAATATTATACTTTTCAATTTTTCTTTTTAATGTTTGAATAATTTTAAATTGCTCTTCATCTGATAATTGCATTGCAGTAATAAGAGCATCCTTAATTTCTTCGATATTATTTGGATTAACTTGAATAGTCTCTTTCATATGTAAAGCTGCTCCTGCCATTTCACTTAAAATAAGTACTCCTGTTGCATATTCTTGACTTTTACACATAATATACTCTTTACACACTAAATTCATACCATCTCGCAATGGAGTAACAAGACAAATATCTGCAGCTGAATATAAAGCACACACTTCTTCTATAGGATACGAATTATATAAATAGCGTATTGGCTGCCATTTGGTAGTTCCAAATTCAGAATTTACTTCACTTATCCAACGGTTAATTGTGTTTTTTAATTTTTGATATTGCGGAACGGAGGTTCTTGAAGGTACTAATAACTGTAGAAACACAATTTTTTCAATATATTCAGGATGTGTTCGTAATAATAATTGTATCGCTTGGATTTTTTTCTATGATGCCTTTACTATAATCTAAACGATCAACTGATAATATCAAAGTTTTATATTGAAATTGTTGGCGAATTTTAAATCTTCTCATCCGCGTTTCTTGTTCTTCACTAATACTTCTAAATTTATTTGCATCAATTCCCATAGGGAAGAAATCCACTTTGGTTTGTTTGTTCTCTAAAAATATATGCGTATTCGAATGGGAATAATTTAAAATCTCTTTACAAGTATTCATAAAGTACTGTTTATCCTTAGGAGTGTGAAAGCCAACCAAATCTGCAGCAAGTATTCCTTCTAATAAATCTTTTCTCCAAGGTATAGCTTTAAATATTTCATGGGTAGGAAAAGGTATATGTTGGAAATATCCTACTTTTATTTTAGGATTTTGCTTTTTAATATAATAGGGTAGTAGCATGAGATGATAATCATGCACCCAAATAGTATCTGCTTGTGTACTAAAATACATGCAAGTTGTAGCAAATTTTTTATTTACTATTTCATAAAATTCCCAATTCTCTTTTTTATATACCGTATAACTTGGTCGATAATGACAAATAGGCCATATTATTTCATTAGCAAAACCCTCATAAAAGCATTTTACTTCCTCTTCAGTTAAATACACAGGAATTAAATTTCTTTTTAATAATTCCGCATTGATGAAATCTTTTTCTTGCTGATTTTTAGGAACGATACCTGGCCATCCTATCCAAATATTATTCTTGTTTTTACATACACTTTGTAATCCAGTAGCTAATCCTCCTTCACTTTCTTTAATTATTAATTCCTTGTTTTTTCTTTCTATCCGAATTGGTAATCGGTTTGCGATAATTATAGTTTTCATATTCTCTGCTTTTAGTTAGTTCAGGAATAGGACAATTTGGAAGCAAGGATTGTTTTTTTAAATCTTTGTGAAATGCTAATTAAATAGGAATCAAATATAGAGAGCAACACAATTACAAAATGTAAAAATTCTTATTTAATAGATAGTTTTTTTAAAATAAAATATTTTAATTTTTTTTAAAACGTGGTAGAAAATCCACAATATGAGTAAAATGTAAAAAAGCATACTTTAATTTTATGTAATCACTAAAGTATGCTTTGGAATTAGAAAGAAATTAAATCATTTTATGAATTTTCCATTTTGCACTGCTTCCCATAAATTTGCAAACTGTGCATCGATTACCGCATGGGGGAGAGTTTGCTTTTCTTGCGTAGTATAAAGAAAAACAGTATATAAATCTAAAGCTTTTCCAAATTCCATATCAGAAATATTATTTCCAATCATTACAGATGCATTCCAATCAATATCTGGAAAATCTTCTTTGATTTTTAAACCCATACCAGGATTGGGTTTACGCATGGGATCAGATAAATCCATTCCTTTAGCATAATAAATGCCATCTATTTGCACCTTAAAATCTTTTAAATCTTCCTGCATTTTTTTATGTACCGCATGCAAATCTTCTTCTGTCATTAAATTCCTTGCTATTCCTCTTTGATTGGTTACTATAAATATATAATCAAAATGGTTTTTAGCTATTGCCAAAGCTTCTTTTACTTGAAAATCCCAAATAAATTCTTCAGGTTTCATAATATAAGAACCTTTTTTTTCAATATTTAAAACGCCATCTCGATCTAAAAATAAAGCAGTCTTAAGTTCTTTCTTTTGCATATTTTATGGATATAGTAAATATTTTTCTCTGATTTTTTTATAAGCATTTAAGTCTTCTTCCCAAGATTTTTTAATTAATTGCTGTGACCATCCTTTTTTGATTTGATTTTGCAATGCATCTGTTCCTGCTAATAAATTGAAAAAAGAAGTAAAAAATTCTTGCTTTTTTGGATAAGCTTGATAAGCTTCAATGATATACGCTAAATTTATACCGTCTTTTGTTAATAAATAAGCTTCTTCAACATCATCAGTGATAAAGCGACCATAACATGTTTGATTTTGTAAAGGTGGCTTTCTTGCACCGGGTAAAGAGTTTGGTACAAATTTATAGGGCATATTTTTAAAAGAAGGATGTCCAAACATTTGAAAAGGATGTTGGGTTCCTCTACCTAAACTAATGGGTGTGCCTTCAAAAAAACAGGTGGAAGTATATAAATATATCGCAGCCATATTTTTTAGATTTGGAGAAGGTGAAATAGGTAAATGATAAGGAGTATCATGTGTGTAATTAGTAAGTGGTATTATAGTTAAATTCAATTCTTTTTTTGTTTTTAACCATTTTTCACCTACTAACATTCTCGCATATTCTCCTACGGTCAATCCATGAAGTATAGGTATAGCTTGCATGCCTACAAAAGATCTAAATTTTGGATCTAAAACCGGACCATCTATAACGTGGCCCATAGGATTAGGTCGGTCTAAAATTAATAAAGGGATATTTTGTTCTGCACAAGCTTCCATTACATATTCTAAAGTAGAAATATAGGTATAAAATCGAGCGCCTACATCTTGCAAGTCAAAAATCATGATATCTACCCCTTCTAATTGGTGTGCTTGTGGTTTTCTATTGTTTCCATACAGCGATACCACGGGAATTCCTGTTTTTCTATCTTTTCCATCTTTTACACTTTCTCCAGCATCTGCAGTACCGCGAAATCCATGTTCCGGAGAAAAAATACTATGGAATGTAATGTTATAATGTAATAAAGTGTCAATTAGAGAAACACCGTTAATTTCTGTTGTTTGGTTAGCTACTATAGCAACTTTTTTATTTTTTAAGAGACTAATGTATTTATCTATTTGAGCAGCACCTGTTTGTATTTTAGCAAATAAAAATAAAGGTGCAAATAATGCAATAAATAAAACAAATAAGAATTTAATATTTTTCATACAATAGTTTACTTAGTGGGACTATTGCAAGATAAGATAAAAAAAGAAATTTTGTTTAGAAATTTTAATTTTCTGGTTTGAATAGTTTATTAAGTGATTGGATTACATCACCTTTTACTAATTCTATGGTATTTTTTATCATATTTTTAAAAGCAGGAGCTTTAGAAATACCATGACCAATAAAAACATTGGCATTAATTCCTAGAACAGGAGTTCCACCAAAATTTTCATAATTGAAGTTTTTTAGAAATGGGTCTTCAATGCCTTTTTCAATGGCAAAAATATCGTAAAAAGATTCTGCCATTTTTAAAATAATATTTCCTGTATAACCATCACAAACGATAATATCAGCTACATCAGTAAATACATCTCTTCCTTCAATATTTCCTATAAAGTTAATATAGTTGGATTGTTTCAATAAAGAATAACTAGCTTGTGCTAATAAATTCCCTTTACCTTCTTCAGTTCCTATATTTAATAAACCTACTCTAGGATTTTCAATATTTAAAACCTTTTTTGCGTATAAAGAACCAATTTTTGCAAATTGATATAAATGTTCTGCTTTACAATCGGAATTTGCACCTGCATCTAATAAAAAGCTCCAAGCGCCATTAATATTTGGAATAGGGGAGGCGATAGTTGGACGAATGATGCCAGGGATTGCTTTAACAGAATACAAGCTACCTACTAACATAGCACCAGTGTTTCCTGCACTTGCAAATGCTTGAATTTCTTTCATAAGCAATTGTTTAAATCCTATAGCAATACTAGAATTTGTTTTTTCTTTTAATGCTTTTGTAGGATGTTCATTCATGCTAATGACTGAATCACTTGGAATTATGGTATATCTATCTTCAAAACCTTTTAAATGATACAGGAAGGGTTCAGCAATATCGGAAGCGCCTATTAAATGAAAATGAATGGATTTATCTTCCTCTTTTTCATCTTTAAAATATGCTGCTAATCCTTTTATTGCTTCTTCTGGTGTAAAATCACCGCCCATTATGTCTAATCCTATTCTCATTACATTTATTTAGTTTTAAAAATAAGGCTTTTTGTATTTAAATTTTGCTTAAGGCTTAGGAATTTTCACTCATAAATTAATAGTGAAAATCTTTATTCTTTTTAGTTGATAGTGTATACTATATTAAAATAGCTAAGAGGTTGTCTTTAATTTTTGAGACAACCTCTCTCTATTATATCGTTATTATTTATTCGCCTTGTTCTTCAACTACAGGATTTTTATCCATTACCACTTGTCCTTTGTAGTATAATTTTCCTTCGCTCCAATGTGCTCTATGACGAACATGCGTTTCACCAGTTGTAGGATCAACACTTAAAGTTGTTTTCACTGCACTGTCATGAGAACGACGGTTTCCTGTTCTTTGTCTTGATTGACGACGTTTAGGATGTGCCATAATTAATCTTTATTTTAATTTTTAGGTAATATATTAATTTTTGTCTTTAAATTTATCTAAATCTTTCCAAATATCTTTCTTACTTCCTTGAGCTGCAACTTTTTCCATTTGATCTAGTAATCGTAAAACCTCTGGATTGCAAAGGCTTTCTCCATTTTTATCTTCTCCATGTAGCTTCTGAATGGGAATACTTAATATTAAGAAATCGTATAGCCATTTAAAAACGTTAAAACTTGGATGATTTTTGGATAAATAAACTACATCACTATCCTCTTCCTCCTCATTGAGACGTTTTGCTTCTTCCGTACTCTCCACTAATTTAACAATAAGCTTGAACTCATCCCAAAGTTGCAATTGCATATTATCTCCGCAACGGTCACACACACAATCCATTTCTCCATCATAGTCAAAATATAGTTCAAAAAAACTATGATGCTTTTGTAATTCCAATTGAACTTTAACATCTAATTGACTGAATTCATCATTGGAATATCCTAAATCAGCTAGTTTTTTATCATCAATAGCATATTCAAATGTATGTAGTCCATCTTTTAGTCCCGTCCAACTTATTTCAAATTCCCGAAACTGTTTCATCTTACTACTTCCTTATTAAAGATCCACAAAAATATTTCTAAAAAGAAATTAGGTTGGCAAAGGTAGTAAATTTTTTCCTTATTTACATCATTTTTGTACGATTGATTAAATAGTTTTTTAAAATTTCTTCTGGATTACTTGAAATATCTGCCAAAAGTAAATCGATTTTATGTAAATTGCAAAACTCTTTAAGTGAAGAAATATGTGCATTCATTTGCTTTTTATATACTTCTTTAATATCCTGACTTCTTAAATTTAACTTTAAATCACTTTCTAAATCTTCAAAAGTATAATTACCATCGTCAAAATCAAAATCGATTTCTGTTTTAAAATCGTGTACTGATATTAAAATGATTTCATGTTTTAAATGTTTTAATTCTAATAATAAATCCTTCGTTTTTCTTAAAGCTTCTGGATCTATTAAGAAATCAGAAATAATATAAATCAAAGAGCGTTTGTTGATAATATTGGCTAAATTGGACAAGCTGTTATTTAAATCTGTGGCTTCTTTCTTTTTTCCTATTCCCTGTAATTGTTCTTCCAAAGAAACAATCATTTGATTCAATTGCGTATTTGTCGATTTTACAGGACTGATACTTTTTAAGGAATTTGAAAAATAACCATAAGCAATTCCATCTATTTGTTTTTGTGCCAAATAACCTAGACTTGCCATCAATAATGCAGCATATTCTAATTTATTCCATTTGCTCGAGCCTTTATACTGCATGGAACTTGATATATCTAATAAGAAATAACTGCGTACATTCGTTTCTTCTTCATATTTTTTAATATACATTTTATCGGTACGACCATACACTTTCCAATCTACATGACGTAGAGGATCTCCTGAAAAATAATCTCTATGTTCAGCAAATTCTACGGAAAAACCATGATGTGGACTTCTATGCAAGCCAGATAAAAATCCTTCTACAATGTTTTTAGCAATTAATGGGATGTTTTTTAACTTTGGATATAGTTCTTGTAATTCCATAATTTAAGCCTTGTCAGAATTTTCTTCCTGCTCGATTTCTTTTAGAATATTAGCTACCTCTTGCTCCACTTCTTTAAATTTTTTCTGGCAAATACCTATTAATTCATGTGCCCGTTTAACCTTTTTACTTAATAAATCCAAAGAAATTTCTCCATCTTCCAACTCTTGAAGAATTTCTTGCAACTCCGAAAAAGCGGTATCATAACTTACTGTTTCTTTCATAGTTTTTCAATTTTTTGGGGTTCAACATGAATTTTTCCATCATGAAACTCTAATATAAAATTTTCTTCCTTTAAATCCTTGCTTTTAGATATAATTTTTTCTTCTTGTCTAATTATTCCATAGCCTCTCTTTAATACGTTTTGAGGGTCCATTAATCGAATACTTTGAATGCTGTAATCTAGCTTATTTTTTATTTGCTGTGTATGGGATTTTAATCGCTGTTTAATTGTATCAAATTGCTGTGTTTTTTCAGCATTCCTTTTCTTAATTACAGCCACACATTCTTTTGAAAACTTAGTTTTAATATCTATTAGAGCCCCTGAATTATTCTCCAAATAACTCTTGCTGTATTTACCTAATTTTTCGAAAGCACCTTGCAATTGATGTTTCGAATTAATTAAATTTCTTTGAGCTATTAATTGTAATGCCTTTTGTCTGTGAAATGTTGCACTTTCATAGTTTCTTAAAGTTAAATCAGATATCTTAATTATATTCTGACTGGTTTTAATTAATTTATTTTCGGTTTCTCTAAAACGGTCAATTAAAAACTGTGCAATTTGTGTCGGTGTAATTGCATGAAAATGAGCCACCATGTCTACAACACTTAAATTAACAGCATGGCCAATTCCCGTTAAAACCGGAAGTGGAAAAGTGGCTATATCTCGAGATAAATCTACATGATTAAAAGCACTTAACCCTATTTCATCACCTCCACCTCTTGTTATAACAACTATATCAAAATAGCTTAAATGCTTTTTTATTCGTTCTAATTGATAACGAATGGATAAAACTGCACGCTCTCCTTGTAAAATAGCGGGAAATAATTTATAGTAAAATTTATATTTAGTAGCAGATTGGGAAAGGGTTCTTTTAAAATCTGAAAAACCTTTACTGGTTTCTACTGATATTATTGCAACTTTTTGTGGTAAAGTAGGAAAAGCTAATTTTTGATTGAGATAAAAAACACCTTCTTTTTGTAAACTTTGTATTGCTGCTTGTTTTTCTCTTTCTAAACTGCCTAAATTGAATTGAACATCTATATCTTCTATCATTAAACTTAAACCATGTACGCCATTAAATTCAATTCTAGCCAAAAATAAAATCTCAATATTGTCTTTTAAACCTTCTCCTAAATGTTTTATAAAATTTTCTTGAATTCTATCAAAATTCCCTTTCCAAATAATACTTCGAATCTTGGCGATAACCCTCCCTTCTTTCTTTTCTAATAAATCAGGATAGGCATGGCCAGAATGTGGATACCAATTCAATTTGTTTAACTCTGCACGCACCCAGAAAGGACTCGTGTAACGCTGACGAATGGTATTGGTAATACTCGAAGTAACTTGAGAAAGTGTAAATATTTGTTTCTTCATTTTTTATACAGAAATTCCATGTACTAAAGATACATTACTTTTTTATATAAAAGAATTTTGCGTTATAAAATATAATTACTTAAATAATTCACTTTGATTCTTATGCTGGTAAATAATATTTAACCGTACATTCTCATAATATAAAAATTTATCCTCCTCTTCATCATATTGCGCCTGGAAGTTAAAACGACTAAAATTCCAAATTGTATGTCCGTTAGTAAGTTCATTTCCAAACAGATTTCCATGCTTGTGTAATGCATTTCCTAAGCTGAAAATTAATTCAAAACCTTTATAAACCATATTGTTTGCATTGTCTCCATGACGATTTTCATATGACGCATTAATCCATTCACTTAATGCTCCTAATTGATCATAATAAAACACTTCCGTGCTAAAGAAATTAAAAGAATTAGGCCAATCCTTATTACGAATGAAATTTACCCAATTGGGCATGGTCATAATAGCAAACTCATAAGTTTCCTCTTCAGAAAATTCTGCTAAAAAGTCTAGAATTTCTTTAATATACTTAGGATTCATTGTGTTAAAATACAAAACATTCGTTCTGTTTGGTAGTAAAATTTCTTTTAAACTGTTTTTAGTGTTTTCATGCAACCAATCAAAACTTGAAATAGCATTATTTCCAAAAAATGTATTGAATTTATTAAAATTTTCTTCATTTAAATGGGTGCTGTTTTCATAAATGAAAAATTTTGGATCATTTTCAAACCTGCTTTGTCCGAATAATAATAATTCTTCTATATGGGTGTGTAGTTTGGAATTGAATATATAGAAATAAGGATTCTCCGTAATCCCTGGGTCTTTGGGGCTCAAAGTGGAAAAATGCATGATTTCTTTTTGACCAATCCATTTGCATACTTTTTCTAAATCATCAGATAATAAATGAGAAATAATCAAATCGGAGGATTCTAAATCTTTTTTTATATCGTTTTTTTCTTTGCTTTTAATATCATGTATGCGTAATATGATTGCTTTTTGATCCTGATTTAAAGTATCTATAGCCAATTGCATTCCTTCTATTAGTTGAATTAAGTTTTTTTCATTTCTTGTAAGTTTTCTAAAGCTATTAATGTTTCTGTTTTCTAAATCATCTAAGTCTAATGCTATTAAAACATCAATAAAATACTGATCCTTTTTTATGGATTTTCGAGTTTCTGGAATATTTATTGTCTTGCTTTTTTTATTTAGATTTTCTTGCAATGATATACTATCAATAATAGAAGGAATTTCATCTTCCTTAATTTCTTTAATATGTTTCTCTGCTTCTTGCACATTCTTTTTAAAAAGTTGCGCATGGCTATTAGAAAGAAATAAAAGGACAAAATTAATGATATAAAATAAATGTAGCCTCATGAGTATTAAATATGAATTTGTTGCATAATTGCAAAATTACTAAATTGTTGTAAGTATTTACTTTCTTCTTTATTGTTTAGTTCTTAATACTTTTAAAAAATTATTCTTCAAAACTTAGACAGATTTTTGAGAATGCAAGAGCAGTTTTAAAAAAAAGGAAATTCAGAAAATAAAATAAGTACCATTATATTTCTTAGGATAAAAATAATGGTACTTTAATATTTATAAGAGAAATTACTAAGATTAGTAATCCTAAATATTAATTGTTTTAATCTTAAAAACTTTTAATAATAGCTTGGAAATCATCAGATTTTAATGAAGCTCCTCCAATTAAACCGCCATCGATATCTTCTTGAGAAAACAATTCTTTTGCATTATTAGGATTGCAGGAACCACCATACAGAATACTTAAAGAATTCGCTGTGGAAGTATCGTATTTTTCTGCAAAAAGAGTGCGGATAAATGCATGCATGTTTTGAGCTTGCATACTAGAAGCAGTTTTTCCTGTTCCTATAGCCCAGATAGGTTCATAAGCTATAATAATATTTTTTAATTCCTCTTTATTTAGTTGAAGAATAGTTTCTTCTAATTGTTTTTGAATATATGCATTTTGTTTATCCGCTTCTCTTTCTTCTAAAGGTTCTCCTATACAAAAGATTACTTTTAGTTGATTTTTTAAAGCTTGTTCTATTTTTTTATTTAATACTTTCGCATCTTCTTGATGATACATTCTTCTTTCGGAATGTCCAATAATAACGTATTGTGCTCCACATGATTGTATCATTTCAGCACTAATATTTCCCGTGAATGCACCCGAGCTTTCCGTATGACAATCTTGTGCACCAATCGCAATATGTTTATAATCTTTGCTTAAATCTGCTGCTTCTTTTAAATGAATAAATGGGACATTTAAGATAATTTCATATTCTTCTGTTTCTAAAGTATTATTAGCAATAATTTCTTTTATTAGAGCAATTCCTTCTGAATAGTTCTTATTCATCTTCCAGTTGCCTGCAATAAAGTTTTTAGGTAAATGCATATTTATATATATTTAAATTTTTTCTTGATTAAATAGGTATTTATAAATTCGTTTTTGTTTTTCTGTTAGTCTTTGATTTCTTCTTGCCATCATTCTTTCTGCTGTAATCATGGCTTTTTCAAAATCATATTTATCTTCTGATTCCGCTCCGCCCCAATAAAAGGATGGTATTAGTTTTTTGGGAAATCCTGCACCAAAAATATTACTGTGTATTCCAGCAACAGTTCCCGTGTTCAACATGGTGTTAATTCCCGTTTTACAATGATCAGCCATTAAAAGACCTAAAAACTGCTGTTCCGTATTTCGGTTCTCTTGACTATAAGCATTCCAGATTTTTATTTTAGAATAATTGTTTTTTAGATTGGAGGAATTGGTATCTGCACCAAAATTACACCAAGACCCTATAACGGAATTTCCAATAAAACCTTCATGTCCTTTATTGCTATAATCAAAAAAGATAACATTAGCTATCTCTCCACCAATTTTTACATATTTTCCTAAACTGCTTGCACCATAAACCTTTGCGCCTAATTTTAATTCGGCATGCTCTA
>DATGSF010000009.1:0-11070 GCA_035302865.1 Chitinophagaceae bacterium
TTGCAATATGACGCATAGCATAAGCAGCAGATCGATCCACTTTAGAAGGATCTTTTCCTGAAAAAGCACCACCACCATGTGCACCCTTACCTCCATAAGTATCCACAATAATTTTTCTTCCTGTTAAACCCGAATCTCCATGCGGTCCACCTATTTCAAACTTTCCAGTAGGGTTAATTTGATAAATAATATTATCATCAAAGTACTTTGTGTATTCAGGATAGTTTTTCAACACCTGAGGAATTAAAATATTTTTAATATCCTCCTTTATTTTATCTTGTAAATCCTCTGCTTTTAATCCTTCGAATTCAGGATCATGCTGGGTGGAAATTACTATAGTGTGTACTCTTTGCGGTTTGTTTGTAGTAGCATCATATTCAAAAGTAACTTGCGATTTAGCATCTGGACGTAAATAACACATAGATTTTTTTTCCTTTCTAATAGCTGCTAACTCTTTTAATAATGCATGCGACATATCTAATGGTAAAGGCATATAATGCGGAGTTTCATCACAAGCATAACCAAACATCATACCTTGATCTCCGGCTCCTTGCTTTTCTTTTTCTCCACGATCAACTCCTTGATTTATATCAGCTGATTGTTCATGTAAAGCAGATAAAATCCCACAAGAATCTGCATCAAATTTATAAGCACTTTTTGTGTAACCAATATTTCTAATTACCTCCCTAGCTACTTCTTGAACATCAATATATACATCAGACTTTATTTCACCAGCTAATATTACTTGCCCAGTTGTAACTAAAGTTTCACAAGCTACTTTTGAATCTTTATCGTATGCAATAAAATGATCCAAAATAGCATCTGAAATCTGATCTGCAATTTTATCTGGATGTCCTTCAGAAACAGATTCTGAAGTAAAAAAATAGTTCATAGTTCTATATTAAATTTATTAAAATTAAAAAATTATTCGTCAAAATTAGTTGTGTCTATAATAGCCTCACCTTCATTATCTTCCACTTCCAATACCTCATCAATTAAAGCTTCAGAAGGGAGCATATAAATATCTTCTCCTTCAATAATAGAGATGGTGCTAATATCAACTTTCCATTTAGTTCTTCCATTTCTATCGACATGACTTATTAATCGTAATTTATCGAAAGGAAGTTTTTGCGGTTCCGCTTTATAGGTTAATATTATACTTGTATCAGATTCTTTTTGCTGATCAATAACTTTAAATCGCACCTTTTGTTCTCTAATCTTCTTTTTCTGTTCCGCATCTAAATTTTCAGAATAGTATTCAAATACTTCCAAAAAATCCCATGTGTTTTTTGTAGATAAACTTTTAGCTGTTTCATAATCCATTTGACTGTAATGCACTACAAAACCTTCTGCAACTGACTGTGGAGAATTACTATTTTTACAAGCCGATAGGATAATCAAGCAAAAAAGAAAAACATATATTGATCTATATTGCATATTTATAAATTATTGTTTATAGATTATTTTACAAACCATTTTTAAACCAGGTTTTTTAAATAAATTATCAGTTGCCACAAATTCATAACCTCCTGCTAAAGTGGTTGGAAAAAAATCTTCATCTTCTTTAATAGTAATAAAAGATTTATAAACTAATTCAGTGCCATAAAAGGCAGAGTCGTTTTTTAAATCAAAATTAGCATCGAAAGGCAATGCATTATTATAGTATTCAACCAACAAACTTTTTAGTTCTTTTTTTTCTTGAACATTGAGCCCTACTCTATAAACGGCATATGCAGTATTATCAAAAGGACCTACAAAGTTTTGAATACTATCCCTTCTTATAGGCAGATGTGGATGCTCTTTTGTAGCATTCATATTATACACCATGGGATAGCCATTTTCTATCATTACAATACCAGCATGTGAATAAGATGGATCAATTGTATTAAATTTTTTAAACAATTCAGACATTCTATCTGTTCCTGAACGTAAAACTATATCTCCATCCTTAACCAAATGAAGACAAGAATCTGCATGTATTATATTCCACTGATTTTCCGCTCTAATATGATGTATCGTTTTTTGCACAACAACAGTAGTATCTTCTTTACCCATAGCTTTTAATATGGGTCTTCGAGAAAAAATCAAAACAAAAAATACTAAATATCCTATTGTTAGATACGCATATAACCTATGTTTATCCATGCCTAATGTCTCTAAAACAACTTCAAAGTTAAATCAAAAAAATTAAAATGAACAATTCTTCTTTAATTAAGTTGAGGGTGAATGGGCAAAGTGCTAAAATAAGAGAACTCTTTACCTAAAGTATAAATAGCTTGCTTCCATAGATTTTCATAATTAATAGAGAAAACTAAATCCTTACTATATTCGGTTACAAACCATGAACCCATTTTAATTTCTTCTAATAACTGTCCTTTTTCCCAGCCTGCTGAACCTAAAAAATACTTTGATCGAGCATTAGGTGCATGGAATTCCAAAAATCTATCATATTCCATACCATTTAAATTTTCATTATTACTTATTCCTAAATAAATATCTTCTATGATATGTTGCCCTCCCAAAAGGTCTCCTTGATCATGAATGATAAAAAATTCATTCTCTGCAACTGGACCTCCGATTGTAATATGTTTATACGAACTTTCATTAACTAAAATAGGGTCTCCTGTTGAGGATTTAAGAATTTTTGGTATTTTATTTGGAGGATGATTCAATATAAAACCCATAGTTCCTTCATCATCATGGGCTGTAATTAAAACGATAGATCTAAAAAATAAAGGATCTGATATATAGGGCTCTGAAATAAGAATTTTTCCTGTTCCTGGTTCTAAATTCGTTCTTTTATCTAAATTAAATCTAGGCATAAATTAGGTTTTTAAAACAATATAATACAGATAATTATAAAAACCTAAAAAGAAAAAACATTTTTAATTTTTTAAAACTATTTTCTATTTTTTTCTTACTTTCATTATTTGTACTCCTTTTCATTATGTCAAGCAAAAAGATTTTTAAAAAAAGTAATTTAGTTTATCGCTACTTTCATATTGGTTTATTGTTACTCATAGTATTTTTAGTTATAGTCCAAACGGTAACCATAAGACAATTCAATAAAAGTGCAAAGCAAAAACTTAATTCAGGTGTAGAAAATGCATTTATAGGGATTAAAAATGATTTAAAAATTGAGGTTAGTTTTCTAATAGGTATCAACCCCTCCTCTATTAACTGGGATACCGATGATCCTACAACCATAAATATTTTATGGTCAAACATAGAGAAAATCAAACAATCAAAAATTAATAAAATTATTGAAAAAAGATTGTTGGATAATGGTATTACACAAGATTTTGAATATAGAATCATTGGGAAGAATTTATTTCAACCCATAAATTCTGCACACTTTAGTTCAAAATTAATACCTGATGCTTATCAAAAAGCACTTACTTTTGACGGAACTTATACTTTATTTATTTATATAAAAAATAAGGACAAAATCATATCACAAACAACCCTGATCAATATTGTCTTATTATTGATTATTACCATTTTAGCAGTTATTTTAATTTCAGCATTATGGATTAGTTTCTCCAGAATTAAAAGTAGTAATGAAACAAAAACTGATTTCATTAATAATATGACACATGAATTAAAAACACCCATTTCTACAATATCAATTACAGTTGATTTGCTTCAAAATCCAAAAGTTTTAAATAATAAAGACTTCTTATTAAACTCCATTAATATTATTAAATCCGAAAATCAAAGAATGCACCAACAAGTGGAGAAAATCTTAGAAGCAGCTAAATATTATACTACTGAATTAGAATTGGAAAAAGATGCAATAAATGTAAATATTCTACTCAAGCGATTTGTGAGAAACTTTAGACATAGATTAGATGGAGAGAATCACGAAATTAGCATTTCATTAAAGGCAGAAAATGATTTAGTCTTAGTAGATGAGGTGCATTTTGCGAATGTTTTAAATAATCTACTCGACAATGCAGTTAAATATTCTAAACCTGAGTTTACCAAAATCCAAGTTACAACGGTGAACCCCGATCCAGATAATATTGAAATTATTATTAAGGATCATGGAATTGGAATGAAAAAAGATGTAAAAAAACAAGTGTTTGATAAGTTTTATAGAGCACCAACTGGGAGCTTGCATAATGTAAAAGGATTTGGCTTGGGTTTATCCTATGTTAAAACTGTTATTGATGCGCATAATGCTAATATTTCTATTAAAAGTAAAATAAATATTGGAACAGCCGTACACATAATTTTTCCTTTGGTAAAAGAAAACGACTCTCATTAAAAAACAATAGGATATATAAACAAATAATACACTTTGAAGTAAACAAACTCTTTTTAAGAGGTGTCGTCTTATTTGAAAAATTCCTTATAATAACTTTCGATTAACGGATTTTTTTTACAAAAAAGGATTTAATATATTAAAATTTCACTATCTTTGCTAGGAACTAATTATTATTAATCATATAAACTATTAATTAAAATGTCAGTACACAGTATCGAAATTACTAGAGACAATGGCGAGGTAATCACTTTAGATTACATTAAAACAAAATCTGCTGCAATGATTTTACGTGCAGTTAATCACAAGTTACGTCAACAAATCATTAAACTATTAGAAGAAAATAAAAGAATGAACGTAACTGATATCTATGTTAAAATGAGGTTAGAACAATCCGTTGCTTCACAACATTTAGCAATATTAAGAAGAGCTAAGGTAGTAATTACTGAAAGAGATGGTAAGTTTATCCACTATCGTTTAAATCATGATAAAATTGCCTTAATTTCTCAGTTTGTTGATGACTTGTTGAATGAAGAAGAAGGTGAGTAATTAAAATTTATTAAAAGGTGAGATTTAAATTTATCTCACCTTTTTTTATAATAAAGGAGCTAATAACCTACACATAGATTCTAAAAAACGCTTTATAATCGGTCTTTTTTTCCAGGTCGAGAAATCCACTTTTTCACTATTTTTTAAATCTTTCTCAAATTGTTCTGCCATAAGCTCACCAAGAGCTGAATCTAATAACCACCCAGATATTTCAAAATTTATATAAAAACTTCGAATATCTAAATTTAATGTTCCTATAGATATTAATTTATCATCAATCAATACAAGTTTTGCATGCATAAAACCTTTGGTATATCTATATATTTCAACACCTCTCTGTAATAATGGTTTATAAAAAGAAGAGGATGCCCATTGCACTATTTTGGAATCTCCTTTATAGGGAACTATCATTTGAACCTTAATTCCTCTTGCAGAGGCTAAATTTAAAGCTCTAATTAGAGATTCCTCTGGTATAAAATACGGTGTACATATTTTCACAGATTTTTTAGCATTATAAATAGCTAACAATAAAGATTCTAAACCAAAAGGTGTATGAGAACTTGGATCACTCCAGCTAAAACCAATAATACTATTCCCTTTATTATTTTTTGTAAAATTATGTAGGAATTTATCTTTATCAGGTTTTTCGAAATTTTTCCCTTCCACAAAATTCCAAGTATTCCAAAACTGCAGCTCTAAATTAAAAACACTATTCCCTTCAAATCGAAAAGCAGTATCTCTCCAATACAATGCATCATCGGCTTGATTAATATATTTTTCACTGATATTTATTCCACCAACATAAGCTATATCACCATCGATGATTGCTATTTTCCTGTGATTTCTAAAGTTATTATTGGAAAAAGAAGAAAAACGTATTGGTAAAAATACGGCCACTTCCATTCCAAATGAACGAAGCTTCTCAAGAAATTTCTTTTTTGGATTAGAACCAAAACCATCTAAAATAACTCTGACTTTCACTCCCTGTTCTATCCTTTCTTTTAATAATTTAAAAAGTTTCTGAGTTAAAAAATCATTATCAATAATATAATATTCTAAGTGTATATAACTCTTTGCACATTTTATATCCTTAAATAATGATTCAAATTTATCATTTCCATTATGAAAAACCTTAACTTCATTTCCAGAAAATGAATAAGATTGTTTTTCTAAATACAAATATTCAAAATTGCTTTTATACATAGGATACGATTTAAGTGCTGAATACATATCTTTTAAAAGAAAATTTTCATCAACATCAGAATCACTAAAAAAAAGCGTATGTTTCTCATGATTTTTATTTTTTAATCTTAAATTTTCAGAAAATCTTCTTCCAAAAAACATATAAAACAGAAGACCTATTATAGGAACAAAAACGATTAACAAAAGCCATGCAACAGTTTTTGTTGGGTTTCTATTCTCTATTAATAACATAAAAATAATTCCACCATAAATTATTAAAACAGGTAGCCAATACCATTCTAATATATAAGAAGAAATAATTTCAATATAGATCATAGAATATGATGTTAAATTGTGAATTTTTATTAAATTTAGCTAAATATATTAATCATTAAAACTTTATGAATAAAAAAGAAAACAAAAGATTAGCTATTCTTATAGATGCTGACAATGTCCCTCCCAAAAATGTTCATTTAATGATAGAAGAAATCGCAAAATATGGAACTCCTACTTTTAAAAGAATATATGGTGATTGGACAAAGCCACAATTAAATCCTTGGAAAGAAACTCTACTAGAAAATAGTATTATCCCCATACAACAATACAGTTATACCAAAGGAAAAAACGCAACTGATAGTGCTATGATTATTGATGCAATGGATATATTATATTCAGGAAATGTGGATGGGTTTTGCATAGTATCCAGCGATAGTGACTTCACAAGATTGGCATCACGCCTGCGAGAGGCTGGAATGCTCGTAATTGGAATGGGAGAAAAGAAAACATTACCTGCATTTATCTCTGCCTGCGAAAAGTTTATTTATTTAGAAATTCTCGATGAAGTGGGAGAAGAGGAGGAAAACGAAAATGGAGATAAAAAGAATAAAGATAAAACATCAAAAGATAGAAAATCAATCAATAAGAAAGGCAGTCTCAAAAAAATAGACAAAACCTTGGAAAGAATGATTATCAATACCATTCATGACTTAGAAGATACAGATGGTTGGGTGTATTTAGGGGACTTAGGCAATTTATTAATTAAAAAATATCCTGACTTTGATCCAAGAAATTATGGAGTTCATAAATTAAAATCTTTATTAAAAAAACTGGATTCTTTGGAAATATTAGAACAAGACGCTGGAGTGAAAAACATTAAACATGTATATGTAAAGGTGAAAAATTAAAGGTTATTTTGTAATTATAATCAGTACCTTTGTGTATTATGAAAAAGATGAAAATTGGAATAGTTTTATATCCAACCTTTGGTGGAAGTGGTGTTATGGCAACAGAGTTAGGGCTTGGATTAGCCGAAAAAGGACATGAAGTGCATTTTATCACTTATCAAGAACCTGCTCGATTAAATGTATTCAGCCCTAATATATATTATCATGAGGTGAGTGTTCCACAATATCCATTATTTGAATACCCTCCTTATGAAACAGCCTTAGCTAGCACTTTAGTAAATGTTGTAAAACATAAAAAACTTGATATATTACATGTTCATTATGCTATTCCTCATGCTTCATCAGCCTATTTAGCACAACAAATGCTAAAAGCGGAAAATATCCACATACCTTTTATTACAACACTGCATGGTACAGATATCACACTCGTAGGAAAAGATTCTTCCTATCGTTCAGTTGTTACTTTTTCTATAAATCAATCTAATGCTATTACTGCCGTTTCTGAAAATCTAAAACTAGAAACCTATAAATTTTTTGACGTACATAAAGAAATTGAAGTTATTCATAATTTTGTTGATCTTGAGCGTTTTAAAAAAAATGATTTAACTGATTTTAAAAAACAAATAGCACCTAAAGGAGAAAAAATCATTACGCATGTTAGTAATTTTAGACCAGTAAAGAGAATTCAAGATGTTGTTCATGCTTTTGCTAAAATACAAGAAAGGGTTCCAGCTAAATTACTGATGGTAGGTGATGGGCCCGACCGACAATTAGCAGAAGAATTATGTAGAAAATTAGGTACTTGCAAGCATACTAGATTTCTCGGAAAACAAGAGAAAATGGAAGATATTTTCAATATTTCTGACTTGTTTATTCTACCCTCTACGTATGAAAGCTTTGGTTTAGCAGCATTAGAAGCTATGGCTTGTGGTGTTCCTGTAATTTCCACTAATACTGGTGGATTACCAGAAATTAACCTGAATGGTAGTACGGGTTTTTTAACTGAAATAGGAGATATTGAAACTATGAGTGAAAAAAGTATATATTTATTAGGTAATGACAAGGTATTAAATGAGTTTAAAGAAAATGCTATGGAGCATGCTAAGAAATTCTCATTAAAGGATATTTTACCCAAATATGAATCCTTATATTTAAATGTAATTAATAATAAATAAAATTAGAATAATATGAAAATAGTTCATCCAAAAGCAAAAATGTTAATATTAAGCACCAGTACTATTCATGGTAGTGGTTATTTAGAATATGTTTTAGACACCATAAAAGATTTTTTAAAAGGGAAAAAAGTTTTATTTGTTCCTTATGCGAGACCTTCTGGAATTAGTCATGAAGAATATACCCAAACTGTAAAAAATGCTATGCAAAAGATAGACATAGAAGTGGAAGGTTTACATAATTTCGAAAATCCCAAAGAGGCTATAAGAAATGCAGAAGCTATTTTTATCGGTGGAGGAAATACATTTTTATTACTAAAAACCTTATATGAATTAGATTTAATTGAAGATTTAAGAGATGCTATTCATAATCAAACTCCATATATTGGTTCAAGTGCTGGAAGTAATATAACAGGACAAAGCATAGGAACAACAAATGATATGCCTATCGTTTATCCACCAAGTTTTAAAGCTTTAGGTATCTTACCTTTTAATATTAATCCACATTATCTTGATCCTGATCCTAATAGCACTCACAAAGGAGAAACAAGAGAAACTCGTATTTTTGAATTTCACAAATTCAATTCTTTAGATGTAATTGGTCTTAGAGAAGGCAGTTGGTTGGAAGTGGAAAATGGAAATATTTTCTTAAGAGGAAAACTACAAGCTAGAATTTTTCAAGCAAATCAAGATCCGAAAGAAATTGACACTGATTCACAATTGTAAAAGTCAAGCCGATTATTTATAGAAGATTTGATAAAAAATAAAAATATAAAAGCTGTCTTAAAATAGCAATGTTGCTTTAATTTTTAACTTTTAAAACAATATCTTAAGACAGCTAATTCCTTCTATGGAATACTTGAAAATAAAAACAAGGACTATTTATCTGGCTATTTCGAAAAACTTACCATTTTCATCAATTCTATATCTTTTATTAATAGTAAAAGGCTTATTATTTTGCTTATTTACACGATGATAAATAACGTTTATTTTGTCGGAATTCGACCATTGAAATTCAGTATCCTTATTATCTTCTTTATCAAAAATCACAATTTGATCTATTTTTTCTCCTGATTTATTTTTACTTACCAATTGCATTTCTTCAAAAGCATGTTCCTTTTTTGTATTAAGATAAATATCATAATTATCCTCTGATTTAATTTTAATAGAAACATTCTTTTCTTCCATATGTTGCGCTGCATTAGTCAGTGCCCAAGCTCTTAACTTTTCTGCAGTATAAGTATCAGGATCTAAATCTCTTCTAGTTGCATTAGGATTATTATCTCTTTCTATTTTTTTTTGTACCTTTTCATTATAATTTTCTTCCATAATTTCTTCTGCAGCATCCATATATTGTTTTTTCTCTGCTAATTCCTCCTCTGTTAAATCTTCAATATTTTCTGTTGCAAGCGAATTATCTTGATTTACATGCTTTGGGTCAGAACAGCTGTAAACTACTAAACTAAAAATCGATACAAAGATTAAAATTCTCTTATTCATAAAATTGTAAAGTTTATATTATTAAATCTATAACCACGGAATAATTAAAAAGTTCATAGACGTAAAAAATCAAGATTTTATAAAATGAATTATATACTCAGTAGCTTTTTCTAAATCAGAAGGCAATTTATTTAATTCATAAGGATGCATTGCACCAAAAGTGTGTCCTGCATTTTTAAGGATATTTAAAGTAGCATTTTTATTCCATCTTTGTAAATTTTTCGCTTCTTCTAAAGACACTGCCTCATCTTTATCTCCATGTAAAATTAAATGCGGCACATTTCTATTTTGAAAAGCTTTTTCCAAATCAAATTCATCTTTGTTTTTTTCATAATCCTCATAAAAACTATAATAATGTGGTAATTGTTGCTTGGTTCTTTTATTTTCCACATAACGCACTCCATCTTTTTTCCATTTAATTAGCTCTTCTTCTGAAATTCTGAATGGTCTATCAAAATGACTAACAGAAGCTAAAGTAATAATTTTTTTCACTTTAATATCTTTAGTTCCAACATAAGACACAATCGCTCCTCCTCTACTATGACCCAATAAATACAAATTTTCCAGATCTAAATTTGGATATTTATTCTTTAACTGCGGTAAAAACAATAATACATTTTCTAAATCTTCAATTTCTTGAGAATAGGTATTTTCTCCAAATGCTTTTTCATCAGGAAAATCAATGGGATTTTCAGCGGTACCACCATTATGAGAAAAATTAAATTTTAAAATACCAATTCCTGCATTGGCTATTTTTTCAGCCATTAAATTCCACGCTCCCCAATCTTTAAAACCTTTATAGCCATGACAAAAAACAACAATAGGAGTTTGCCTAGCTTTTTCAGGTAAAAACAAATCATAAACTATATCTTTTTTATTTGTTTTTAAAACTTGATTGATTTCTTTAATCATAATTTTTTATTTTATCCTAAATAAGGATATTAAAGTTAAGCATTTATTTTGAAAGGTTTAGAAAGTATCAGTAAATTTGGAACATGAAATTAATAAGTATTTTAGACAAGGATATTGAAAAGTTAGCATTCTATCTAGAGGATAAATGCTATATAGCAAATGAAATCAGTCAAGATTTACCAGCAAGTATGCAAGAATATTTAGACAATTGGGAAAAATATAAAGATTTAATGTTAGAAAATTATGCATATTTGCAAGAAAACAATAGAGGAATTTCATGGCGTTCTCCTTCTGATGTTACTAT
>DATGSF010000010.1:0-3986 GCA_035302865.1 Chitinophagaceae bacterium
ATGAAACCCAAAGTACATTCTGCAATTGCAGATACGCAAATCATGGTAAAAAACTATTTAATAGGAATATTAATTCAAATGAGTCTCATCACCGTATTTTTTCTTATAGCTTATAGTATTATTGGATTAAAATACATTTTCCTCTTAGCTATCATGACAGGTATCATTAATATTATACCTTATATTGGAATAATATTCAGTATGCTTATTGCTATGTTAATTGCTTTTGCTACAGGTACACCCACTCAGGTACTATTAGTTGTAATTAGCGTTATTATTATTCATGCTATTGATGGAAATATTATTATGCCTAGGATTATAGGTTCCAAAGTTAAAGTCAATTCTTTAGCGGTAATTATTGGTCTTGTTTTAGGTGAAAAAATGTGGGGTATTTTAGGCATGTTATTAACAATACCCGTTTTAGCAATGGTTAAAATAATTTTTGATCATATACAAGAACTAAATGCTTGGGGATATTTATTAGGAGAAGAAGAATCAATCAAGATAAAAAGTGAGAGAAGACGTCGTAGAATACGTGTCCCTTATGTTTTGAAAAAAATTGATTTTAAAAAAGATTTAAAAATTAGTAAACCTAAAAGAAAAAAAGATTCTTGATTTTTATTTAACCTTAGATTGTAGCATTTTAAATAACACAGGACCTGTAGTAATAATAATCAAGCCAATAACTATATAGTGTAAATTATCAGCTATTATGGGATTATTTCCGAATAAAAAGCCTAAGCTTGTAAAACTTAAAATCCAAAGAATCGCACCTATAACATTGGTTCGGAGGAATTTTTTATATTCCATTTTTACAATACCTGCAACAATAGGTGCGAAAGTTCTAATTATAGGTAAAAACCGCGCCACAATAATGGCAGTGCCTCCTCTTTTAATATAAAACTCTGTTGCTTGCCTTAAATGTTTTGCTTTAAAAATCCAAGAATCCTTTCGCTTATAGAGCATGGGACCTGATTTTTTACCAAACCAATAGCCTACTATATTCCCTAAAATTGCCGCTAAAATTAAAATACTATCCCAAAAAACAAGATTTGCAATACCCGTTTCAAAGGGTTGAGAAGCATTTGCAATAATAATACCAGTAACAAAAACTAAAGCGTCTCCTGGCAGGAAAAAACCAATAAATAATCCAGTTTCAGCAAAGATTATAAAAATAATAAGATACATTCCTCCATGCTTTAATATCCATTCTGGATTAATCATTGAATTAGTAAATAATTCAAAAATTTCTTGCAAAAAATTGAGGATACTATCCATAAATAGAATTATAATTTCTTATTTGAAGGATTAAATAAGCTTACTTCCAAGTAGATTCAAAGCTTTTTTCAAATTCATTCCAAGATACATTAGTTTTGCCATTCTCAATAAAAAACTTTAAAATACTTTCTATTAAAGGTATTTCTAAAAATCCAGGAAAGGTTTCTACTTGACTTAAATTCTCCATCATTACTATTGTAGTTGGATAACTCATTTTCCCTTGTAGAAGCACTGCTGCTAATTCATTTACCTTGTATTCCTTAACAAAATTATATTCCTGTCCTTTAAAAACAATGGGGTCTTTAGTTTCTGCATCTAAACGTACCGCATAATAGTTTTCATTTACAAAATCGATTAAAGATGCATTGGTAAAAACTTGTTTATCCATTCTTTTACACCAACCACACCAAGAAGTATAAACAGAAATTAAAACCTTCTTAGGTTCTTCTTTTTGCTTAATTTGCAACTCTTCAAAACTAATCCAATTAATTTGTTTTTCTTTTGAAAAAAGACCTTGAAAAGAAAAAAGTAATATACTAATACTGAGAATTAATGATTTATAATACATGGTTTTTTTATTTATCGCAATTTAATATAATTCAAATACTTCTTCAACAAAACAGAATGCGTTAACAAACATTTTCTAAATCTTATCAGGAAAATTCCTATTCAGATGCAAGGAATTATACTGTCCGAGTAAACAAAAATGAGAGTTTTATAAGGGTATTTATTCAGATTTCGTTAAGTTTGCAAAAATTTAAATTATGACCTATTATGTTTTGGGCACTATGTCTGGAAGTTCACTCGATGGCTTAGACTTAGTACATGCAAATATTAGTCTAAATGGAGGAAAATGGGAATTTGAAATAAATCATACCGAAAGCATTACATATACTCAAGATTGGAAAAATAAATTAAAGAATGCGGCAAATCTTCAAGGATTTGATTTGATACATTTAGATCGTGAATATGCAAAATGGGTAGCAGAGCAGATAAATACTTTTGTTCAAAAACATGATTTAGTTTACAATATTCATTTAATTGGACATCATGGTCACACTGTTTTTCATGCGCCGGATAAAGGCTTTACCTTTCAATTAGGCTCTGGAGCTGAAATTGCAGCAATAACAGGCTATCCTACAGTAACAAACCTTAGAGATATGGATGTTGCTTTAGGAGGTCAAGGTGCTCCAATTATCCCCATGGTAGAAAAACATCTTTTTCCTGGATATGCAGCCTATATTAATTTAGGAGGAATTTGCAATATAAGTTTAGTGAAAAAAAATGAAATCCAAGCTTATGATTTAAGTTTCTGTAATCAATTATTAAATTATTTTGCAGAAAAGAAAGCATTAGAAATGGATAAGGGTGGTGCATTAGCTGCTGATGGAGAGATAAATCAAGAAGCTTTAAATGCTTTGCGCGCTATCCCCTACTTACAAGAAGATGGTTGTAAATCTTTAAGTAATTCCGCTTTAAATACTTGGTTGCAACATTTAGAACATTTATCTATAGAAGATGCATTAGCAACTTCAGTTCAGCATATTTGTGAAACTATTATTCAGAATTTAAGCGTACATTTAGATCCAAGAATGGAACAGCGCGTATTACTTAGTGGAGGTGGAACAAAGAATAGCTTTTTGGTAAATACACTGCAAGCTGCAATAAAAGAGCAACAAGAAAATATCGAATTCATAATTCCTGAAGAAGAAATTATTGATTATAAGGAAGCTTTAGGAATGGCTTTCTTAGCTGTTTTACGCTGGAGAGAAGAAGATACTGTAGAAGCAATAAATTCAGGTGCATCAAGAGATAGTATAGGAGGTGCATTATGGTTAGGTTCACATTAAAAACATAAGAAAATGGAATATAATTTTAAAGAAATAGAGAATAAATGGGAAGCTTTTTGGAAAGAAAATAATACTTATAAAGTAGAAGATGATTTTTCTAAAAAGAAATTCTATGTTTTAGATATGTTTCCCTACCCTAGTGGTGCAGGATTACACATTGGACATCCTTTAGGATATATAGCAAGTGATATTATTGCTCGATATAAAAAAATGAAAGGATATAATGTTTTACATCCTATGGGTTTTGATGCTTTTGGTTTACCTGCTGAGCAATACGCTTTGGACACAGGACAGCATCCTGCAAAAACAACAGAGATTAATATCAATAGATATAAAGAACAATTAGATTTAATAGGCTTTAACTATGATTGGTCACGAGAAATAAACACTTCCGATCCAGAATATTATAAATGGACACAATGGTTATTTCTTGAATTATTTCATTCTTGGTGGGATAGAAAAGAGAAAAAAACACGCAAAATTAAAGAGCTTATTCAAATTTTTGAAAAAGAAGGGAATATTAACCTTTTAAGAAAAGAAGAGGAAGCGATTTTTTCTGCTGATGAATGGAAGGCATTTTCTAAAAAAAGGAAAAGAGCAATATTAATGCAGTATAGAATTGCTTATTTAGATTATGCAGATGTATGGTGGTGTGAAGCGTTGAATACTGTTTTAGCTAATGATGAAGTAGTGAATGGAGTTAGTGAAAGAGGCGGTCACCCTGTAGTTAAAAAGAAAATGAATCAATGGTTTTTGAGAATTACGGAATATGCAGAACATCTATTAGAAAATCTATCGCAATTAGATTGGTCGGATGCTATGAAAGAAATGCAAAAAAACTGGATAGGAAAAAGTGTA
>DATGSF010000011.1:0-10205 GCA_035302865.1 Chitinophagaceae bacterium
ATCTTGCTCTTGCCTCTTCAATCAAAATTTTTCTATTTTGCTCTGCTTTGGCCATTTCCGCTTTACCTTCCATTTCTTGTTGCCAAACCTTATAAGTAGGCAATGCAAACATTAAGCCAACAATCACTAATAAGATTAATATCATTGGCAATACTATTGTTCTCGTTTTAATTTTTTGTATTTGATGCTCTTTACTCATAATTTCATTTTAATTTATTCTCCTTTTTCTTCTGTATCATCAAAAATAGATTTCTGCACATCATTTGCATCATCTTTTAATTCTTCTACTTCCTCTTCTCGTTCCCTTATATCTTCCTCAGGATTAAGCAGTTCTACTTCAAATAAATCATTTTCTGCAATTTTATTTCCAATTGCTCTCCATCCTATTACATCAATTTTTTCAGAAATTCGAACTTCTTCAATCTCAGGACTACGTTTTTTTCCAGATTTTAAAGCCACTTTGGGATCACTATGTCCACTAGCCCAAAGTAAGTAATTTTTAGGACTTTCTTCTCTTAGGATAGAATATTTATTTTTTAAAGTAATAGTTTCAATCAAAAATCTTTTGACATAAAAACACTTTCGTTCCTCATCATAATAAATCGTAGTATAAGGTCTTTCACTATCAAATTTTTCTAATAACAAAATATCTTCCACCTCATAACGATTACTTAAATCAAAGTCAGTCATCTCATAAGATCCATCTTTATAAAACACAATAATCGTATCTTCCATGTCAAATTTCCCTAAAGACTCTCCATATCCATCAGTATTAAGTCGTCCAACTTCTTTATCATACCAAATTTCAGGTGCCTCTAATGTACTTTTACCACTTTCTTTAAATCGTACTTGGCGTACAGGATATTTAGTTACTTGATTCCCTTGCGCATCTCGACCACGAATAGCTAATTGTTCAAATGCATAATCAAACTTTTTAATTCTAGCATTGCAACCTGGAGACAATTGAATTTGTACAATTTCAGCTTCTCCATTTGGATTTGCGGAAAAGTACAAGACTTTACTTTTTGGATTACCTTTTGTCAAATCATATTCTCGATCTCTAGTAACTGCTGGCACTTGAAATCTTTTACCGTAAGTAATTCCCGTTTTTCCGTCTAAATACATCATATTATAGGTTGTTCTTTCATCGCCTCTTCTAAAAACATCTACATGAATAATATCTTTACCTACAAATACCTTATCAGCCACTTTTACAACTTTCATAATCCCATCTCTTCGAAATATTATAATATCATCTATGTCAGAACATTCTGTAACAAATTCATCTCTGCGCATAGAAGTACCAATAAATCCTTCTTTATAATTTACATAAAGTTTTTCATTAGCAATTGCAACCACATTTGCTTGAATAACATCAAATGTTTTTATTTCTGATTGTCGCGGATATTTTTTTCCGTATTTATTTAATAATCCTTCATAATAGCGAATAGCATAATCTACCAAGTGTATCAAATGATTTTTCACTTCTTCAATTTCATTTTCTAAGCCACGAATCAGCTCATCGGCTTTAAAAGAATCATATTTTGATATTCGCTTTATCTTTATCTCTGTAAGGCGAACGATATCTTCTTCGACAACCTCTCTTTTCAAAAGTTTTTTAAACGGTTGCAATCCTTTATCTATTGCACTTATTACCCCCTCCCAAGTGGTTTCTTCTTCAATATCTCTATAGATTTTATTTTCTATAAAAATACGTTCC
The DNA here is from genome assembly GCA_035302865.1 of Chitinophagaceae bacterium. GTDB lineage: Bacteria > Bacteroidota > Bacteroidia > Chitinophagales > Chitinophagaceae > DATGSF01. The sequence continues at coordinate 1,721 of DATGSF010000011.1, forward strand.
AAGGATGAGTAATGCCATTGATTATTTAATTCTTCTAAACGAATTTCTAATTCTCGCTTTAAAAGTTCTTTCGTATGTTCAACTGAATATTTTAGAACATCGGAAACACCTACAAATTTAGGCTGTTCATTTTCAATGATACAAGCATTTGGAGCTAAACTAATTTCACAATCTGTAAATGCATATAAGGCATCAATAGTTTGATCTGTTGACACTCCAGCCGCTAGATGTATTAATAGTTCCACATCTTTTGCTGTATTATCCGAAACTGATCTAATTTTTATTTTTCCTGAATTATTTGCTCGTAAAATACTTGCTGTCAATTGTTGGGTACTTACACCAAATGGAACTGAGCGTACCGCTAAAGTTTTTTTATCTACTTCCTCAATTGGCACACGAACGCGTATTCTACCACCCCTTTCTCCATCTTTGTAATTACTTACATCTATCATTCCTCCAGTTTGGAAATCGGGATATAAAGTAAATTTTTTTCCTTTTAAATGTGCAATTGCACTTTCTAATAATTCCTTAATATTATGTGGCAAAATTCTAGTCGACAAACCCACTGCAATTCCTTCTGCACCCTGCGCTAATAGCATAGGAAACTTCACAGGTAATGTTACAGGTTCTTTCTTTCTACCATCATAAGATAATTGCCATTTTGTGGTTTTGGGATTAAATAAAACCTCCAGAGCAAATTTTGTTAACCTTGCTTCAATATAACGCGGAGCTGCAGCATTATCACCTGTTCTAATGTCTCCCCAATTTCCTTGTGTTTCGATGAGGAGATCTTTCTGCCCCATATTTACGATAGCTGCACCAATAGAAGCGTCACCATGCGGATGATACTGCATAGTTTGTCCTATAATATTCGCAACTTTATTGAACCTACCATCGTCCATCTCTTTCATTGCATGCATAATTCTTCTTTGAACCGGCTTAAAACCGTCTTCAATAGCAGGAACTGCACGGTCTAGAATAACATAACTTGCGTACTCCAAAAACCAATCTTCATACATCTTACCGATGGTTGCCGAACTCTCTTCACTAAACTGTTCTTCTTGATTCATTTACAAAAATCTAATTTTTATTTTTTACAAAATTAAGAAATTGTTATCTTTTTTTAAAAAGTAAAATATTCTATACTTTAATATGTTTCTCTCTCTTTTAAAAATAACTTATTCATTATAAACATAAGTCATTAATCCATTGCTAATAGAAAGGCAATGGTTCTAGGATAGAAATAATGCTCTAAACGTAAAACCTTTGCTGCAATCTGCTCTGGATTATCTTCATCTTCGATAAGGCACCTAGCTTGCATGATTATATTACCCTCATCATAGTTAGCATTTACATAATGTATAGTCATTCCTGTTTCTTTTTTCCTTGCTTCTTTAACAGCTTGATGCACATACTTACCATACATACCTTTTCCTCCAAACTCAGGAAGTAAAGCGGGATGTATATTTACAATTTGATTTACCCACAACTCAGTCCAAAATTCTGGTATTTTCAACAAAAATCCAGCTAAAACAATTAAATCCGGTGCAATACTTTGTATTTGATTTAATAATTCTTTTGATTGCAATTCCTCTTTATTGATAACTACACTAGGGATACCTTCTTTTTTAGCAATTTCTAAAACTCCTGCTTTAGGATTATTAGATACTATTAAAGGGAAATCTATATTCTTATTATCTTTAAAATAGTTAATAATAGCTAATGCATTTGATCCTCCCCCAGATGCAAATAAAATTACAGATTTTTTTTTAGACATGATTATATTTATAGTTTTAGCTTCATTGGCTGCAAATTTTATGGCAGCTTCACTATTTACAAAATAACTTTGCCGTCCTTTTTCGACGGCAAAGCTACTTTTATTTCAATAACAACTATCTAGCTATCTGAACAGCTCTCTTTTCACGAATTACTGTTACTTTCACCTGGCCTGGATACTGCATTTCTCTTTGAATTTCTTCTGCTATTTCCAAGCTTAATGTATCGCTTTTTGCATCACTTACTTTATCTGCTTCTACAATAACTCGTAATTCTCTTCCTGCCTGAATTGCATAAGCTTTTTCCACACCATCATATTTTACTGCCAAGTTCTCTAAATCCTTAATTCTTTCTAAATAGTTCTGCATTATCTCTCTTCTTGCTCCTGGTCTAGCACCACTAATCGCGTCACATGCTTGTACTATAGGAGAAATCACATAAGTCATTTCTATTTCGTCGTGATGGGCACCAATAGCATTAACAACAGCAGGATGTTCACCAGCCTTTTCTGCCATTCTTGCACCAAACAAAGCATGACTTAATTCAGATTCTTCATCAGGCACTTTTCCTATATCATGTAATAATCCAGCACGTTTTGCTAATTTTACAATTTTTTGGCCTAAGCCTAATTCTGCAGCCATGATTCCGCACAAATTCGCAGTTTCTTTAGAGTGCATTAATAAATTCTGGCCATAGGAGGAACGGAAACGCATTTTCCCTACCATACGAATTAAGCTTTTATGCAATCCATGAATGCCTAATTCTATAACTGTTCTTTCTCCTATTTCTAAAATTTGATCTTCAATTTGTTTTTTAGTTTTTTCAACAACTTCTTCAATTCTCGCTGGATGAATCCTACCATCTTGCACTAATCTTTGTAATGATATGCGAGCTATTTCTCTGCGTAAAGGATCAAAACAGCTCAAAACAATAGCTTCAGGGGTATCATCTATAATTAAATCCACTCCTGTAGCTGCTTCTATTGCGCGAATATTTCGTCCTTCTCTACCAATAATTTGCCCTTTTACTTCATCAGACTCCAAATTAAAAACGGTAATAGCATTTTCAATTGTTTGTTCTGCAGCAACTCTTTGAATTGACTGAATAATTATCTTAGTTGCTTCTCGATTTGCTGTAATTTTAGCTTCTTCTTTAATTTCTTTAATATGTGCTAAAGCCGAAGTCCTTGCTTCTTCTTTCATCACTTCCATTAGTTCATCCTTAGCTTTATCAGCACTTAAGTTAGCAACTTTTTCCAATCTTCTAATATGCTCTTCTTGATGTTTTTCTAATTCTGCACGACGAATCTGAACAATTTCTAATTGCTTCTCTAAAGTAGCTTTAAGATTTCCATTATCTTTAATTTGAATTTCTAAGCTTTTCGTTCTATCATTTAAAGATTGCTCTTTCTGCCTAATTCTATTTTCCGAATCTTGAATTTTTTGATTTTTCTTGAAAATCTCTTTATCGTGTAATTCTTTTTTCTTTAAAAACTCTTCTTTAACTTCTAATAATTTATTCCTTTTTAAATTTTCCGCATTTAATTGCGCTTCATTTCTAATGTTTTTTGCTTGCTCTTCTGCTTCTTTTCGAATGCGTTGTGCTTCATTTTCCGCTTCTCTTAATTTTTCTTCTGTATTTTTAGAAAAGATAAATTTTCCTATTATTATTCCAACCACTGCGGAAACCAGCACTGCAAGAGCTAATATTAAACTCGAATCCATATTTATAACTATAGTATATTTTGTTTGTTAAAAATTGAGTATTTTTTTACTCATCATTTTGCGAAGTTAATAATTTATTCACTCAATTTGCTTATTTTTTTTACTTTATGCTATTTTATTTTCTTTAGTCCAATCTCCTTATTTTTCTTTTTGTATAAAGATATAAATACCTAAAGTCACTATACCATAAGGCAATCAATAAAGTTATAATAGGCAAAATCAATGAAGTATAATTCCATTTATAATATAAAATACCTCCAATAAAGCAACCTAGAAAAAAGAATAAAATAATAAATAATCGCAATTGAATTGAACTCTTAAGTGCCATCCTTTCTTCCTTTTTTCTATAAAAAATCAATTGTGATAGTTCAATTCCTAAATCTGTAAACATACCAGTCAAATGAGTAGTTCGAACTACCGAATTAGATATCCAAGTTACCAATGCATTTTGTATCCCCATAGTCATAAATAATAGGGCTACTTGTATATTTTCATTAATAAAAATTAAATTCCAACTGCTAACCAAAACAAGTATTAATAAAAACACTTCAGTGAAAACAGGTAAAACATATCTGTAACGCACTCTTTTTCTTCCACCTAATTCCAAAAAAAAATTTGCCAAAAAGGACCCTACTAAAAAACTCGCTAAAAACAGCATAAAAGACATAGCTATAGAAGTGAAACCATCCAAAAAAGAAGTTGTCAAATGAACCACATTCCCTGTTACATGTGTGGTCATAATACCAAACAAGTAAAATCCTATAACATTTACTGCACCTGCAACAAAGGATAAAAAAGAGGCAAGTCGTAAATTTTGTATTTTTGTTCTATAAGATCCCTTATGTCTAAACATTTTAGTAATTTAGCTTGACGATATAATTTTCTTTTTTTCATGCAAATAAGAAAGAACATTGCTTATGGCAGTCACCGTCGTCATAAATTTGATTTATATATTCCTAAAAATAAAAATCAATTAAATCCTCTGATATTTTTAGCACACGGTGGAGCTTGGGTATTAGGAAGTAAATCCACACTCAATTCTTTGGCTACTTTTCTTGCAAAGAACGGTTTTATTATTATAAATTTTAATTACCGTTTATTACAACATGTAAATACGATTGATGAGCAAATTCAAGATTTCAAGTCATGTTCTAAATATATTTTAGCTTCTAAGTTACTAGAAAATTCTCAGAGAAAAAAAATCATTATTGGAGAAAGTGCAGGTGCGCACTTAGCATTTTTGAGTCATAAAATAACTCAATGGGACGGCATTGTTTCTATATCTGGTCCTTTAAACTACAGCCAAATTAAAAATTTGGATTTTTTGCCTTTAAATAGCCATAAATGGTTCCTTCCCTATTTGTTAAAAAATAAAGAAAAAAGTTCTAATAACTGGAAAAAGATAAGCCCCATTTATCAGGAAATCGATTGTCCTGTATTATTATTTCAAGGAAAAAAAGACCCCTTAGTGCCTTTTAAAGATGCAATAGAATTAAGGAATATATTAGAAAGGAAAAACATCCCTGTTAGGCTTTATTTAATTCCTCAATGGAAACATATTTATAGAGCAGTACATAAAAAAAGCCAAAACTTTGTATATAATAGAATAAAGTCTTGGCTCTTAAAAAATTATTAAATAGATTTTCTTCTTTTCTTTTCCTGATCTAATAAGTCAAACTCCCTTCCCGTCTGATCTGAAACACTTGAATTCTCTTCAGCTCTACGTAATAAATAAGGGATTACATCCTTAACAGGTCCATAAGGTAAATATTTACCCGCTTGATAACCTGCAGCAGCTAGGTTAAATGTAATATTATCAGACATTCCATACAATTGTGAAAAATATACATGTTTATGAGTAGCTGGAATTCCTTTTTCTTCCATTATTCTGGTAGCTTTCAAACAACTTTCTTCATTGTGTGTTCCAATAAAAGAAGCTATTTCATCAATATGTTCAAGAGCATATTTCAAAGCTTGATTAAATTCTTTATCTGTATCAGCTTTTGTTGCATTAATTGGCGAAGGATAACCTTTTTCTAAAGCTCTTTGTCTTTCCAATTCCATATACGCTCCTCGTACAAACTTTGCTCCAAGTATATATCCTTTTTCCTGCGCTTTTTTATGAGATTTTTTTAAAAAAGAAAGACGATCATGACGATACATTTGAAAAGTATTATAAACGTATGGATATTCCTTATTATACTTCTCCATGAGCTCATCAGTTATGACATCCAAAGGAATTTGAATCCAAGAATGCTCAGCATCTATTAAAATTCTAATATTATTTTCTTTAGCAACTTTAGCTATTTCATGTAATCGCGATTTAGCTTTTTCCCACTCTGCCTGTTCAGCATTTGTCAATAAATCCCCAGCGTGAAGTTTTGCCAATAAGTCAAAACGAACAAATCCTGTAACTTTAACGGGCACAAAAGGAATATCCGCATCACTATTTGCAGCAAAACGTATAGCTTTTAGAATTTCTTCTAAAGTTCGTTGAAAATCATTTTCACTTTCCTTGCCTTCAACACTATAATCTAAAGCCACACCAACATCAAATTTATTAAGATGCAGACTTGTTAATCCAGCTTCTTCTAATGTTTCGCCACCACAAAATTGTTTAAAAACAGTAGCTTTTAAAATTCCCGTGAAAGGTAAATGAAATTTAAAAACCCACTCTGCCATTTTCATTCCTATCTTAGTCAACCAAGATATACGCATAGCTTTAAATAGCAAATGCGCTTTATTGAGTTCCTTATTCGATTTATATCGAAATGCTAATTCTGTATTTTCAAACGATAATGCCATTATTATATAGCCCTAATTTATTTATAATATAATCCTACTAATCTTTTTGCTTCTTCTATAGTTTTTCTCGCATTTTCTCTAGCTTGTTCCGCACCTCTTCTTAATATTTGATGTATTTTATCTTCATCTTTTTGTAATTCAGATGCTTTATTTCTAATTGGAGCAATAAAAGCCATCATATCTTCTGCTAATTGGTTCTTAAAATCACCGTAGCGAATTGTACAAGCATTATAATCGGCATTGAACTTATGATATACTTCTGGACTTGAAACTACTTCCATTAAAGAAAATAGATTTTCAATATAATCCGGTTTTACCATATTTTCTTCGGTGGGTCCTGAATCGGTTTTTGCTCTTTTTATTTTTTTCATTATTTCCTCATCAGAATCGGAAAGAAATATTGTAGCATTTTGATTTTCACTTTTACTCATTTTTCCATTTCCATCCAAGCTCATAACCCGTACTGTATTTTCAGAAGATCGATAAGGGTAGGGTTCTGGAAAACACTCTCCATATCTATGGTTAAAACGATTAGCAAAGTTTCTAGCCATTTCCAAATGCTGGTCTTGATCTTTTCCCACTGGCACTTTAGTAGCCTTATGAATTAAAATATCTGCAGCCATTAGAACAGGATAAGTTAATAATCCAGCATTTACATTTTCAGGATGCTGTCTTACTTTATCTTTGAATGTGGGAACTTTTTCCAACTCTCCCTTATATGCGAGCATATTCAATAATAAATACAATTCTGATATTTCAGGCACATCAGACTGTACATATAAACATGCTTTTTCGGGATTTATTCCGGATGCAATATTTTCTGCGACTACTTTAAAAACACTTTTTTTCAAATCTTTAGGATCTGGATGTGTTGTTAAAGAATGCAAATCTGCCACAAAAAAATAACAGTTAAAATCATCTTGCATTTGCTTATAATTATGAATAGCACCGAGATAGTTACCTAAATGCAAGTCACCTGTGGAGCGAATTCCGCTTACTACAATTTCTTTCTGTTTCATAATGCCCGCAATTTACGTAAATTTAGTAAATTACACTTCAATATATTTTATTTTGACCATTATTTTATGCTTTTAATCTATACCGAAAATACCAACAATACGCGATTGTGCTATGTACTAGATTTCATATTGAAAGAAAGTTTAGACTTACATTATTTATTAACTAATGATAAAGAACAATTTAAGCAATCAAACAAAATAAAAATATGCTATGCTTCAGAAAATATTGATTCCAAAGCTTTATTTATTAAAAAACAAGGACTTTTAGATAAAGATGCAATTATAATCCCAAAAAATTTACAAATTCACAGATGGAAACATAGTACCATTTTATTTTATAACCAACCTGGCAAAGAAATGCCTTTTGATATTTTCTCTGCTGTCTTTTTTCTCATTAGCAGAATGGAGGAGTATGTATTAAAAACCGCTGTAGATAAACATAACCGCTTTGATTATTCCAAAAGCATTGCTGCAAAATATGGATTTTTGGAAGAGCCTATTATTGATATTTGGATTTTACATTTTAAATTCTTGTTAGAAAAAATTGGTGGTAAAGCAATTCCTCAAAATAAAGCAAAAATTCTTACAACTTTTGATATTGATATCATCAACAAATTTCAATATTTACCAAAATATAAAGTATGCTTTAGGAAGTTTTACTATCTCCTAAAAGGGCAATCTAAAAAATTAAAACAATTAAAAAACATAAGAAAAAGAAAAGAAATTGATTCTTATGAGGCTATTTGGGAAGAATTAAACATAAAAAAAGATGAGAAATACTTATGCTTCATATTATTATCAAAAGGCCATAAATTCGATACAAATGTACCACTTTCGAAATTTGATTATTTAACCTGGATTCGGAAAAATGGAAAATATTTTAATTTTCAAATCCATCCTTCGTATAGAGGACATTATGATTTTAACGCTTGGAAAAAAGAAAAGGATATTTTAGAGGATTTTGCAGAAAAAACAATACAAAAAAGTAGATTTCATTTTATCAAATATGAAATTCATAAGGATTATAATCACTTAATTAATTTAGGGATTAAGGAGGACTTCTCTATGGCTTATGGTAATAAAAATGGCTATAGAGCCAGTACAGCTCGCTCTTTTTATTGGTTCGATTTAATAGAGAACAAAAAAACCGAATTGAAAGTG
>DATGSF010000012.1:0-5592 GCA_035302865.1 Chitinophagaceae bacterium
GGTGGTTCAAAGACTTCTCCGCAATTCGTGCAGGTTCTTTTTTCTATATCTTTATAAAATGCATTCATCACTGGAGGTAATTCTTTAACTATATCACTAACATACATAAACTCTTCATATAATTTATGAGAGCAATTTTCACAATACCATACAAAAGCATCTAACATTTTATCATCGCGAACTTTTTCTATAACTAGACCAATAGTATCTGCTTTTCTTTGTGGGCTATGTGGTACTTTTGCAGGTAACAAAAACATTTCACCTTCTTTTATAGGAATTTCCACAATTTTCCCCTCCTCTACTATACGAACAACTATATCACCTTTTAATTGATAGAATAATTCTTCCGTTTCGTTATAATGGAAATCTTTTCTACTATTAGGTCCACCTACAACCATAACAATAAAGTCTTGAACATCCTTATAAACTTGAATATTCCCAACAGGTGGTTTTAATTGATCTTTATTTTCTTCTATCCATTTCATTAATGGAAAAGGTCTAGCAATACTCATAAATTTTATTTTTTTATAAATATAAAACCTTCCCCCTTGCTATCAAAATTTTATAAGAAAATATCTAAAAAATTTACCAAGCCCAACGCAAACTCACAAAGAAACTTCTTCCAGTATTCACATTTAAACCAGATAAATTAACTCCTCCATGTCCAGGAATATTACTCACATTTGAATTCTCTACACCGGTATTTTTGATAATTGTATTATTAAAAATATTTTTCACACCTAAAATAAGAGCAATCCTATTTTTCCAAAATTTTTGTTGAGCAGAAAAATCCATATTATGATAAGCCAAAGTCTTAATATTTTTATCGACAGTTACATTACCAGTAACATCTGTTAACATGAGTGGCGACTTCCCCGTATATTTATAATTTAATAAAAAACGTGTATCAAATCGCTCCCAAGTATACCCTACATCTGCAATCGCCTCCCAGTAAGAAAAAGCATCAAAAGAAATAGTTTTAAAGTTTTGATTTAATGATGCTGCAATTTTAATATCTACTTTTTCATAACTATTCTCTGATGCTAATTGCAAATTTAAATTCTGAAATTCTCCTATATTTACATAAGTATAAGGATCTGGAGTTCCTGGTTGTACTGTTCCACTTATTTGGGCTAAGCTAATTTGGTTTTTAACATTATTATAAAAGGCAGAAAAGCTTATATTATTATAATTGCTCTTTTTTTCATATAAAGTATATCCTGTAGAAAATTGGAAGTGATGTCCTTGTTCTGGTAATAATTCATTATTACCGTAAATATCATGGTTAGAATCTTTAAAATCCAAATACATTTCTTTTAATGTCGGCGCTCTAAAACCTCTCCCATAAGATAAACGAACTTGATAATGCTTATTGGGTTTATATAATAAACTCATAGAAGGCAAAATGGGAACTTTATATTGTGTATTTAATGCCATTCGTATTCCTGGTTGCAATTTCAATACTTTAGTAATTTGATAATCTGCTATTAATAAGGCTGCATAATCACTAATTTCTTTTTTACCATCTTGAATTTTATCTTCACTTTCTGAAAATTCTAAATTAATATCATATCCAAAAGTATAGGAAAATTTGCCAAAACTATTATTATAAGTGGTTCTGAAGGTAAAATCATGAAAAACAGATTGACTTTGATCGCCTTCTAATGCTGAAAGCTTTTGTTCCATAGTACTTAAATCTGTAAAATAACTCGCCCTTTCTCTAGAATATAAAGAATAAGAATTATTTGTTTCCCAATATCCTGATTTTCCTGTCTGCCAGTAAGCTTTAAGTCGATTCATGGAACGCATAGAGTAATATTGTTCATCCCGAACCATTCTATTATAATAGCTATAATTTTCATCGGAACCTTTAATAGATACTCTATCATGCATAAAATCAGAGGTAAAACTTATCCCTGCAAAATTGTGAAAAGGAATATGGTATTTGAAATGCCCCATATATTGTTCCTTTGGACGCCATAAAGGATCTCTCTTCGTATTATCTTCTGGATCCCATCCTTCAAAAAAATTCCTACCTCCTTGTAAAGTGAAATTATGTTTACCAATTTGTTTTGATAAGGAAATATCTCCATTGTATCGACCTATAGATTCATAATGCGCATTAGCATTAATAGCTATTTCTTTTTCATTTTCTTTAGAAATTAAATTAATTACACCTCCAATTGCATCTGCACCATACATCACACTCATAGGTCCCTGAACTATTTCAATTCTATCTACATTATTTAAATTAAGAGTACTTAAATCAATATTTTGGCCTTCTCTTCCATTCACTGGCATTCCATCAACTAAAATTTTTACATTATCTCCTGACATTCCTTGCATTTTAATCGTACCGCCTATCATTGCATCTTGTCCAATGGAAATTCCCAATTCATTTCGTAAAATATCTTGTAAATTATGGGCTCCTTTTTGTTCTATTTCTTCTGCTCTAATTATAGAATATAAAGAAACCGCTTCATCTAAAGCTGTAGGTCGTCCAACGCCTGTTACAATAACTTCATTTAATGCATTTCTATTTTCATTTACTTTTATTATTAATTGCTTTTTGGGTTTTTCATTTACTTGTAAAACTCTTTTCTCTACAAGAAAACCATCAATAGTAATTTCAATAGGATAATTAATACCTGTAGGAAGTTCAAAGCTTGCATTTTCATTTGTAACTCCTTGAATAATTTTTCCAGAATCAAGTTCTTTTATTTTTATACGCGCTCCGATAATTGTATTCTCCTTATTTGTTTGATTTTCAATAAAGATAACATCTTGCGCAAATATTGTAGAAAAATGAAATAATATAAAAGCACTACACAGTAGTATGGTACGAAACATAATAATTTAAATTGAAAAACCTTGCAAAAATAAAGAGGATATCTGTATTATAGACATCCTCTCTAGATATAATTGAATAATTAGTGTTTTAAAATCTTTTTAGATAATAAACCTTCTTCTAATTGTAAATAAACTATATAAGCTCCTGCTTTTAGTGAATTTAATGCAACTTGTATTTCTTGTTTTCCTTGATTTAAAGCAAAATCTTGAACCATAACATGTCTTCCACTCATATCGGTTATAACTAATTGCGCAGTTTGCTTCTGTGAAGAAGTGTTTTCTATAGCAAGTTTAATATAATCATTCGAGGGATTAGGATAAATACTCCAAGTATAGTTTTCTTTCCATTCATTAATATTCACTCCTCCATCAACCAATTTATATTCAAAAATTATATCACCCGCATCAAAACCATCTGGCTGACCGCTTCCTAAAGCTGCTCTGCGCATACGAACATGATATATTTTATTTCCTTTAGATCGTACAAAATAATTATTAGGTTTTATTGCATACTCCCCAGTTAAATTACTTCCTCTCCAATCTCTCCCTATAACAGCTATATTTTGATTATCTAAATTAATACTTTCATCCCATTCTAAAAACTCAAAAGGGGCATTTTCATCAAAATCTGTATCTATTTCTTCAGCACTTTCATCTATTTCTCCATAAGCTCCTATACCTCTATTTAATAATACACCAGTTACACCGTACCACATAGAAGTTTGTCCTTGCGTTACATATTCTTTATATCTTGTAAAAGATAAATCCCAAGCTTCTTGATTTGGATCATAATCATGCATTTCTCCATCTTCAAAACTGAAATAAACCATTAATTTATTTCCATAATCACTACCGTTAAATTGTACTTTTTGAATTTCAGCTTCTGTTGTAGCATCTAAAGGAGCATACCAAAATTCCCATGGACGATTTGCATCAGTAGGATCGTGGTCTTTAATATAAAATTTATAAGTTGCTGCATTAGGATCTACAGGTGCACCAGGAAAAGCAGGAGCAACGGTTAAAGCAAACACTTTTTGTCCTTCTATTTTATGTGTACTCATATCATACATACCCCAGCCTAAATTAAAATTAATTTGAGGATCATCAGGCGACCATTTATTAAATGCACCCGTATCCCAAGTGGTAATAGAATTAAAAAATTTATAATCCTCTAGATCTGTAGCATTTAATTTTGCATTAAAATCAGATGTCAAATCATTCATGAAATAGTCTTCCGCTGTAATAGAAGTACCATCTTCAATAAATAATTGAATTAAATCCCAATTTTTAGTAGCTTGATTTAAATAAGTTCCAACAGTCATAGGAGTTGTTCTAAAAGCAATATCCCAGCTGCTGTTATTTAAACTGTGTGTTTCTGCATTATCAAGAGAGTAGAAAATAGTATTTTCATAGCCAGCACCCATTGATATAGTGTCTCGTTGAAATTCTTCTTGTGCAAAGCTACTTATACCTGTAAGTAAAAGTCCTGCACTTAATAGGAAAATGTTCTTGTTCATAATTTGTAAGTAAAATTGTTATGCATACAAACTTAATTACAAAAACAATAATAATTTCTGACAAATATCACTTTACACTCTATTATGACAGACTTATGACCTGGAGTATTTATTCAAAAATGATGGTTTTTATTCCGTCATAAGCTATATTAGAATTAAATATTTAAAAAATCCTAAGTTTTTAGCAAATTTTCCTAAAAAAGAATTTGACTTTTTGCTGACATTTAAAAAGCAATATATCCTTTCTTATAAAAAACAATACAAGAGAAATTTTTATTTTTTTAGGGATATTTTTCTACTAAAAAACAAATTAAATATTTTCAAAATTGTATAAAATACAATTCCGGACTGTTTATAATGAATTTCATTATTAGCCCGGAATTTTTATTATTAAAAATATTAAGCTTAGAATATTTACTCTAGCTTTTTTCCTCTTTTCTTTGCTTCTTTACTTACATAAATATAAGTAAATATTCCCGCTATAATCATAGCAAAAGAGATTAATTCTGCTTGTGTTGGTTGAATAAAGCCTAAATCATATTTAGTATTTACTCTGATTTTCTCTACAAAAAAGCGTTCTAAACCATTAAAAATGAGATAAATTCCAAACATTTGCAATGGTACTTTCCATTTTCTTCGACTAAACCATAAAAATCCAAAGATTAAAAGACTTGCAAAAAACTCATATATGGGTGTTGGAAAAACAGCGACAGGCAAAACACTAACATATTCTCCGGGCAAAGGATCTTTCAATCTTACTCCAGCATTATTAACATTATATTTATAGTTCTGTGCTACCAGCCATGTAGGTAATTTGGAAGGAAAATATTTATGAGGCACTTCCTTAAATTTTCTAAATTCATAAAAAGCTTCTGGATTTTCATCCACAATTTTTTGAAAATCTTCAGGACCTGAAGCGGCTACTACTTCACCCTGTTCATTAGTAATATATGCACTATTATAAATTCCCCAATCACCATCTCCAGCAAACTGACAGCCTAATCTCCCAATTCCATAAGCTAGTATTAATGCAGGAGCAGCAGCATCACAGAGCTCCTTAAAAGATATTTTTTTGGATTTACTGTAGATATAAAGTGAAACAGTAGCAAAAATCAAACCTCCATAAAAGGTCAATCCTGAAGTTGAAAATAAACTACCAATAGGGTCTTGAATAAAATGCTCCCAGGTTTCTAATGCATTAAATATTTTAGCACCAATCAAGCCT
>DATGSF010000013.1:0-8342 GCA_035302865.1 Chitinophagaceae bacterium
TAAAGGAGAAAGCAAAGCAGCTACAGGTGGTAGCGAATGGAAAAAGTATTTACATCCTAAATACCAACAAAGGAAATTTTTCCCTAATCTTTGGTCTGCTGCGGAAATAGAAAAATGGGGAGAACAAAAAGATTTATATTAAAAAACATTTAAAACAATGAGTCAAAAACCTATAAAGAGACATGAGTCTATCCAACCCTTCAGTAGAGAACACCATCATAGTCTATTACTATGTTGGAAAATACGACAAGGATTGGCTAAAGATGTAGATTTAAACCGAATAAAAAAATTTGTAGATTGGAGTTGGGAAACTCGTATTAAACCTCATTTTCTTGCCGAGGAAAAGTACATGTTTCCAGTTCTTACCGAAAATGACCCATTAATTATTCAAGCTAAAAAAGAACATAAAAGAATTGAATCTCTTTTTAATGAAGAAGAAAATCTTCTCGAAAGCTTTAAAGCTATAGAAAAAGAATTAGATGAACATATTCGTTTTGAAGAGAGAGTATTATTTAATAAAATTCAAGAAGCAGCAAATTCTGAACAATTAAAAGAAATAGAAAAGCATCATGAAGAGCTTAATAGTGATGAATGGTCAGATGAATTTTGGTTATAAATGAGAATTTTACATTTATTAAAATAATAAAAAAGCAGGTTACTATAATAGTTAACCTGCTTTTTAAAAATATAAATCTTTAGTATTTATTCAGAAACAACTTCGAATTCAAATTCGATAACGTTTTCCTTACCAAAATCTATTTCAGCTTTATAGGTTCCAATTTCTTTCACCTCATCAAGGATATTAATTCTTCTACGATCAATTTCATATCCTTTTTGTTCTTTAATAGCTCTTGCAATTTGAATTGGAGTAACAGAACCAAAAATTTTATTTGTAGTTCCAATTTTTGCACCAATTGTAATTGCAGATTCTTTTAATTTAGCAGAAACACTAGCAATTTCAGCTAATAAAGCTTCTTCTTTTTTGCGTTTAACTTTTTCTTTTTCTGCTAAGATTTTTCTATTTGTTTTACTTGCTTCAACAGCAAATTTTTGAGGAATTAAATAATTCCTAGCATATCCAGGACGAACGCTTACTAACTCGTGCGCAGACCCTAGATTATCAACATCTTTTATTAATATAACTTCCATTGGGATTATTTTAAAAGGTCAGTAACATAAGGTAATAAAGCCATTTGGCGTGCTTTTTTCACAGCATGCCCTAACTTTCTTTGATACTTTAAAGAAGTACCAGTGATACGTCTAGGTAACATTTTACCTTGTTCATTCAAAAATCTTTTTAAGAATTCAGGGTCTTTATAATCAATATATTTAATGCCCATTTTCTTAAAACGACAATATTTCTTTTGGTTTCTATCTACTCTTTGTGTAGATAAATATTTAATATCATTTGCTCTTGCCATAATAATTTGTTTTTTAAAATTAGGATTCTTTACTTTCCATTTCTGTAGAAGCTCCTCTACGTTTTGCATTATACTCTACTGCATATTTATCTAAAGCAGTTACCATGTGACGCATAACACTTTCATCACGATTTAAACGCACTTCTAAAGACTTATTTAAATCTGTAGGTGCTTTGTACTCCAATACTACATAAAAACCTGTAGTCTTCTTTTGAATTGGATAAGCTAAGGAACGTAAGCCCCAAGGATTAACATGTACAATTTCGCCTTCATTTTCTTCGATAAAGCGAATCAACTCCTTTTGTGCCGTCTTAAATTCATCATCCGTTAATACCGGAGTGAAAATCAGCATAAGTTCGTAATCTCTAATTACCGTAGTTGCCATAATTAATTGTTTATAAAAATGATTAATTCCATAAAAAGACTGCAACAATGGACACTCCATGAGTGGTCTTTTTATAATAGAAATGCAAAGATAAGATAATGTAAGATAATCTGCAAATTATTTCTCTTTTATTAATTCCACTTCTGCTAAAAGAGATACGGTATATAAATCAGTTGCATTCACAGAATGCAATAATCGACAAACGGCGCGAGTTCTATTGACTTTTATTTTTTCAAATACCCTACCCTCCAATAGAAAATGAGAACCTACTTTTACACTCTTCAATAGTACTTTATTATCCCTCTCCGTTTTTTTATCGTATTTTTTTAATAAGGTATATAATTCCATATCAGTACACTGAGAGGCTGTCAAATTATTTTTTCTACTTTTCAAGAGCTTAGCCAATTCTACTGGAAAACAACCTTTTTCAATAAAAGGATGCAATAATTCTTTAAAAGTATTTTGCCATTCTTTTCCATGAGCAGCTACTCGATTTCCGTAATTTCTATAACAAACTAAATGGGCAAATTCATGAACTAAAGTAATTAAAAAAGCATAAGGGTTTAAATCCCCATTTACAGTTATAATATCAATGCCGTCTTTATTTTTTTTATATGATCCTAAAAGAGTTTTTCTAGGACGAGTAACCTTAAAATGCACTGGGTAGCTTTCGAGCAAATCCACAACTAAAGGTATTGCTTGCTCGGGAAAATATTTAAATAAATTTTTATAAATTTCCTCTACGCGTTTTCTCATTTTTTTATGCTCCTGGTTTTCTAGCCCATACTGAAAGAATTGCAGCTTCTAAAATAGTATACACTAAATAAAATCCTAATAAAATAAAAACATTAAATTTCTCTAAATGGTCTTTGTTAATAAAGATATATAAACCTAAAACTAAAATACAAGCAAAAAACTTTATCATTGTTCCTGCATATTTTGCATTCATAAATGCACTAGTGTTTTTATTTTGTATTCCTTTTGAAATTATATAAAAGCTAATATAGCAAACAATTCCTAAAAAAGTATTACTAATCAATAATCCTGTTTGATCAATAAAATCCATAAAGTTATTTCCTATTAAAACAAAAGCTGTCAATAAGAAAAAGAATCCTATATATAATAGATTGGCTTTTTTACGCATAATTCATGTTCAATATTGCAAAGATACATTTTCTAATCTTGCTTTTTAAATTTATGCTTTTATTTTCTTTAATTCAATAATAAAAAGAGGTTGCTCTAAAAATTATAAAGCAACCTCTTTGTACAAACAAACAATAAAAAACAATTAATTTATTTTAGAAATACTACGCTTAACAGTTTTTCCATTATCTAAATTAAAATTGATATAGTAAATGCCCGCCTTTAACTCTTTTAAAGAAAGCTCCTTTGTGCTTTCCATCTCAATCATAACTTGGCCAATAGCATTAACAACAGTTACATGATATACCTCTTCAGAGAAATATAAATAATCGCTTGTTGGATTAGGATACATTTTTACAATGTTTGCATCTAATTCATGAACAGAAATTGGGTCTTCCTCTTCTTCAATTTCAGAAAAAACAATTTCATCCAATGCAAAATAAGCAGGAGTATTTAAACCATATTGACCCATATCATTTCCAACTAAATCAAAAGTCAACATAGCAATATTCTCTTCAATCTCGGAAAAATCAATTGCTTCCCAATCTTCTAAAATATATCCTGTACTTCCAGTATAATCAGCTAAAGGAAATACTACAGAATCTATCATTTCCATTTGTTCATCATACATTCGAACAATTAAATGCATATAAAATTCATTAACTGCAAAGTTTTGTTGCATATAATCATAAGCAATTAACTGATTTGCAACGGAAATGCTGCTTAATTTATAATTTTCTGGCACATTAGAAAATTTCACTTCAACTGGAATAGTAGCCGCAGGATCTGGACCCATAAAATCAACTGGGACAAAAGCAACAGCATAATTTTCCGTACCATTAGCTCCTTCCAAAGGTTGTGCCGCTAATGGATGACTGTAATCATTATAACTCGCATCACTAACATTTGAAATTTCAAAACCAGACAATAATCCATATTGAATAGTTGCTTGCAAAGAGATTTCAATTTCCTCATCAGCATCTTTAGCGATGATTAAAGTATCTCCATCTTGAGGAGTTTCCGCATTAAACATTAATAAATTAGAATTTGGATCTAATTCGTACTCTTCAAAACTTATCACTTTGTCTTGAGCGTAAGTCAAAGAGGAAACTGCAAAAGCAATTCCTAAAAAGGGTAAAAACTTTTTAAACATACTGTAAATTTGTGCCTTGGGAGAGAATATTTTAGGAAATTGCCATAAAAAAATTATGAGCAACCTAAAAAATATTTTCACTTTTATCCCGAAAGCGATTAAAAAATAAAATAAATTCAAAGGCAGGTCTTCTGACTTTAATGCAACTTAATTTCCTTCCCAATTAAAAATCAGTGGTTTTTATAATTAAGCCCTTTAGCATTATCACAGCAGCGGGAACTGTTTCAGATTTACACTGAATTCCCTATTAAATCCTATTAGGATACCATTTGAGTTGGCAAAGATACATAATTTTATAAATAAAATAATAAAAAAGTTCTTGCGTATTATTCAAAAAGAAAAAGCCCCTTTTTTTTAAAAAAAGAGGCTTTTAAAATTACTTGACTTAAGTTTATAAATTCTCAGCATCTTTTAAAAACTGAGCTAATCCATTATCTGTTAAAGGATGTTTTAATAAACCTAATATAGAACTCAAAGGAGCAGTAATAATATCTGCACCCATTTTTGCACATTCTATAATATGATTAGGATTTCTAATTGAAGCTGCTAAAACTTCAGTCATATATCCTTGACTATTATAAATTTCTACTATATCTTTAATTAATTGATTTCCGTCCCAACCAGTATCATCAATTCTTCCCATAAAAGGAGAAACCATCGTTGCACCTGCGCTAGCAGCTAATAATGCTTGTCCTGCCGAAAATACTAAAGTACAATTGGTAGGAATACCTTTTGATTCAAAATAATGTATTGCTTTAATTCCATCTTTAATCATAGGAATTTTAACTACAATATTATCATGTAATTTAGCTAATTCTTCTCCTTCTTTTACCATTCCATCAAAATCGGTAGATAAAACTTCAGCACTTACAGGGCCATCAACTATATTACAAATATCTATATAATGTTGCAAAATAGCATCTTTACCTTTTATTCCTTCCTTAGCCATTAAAGATGGATTTGTTGTTACACCATCTAAAATTCCTAAATCGTTAGCTTCCTTAATTTGATCAAGATTTGCGGTATCAATAAAAAATTCCATTGTATATGATTAAATAATTTCAACAAAAATGGCAAGTTACTTGCATCGCGCCGCTACAACCTAATATCCTTGCTGCATTCCTGCCCTGGGGAGGTTCAAAGGGAGCTGGCCGTACAAGACTTGCCATGGCAAAGGTAAACACAATCGACAAATAAAAAAAATAATAGACTAAAAAAATTTAGAAATAAAGAAACAGGCTTTATTTTACTTTGTAATTCTCTCAATTTTGCGGAACTTTGCATTTTATTTGAAATAATTTTTTATCATGGAATCCCAAAAAATAAAAAGTGCCTTAATCTCTGTCTTTTATAAAGATGGTATTGACGATTTAGTAAAAACTTTACATGAACAAGGTGTAACAATATATTCCACTGGTGGCACACAGTCTTATATTAAAAAATTAAATATTCCTTGTATAGCGGTAGAATCTGTTACCGATTATTCTTCCATTCTTGGTGGGCGCGTAAAAACTTTACACCCTAAAATGTTCGGTGGGATATTAGCAAGAAGAAATTTAGAACAAGACCAAAAAGATTTGGAAGCATATGAAATTCCTACTATAGATTTAGTTATTGTTGACTTATATCCTTTTGAAGAAACACTAAAGAATACTTCAGTTGAAGCTGAAATAATTGAAAAAATCGATATTGGTGGCCCTTCCATGATAAGAGCGGCAGCAAAAAACTTTAAAGATGTTGCCGTAATAGCACATAAGGAGGATTATAATGTTCTTTTAAATCAATTGAAAGAGCAAAATGGTGCTTTGAGTTTAGAACAAAGAAAAGAATATGCTGCAAAGGCATTTCATGTGGTGATGAACTATGATATTGCTATCAACAACTATTTCAATGAAACAGTTTTTCAAGCTCTTTCTGCAAAAGAAAGTTTACGCTATGGAGAAAATCCACATCAAAAAGCAAATTTCTATGGAGATATCTCTGAAGTAGTAGATCAAATTCATGGAAAAAATTTAAGTTATAATAATCTTGTAGATGCAGATGCTGCAATTCAATTGATAAAAGACTTTTCTGAAGAACAAAAACCTTTATTTGCTATATTTAAACATACTAATGCTTGTGGAGTAGCAAAAGCAGATTCGCTTGCAGAAGCTTGGGATAAAGCTCTTGCTGGAGATCCAGAAAGTGCTTTTGGAGGAGTTTTAGTTACGAATAAAGAAGTTGATCTTGCAACAGCAGAAAAAATAAATGATCTATTTTTTGAAATTTTAATAGCTCCAGCTTTTGCTGCAGATGCAATGGAAATATTACAATCTAAGAAAAATCGCATATTACTTATTTTAAAAGATTGGTCTTATCCTAAAAATACTTATAAATCTGTATTAAATGGAGTTCTTGTACAAGAGTTTGATCAAGGAAATGCAGCAGAATGGAAAGAAATGGGTGCTTTTGAAACAAATGAGCAACAAAAAGAAGACTTACTCTTTGCAAATTTGATATGTAAACATTTAAAATCAAATGCTATAGCTCTTGTAAAAAATGGACAATTAATTGGAAAAGGCTGTGGACAAACCTCTAGAATTGATGCTTTACAACATGCTATTGATAAAGCTAAATCTTTTGACTTAGATTTGAAAGATAGTGTTTTAGCTTCTGATGCTTTTTTCCCTTTTGATGATTGCGTGAGCATGGCACATAAAGAAGGTATTAAAGCTATAATACAACCTGGTGGTTCTATACGAGATCAAGATTCTATAGATTATGCTAAAAATAATGATATGGCAATGGTCTTAACAGGACAAAGGCATTTCAAGCATTAAGCATATTAAGCTTTAAAATTTTAAATTAATTGGAAATAAGAATTGTTGTATTTAATAACATTTTCTTATTTCCATTTTTTATTTTTTCTATAGTTTTTCAAGATCCCATTTTTTTTGTATATTTCCCTTATCGTTTTATTTTTAAAAAATTTCAAATTATGGGAAAAGGAGACATTAAAACAAGAAGAGGAAAAATTTGGAAAGGTTCCTACGGCGTAAGACGTCCTAGAAAAAGAAAAAATAAAGATAAGACTCAATAAAGAGCAAGAAAAGAAAAATATTTTTTCTTAATTACCAGAGTTTTCCAAATAAAATTTTCCAAAAAGGTAGTTGTAATTCTTTAAGACAATAAAGGCAATAGAGTATTTTTATTTATAATCTGATTTAAGATACAATTATATTACCTTAAATATATCCAAACATTGTCTTTCGAAAACAACTACTTTTTTTATTATTTCTCAACCACCAACCTAATTTCATGTTAATTAGTCGTTCCTTAAATACCCTTCAGTAGGATGATTATTAATAAATTACATTCTGTTTTTGTTGTATTATTTTGCAAGTTTTTGTATCTTTAATCATGAAAAGCTTGCAATTATGTTAGGAAAAAGTCCAATTTAACAAAGAGATTTTCCTATTAATTCATTTTTTATCTTTCTTAATAACTTTATCTGTTCTGTCTTAAAAATACATGAACTTATATTGATTTTTTAAATTATTTACACTCTTCAAGATTTCTATAAATCTTTAATGAACAATTAAAAGATTCTTATTAAAATTTTGATAATAAGACAAAATCCTTATCTTTATCGGCACATGTTTTATATGGATCAAGTCGATTAGGAACAATGGATTATTTACCCGGACAATATGGAATGCATTACGAGCGCATAGGTCTTAATGACTACCACTTCGACAGTTTAGGACTGGTGGGGCATAGACCTTATTATGCATTTGCTGGTAATCAATTGGCGACGGGTGAGCAGGATAGTAATGGCAATTATTACTGGATGCAGCAACAACATTCTGGACAGCATATAGTGGGACAAAAACAGTATGAACTCACCAATCATCTTGGAAATGTACAAGTTACAGTGAGTGATTTGCCCTATAAACATGGAAAAGATACGATTGCTCGTATTTCTCCTGCTTTAAAAGCGGTGTATGATTATTATCCATTTGGTAGTCCTATGCCAGGTAGAACGATAATGGACACTGCTCGCAAATGTGTGGATATGACCCGATTGGATAGAGTGTGGAAAGCTTGGGAAATGACAATGACGGAGATTTATGCACTTTCTTTAATAAATTATCATTTAGATGGTGAAGGGGAAGTATTTATAGATGATAATGGAGCAGTGGAGGTGGAGATTGCGGATGAGCATGCTGTGTTTTACATGGATTTGCAAGATAGTTTGAAT
>DATGSF010000014.1:0-12496 GCA_035302865.1 Chitinophagaceae bacterium
TGGAAAATTGCTTTGCTTCGATTCAATTAAAATAATGGGGATTTTAAATAGCACCCCTGATTCTTTTTATACTCATAATTTATATCCAGAATTTAAAGACAAGCAAAAGCAAATAAGTCGTTTTGTACAAGAAGGAGTAGATATTTTAGACCTTGGCGCTGTTTCTACTCGTCCAGGAGCAACATTAATTGATGCTGAAGAAGAGTGGAATAGATTAAAACCTGTATTAGAGTGGACACGCAAAGAATTTCCTGATATTTTTATTAGCATTGATACCTTTCGTTCAGAAATAGTGGAAAAAGCATTTGATTTAGGTATAAATATGGTTAATGATATTAGTGCTGGAAAATATGATAAAAATTTATGGGATACTTTAGCAAAATATCAGTTGCCCTATGTATTGATGCATATGCAAGGAGACCCTGCTACTATGCAGGAAAAGCCTCACTATGAAAATATTCAGCAAGAAATCATGGATTATTTTCTGGGAAATATTTATAAATTACAAAGCAAAGGAATTAAAGATATTATTCTTGATCCAGGATTCGGTTTTGGAAAAAACAGAACACATAATTATGAATTATTACACAATTTAGATAGTTTTTCTGTTTTAAATACTCCTATTTTAGTAGGACTTAGTAGAAAAAGAATGCTTTATGAATTATTAGGAAAAAAACCTGATGAAGTTTTAAATGCAAGCACTGTAGTGCATACAATTGCAGCATTAAAAGGGGCAACTATTTTCAGAGTTCATGATGTGGAAGCTATGAATGATGTAAAAATAATAATAAATCAATTTAAAAATTTTCGATAATTATATTTAAATACTTATATTTGGATAAATGTAAAAACATAGTAATGAAAAAAAGATTTTTTACCTATTTAAGCGCATCTGTTTTTGCTATGAGTTTTATTGCAATTCCAAGCAGTAATTTAATGGCAAATACAGTTTTACAACAAGAATCACATTCTTCCTTGAATGAACAAGCGAAAACTGAATTTTTGAATGCTTGGTCAGAAAATAAAGTAAAATTAGAGAATAAAGCTGTGCAAGGAAAAATTAACAGCGAAAATGCAAAGGCAGAATTGCACATTATTCATGATAATATGAACAGAGCTTATGATATTCTTAAAAGACAATTTATTGGTGATGAAAACTATATGAATTTGATGATAGATAATCTAAGTCAAAGAGGGGAGCTGTCTGCAAAATTTTATAAAACTACGCTCAAATCTGAAGTTTCATTACAAGAAATTGAAAATATAGTAAATGATTTTATAGCATTGTTGTAAAATAGACAAATCACTTTTTTAAAGCGCATGTACTTATTGTGTTTAGTCACAATGAGAATATGTGCTTTTTATAATTTATACGTTTCAAAAATATTTTCCTCTTCTTTTTTGTAATGATGATATGCTAGCTCCTATATATTTGATACCTTTGCAAAAATTAAAAATACAATGATTCACTTTGGAATTATAGGAATGGGGCATATTGGAAAAAGACATGCTCAACACATTATGCAAAATGAGCAAGCATGTTTACAGGCTGTTTGCGACATTGATTCTAAAGCATTGGAACCTTGGAAAGAAAGAAAAATAAATAGTTATACCTCATTTGAGGATATGTTAGAACAACAAGAAATTGATGTGCTTTGTATTTGCACGCCAAATTATCTTCATGCTTCTCATGCCGTTGCAGCCATGAAAGCAGGAAAGCATGTGGTTGTAGAAAAACCTTTGACCCTTAAGACTTCTGATGCCGAATGGATGAAAAAAGTAGCTAAAGAAGAAAATAGAATAGTATTTTCTGTAAAGCAAAATAGATATAATCCTCCTGTCGCTATTGCAAAAAAATGGCTGGATAAAAATAAATTAGGAGATGTATTTCTGGTTCAAGTTAATTGCTTTTGGAATAGAAATGATGCTTATTATGCGCAAAGTGATTGGAGAGGGAAAAAAGATAAAGATGGAGGCTGTTTATTTACTCAGTTTAGTCATTTTGTTGATATCCTTTATTATTTAATGGGGGATTTAAAAGCTGTTTATGGTGTAATGAATAATTATTTACATAAGCATAATACAGAATTTGAAGATACTGGTAGCTTTATTTTAAAAACCACAAATGGGGCAACTGTGAATTTTAATTTTACTACCTGCTCCTATAATCAAAACATGGAAGGTTCTATTACTTTAATGGGAAGTAAAGGAACTTTAAAAATAGGAGGGCAGTATTTAAATACTATTGAATATCAAAATATTGAAAATACTGAAATAGCTACAATTCCTATGCAAGCCACTTCCAATGATTATGGATTTTATAAAGGTTCCATGAGTAATCATGATAAAGTGATTGAAAATGTTATAGATGTTTTACAAAACAATGGAACTATAATGACTTCTTTAGATGAAGGAAAAAAAGTTGTCAGTATAATAGAAGATATGTACGCATCTGCAAGATAATATTTTTTAAAACTTAACTAAATTGCTTAATTTAGAGCACAAATAATCCTTTTACCATATTTAAGCTAAGAACATTAAATAATAGGTTTAGAAACTCCTATACAGACCCTGATTTAATATGGGGAATACGTTTGTCATTGAGTCTGATTGGACCATTGATATGGGGGATTATTATGCAAAAACCTCATGAGGCGTTTTGGATGGCAATGGCGGCTCAATGTATTTCTTTAATTGACATGAAAGGTTTGGTCGATCATCATTTAAGATTGGTGATTACTGCAAGTTTTTTATGTGTGGTTTTTGGATTAATTGGTACGGTGATGTCCCAATTTCCATTACTAAATATTATTATCTTCTTTTTTATAGGCTTTATTTCTGGTTTGTTTAAAAACCTAGGTGAAAGAGGAGCTGGATTGGCTTTGAGTATTTATCAGTTTTATATATTGACAAGTGCACAAAGTATGTCGGGCGTATCGGATATGGATTTTCGATTAAAATGGATTTCCTTTGGAGCTCTTTGGTCTATTTTGATTCAAATACTGAGCTATTTCTTTGTTACTAGTGCAATGCCTTATAGAAGAGCTATAGCTAAAGTATGGAAAAATATAGCAGTGTTAGCAGAAACAGTAGGAATGGGTTGGGATGGATTTAAGAAGAAAAAATCCTTACGTGATATTTATATAACAGAACAAAAAGTGATTGCAGCAATGTCCGCAGCTGAAGAAATATTTTTACATGCTGAGGAAAGTATGCAAAGAGATAAGAAAAATACGAAGGCTATAAGTTATGCTTTTCGTTCGGTAAATATTACTAGTATGTATATCATACAAATGTCGGAGGTGCTACAAGAATATGATAATAAACGTATTGCAAAGAATATTCAAATTCAAATATTTTCCATTTTTCGTTCCTTGCAGCAAGTTGCCGAGCGAATGGAAGTGTATATACATACTTTAAGACCTCAAGAAAAAGCTATCATAGATACGCGTTTTAAAAGATTAAAGAATACTTTTCAAAATTTAGAAAATTATATAAAAGAAAATAATTTAGAGGAATATCTATCTTTAATTGAAAAATTTAGATTGCCCATTCAACGTATTGAGAGAGTAGTAAATAGTACAATTAAAGAAATTCAAAAAGAGGCAGATATACCGGTTTATTCTTCCTATAGTTTTATTGAAACATTACAAATTTTACATCCCAATTATATAAAAAACAACTTTAAACAATTGTTTGATTTTAATAGCTTAACTACAAAATACGCTGTACGTTTGGGTATTGCTAGTAGTTTTGCTGCTTTTATCGCTTTTATGTTTTTTCCAAATCATGGATACTGGATTATTCTTACTACTATGCTTGTTACGCAACCGTATTTTGGTGCTACTTTGAAAAAGGGGATTGAAAGAAGTATAGGTACTATAGCTGGGATTATAACAGGTACTTTTATAGTATGGATTGGGGATTCAGATTGGATTCGTTTATTATTGATATTTTTTGGAGCGGTGTATTTAGTGTATTTTATTAATAGATCTTATTCTCTAGTTTCCTTCTTTGTAACTTTATTATTGGTGGGCTTATTAAGTTTATCACCATCTTGGGATGTGGATTTGTTAGAATGGAGAATTTTTGCAACTATTATTGGATCTGTTATTGCTATAAGTTCCGGTTTTTTAATTGCTCCCATTTGGGATAAAAAGGAATTTCCAAAACATTTATCTCAGGTATTGGAAGTGAATTACGCTTATTTTAGAAATACTTTTTATAATGGAGAAGCTAAACCTTGGTTAGAAATGAAATCAAAAGCTGAATTAGCAAATAGCATAGCTTTTGATTCTTTAAATCGTACAATTAAAGAACCAACTATCAAAAAGGATTTTAATTCTAAAAGGTTTTTTCAGCTTCTAACGCATTTTGTTAGAGTAACTCGAGAACTAAATAACTTTAATGAGGAAAATAGTTTTGAAGCACCAAAACTTAAAATTATAGAAAAAGAAAATTTTATACAACTTTTGCATGAATGCGACGATAACTTTAGAATAATTGCTAATTATATGGAAAAAGAGGCAATAGCTCAAGTGGCAGAAGAATGTCGCTATACTTATCCTGTATTAGGATTAAAAATGAATACTCCAAGTCAAAGACAATGGGTGTATATGCAAAAATTACTATTAGAATTACAGTATATTAATCAAGAACTAAAAGAGATTATAAAAGAGAAAAATTAAATCCTTTGCTTTAATTCTTGTAAATATGCAGCAGTTCCAATCAACCTAGAACCATACCATGAAAAGTATTCTCCATCGACTAAAAAAATCTTAGCATGTGGAACTTTTTCTTGTACTTCAGCAATATGCTTTTCTTTAAAAGGATAAGGCTCAGAAGATAGAAATATATAATCTACCTCTTTCCACAGAGGATTACTCCATACTACTTCAGGATATCTATCGTAAGAATGAAAAGCATTTTCTAAACCTAAATAAGGAAATAATGTATGGATGAAATTATTATTGCCTACTACCATCCAAGGTTTTTTCCAGATAAAATAAGCTACTTTCTTTATTGTTTTTTTATGAAACTCTAATTTGGTGAATGCATTTTCAATAGTTTTAGCAATTTTATCAGCTTGATTTTGCGTATTTGTAATTTGACCTACAGCATAAATCATGCTTATCGCATCCTGTAAATCATAAATGTCAGTAATAAATATTGGAGCTATATCTTTTAAACTTTCTATTATTTCTTTTGTGTTTTCTTCCTTATTTGCCAATATTAAATCTGGCTTTAGCTGTTCTATTTTTGGGATGTGTACTTGTTTCGTTCCTCCAATAATAGTTTTCTCTTCTTTTAGATTTTGAGGATGTACACAGAATTTAGTGATACCTACTATTTTATTTCTTAAACCCAAATCAACTAATAATTCTGTTTGGGAAGGAACTAAGGAAATAATTCTTTGTGCTTTAGTTTGTGTCTTTTGCGGCTGAATCCAAAAGTGTTTCATTTTCCATATTGTTTTTACTTTCTCTGGATTTAAGGTCTATTTTTTGATAAAATATTAAAATTAAGAAAGATAAAGCAATATTTATAGGTAAAGGTTCAATTAAAACGGATAAAACATATTTTTTAAAATGATTATCAGGGCTTAGGTAGAAAGCTAATAGCATAATAACTGTAAATACTATAAAACTGCGCATAGCATTTCTATTTAAAAAACAAATTCCAATCCATAGGATAGTATAAATTAATAGAGGTAATATCTGTAGATTAAATTGCCAGAATGTGGACTGCATACTAAGTGTATCTATAGTAATATATAAACTATAAATAATTAAAAAAATTCCGATAATTGGGAATGGGATAGGGGTGGAATTAAAAAATCGTTTAAACATTACCTGAAAAATTTGCACAAAGATAGGGAATTATCTCGGAGCTATTATTTTAGTTGGCATGAAAATAGTAAAATACCCTCATTAATTAAAATAAATATCAAATGGATTAATTTGCAATACCTTTTTCTAATTCTCTTTTGTAGGATACTATAGCTTGAAAAATTGCTTGTGCCATTTCTTTTTGACCTTCTTTACTATTCATGTATATTTCATCCTCTACATTATTAATAAAACCTAATTCAACTAAAACTCCAGGCATAGCACTACCTGCTAATACTTCCAATCCTAATTGTTTTACACCTCTGCTGTTTCTTCCTTGTCTTATAAAATTCTGTTCGATTTTGTCCGCAAAGACAATGCTTCTAGATAAAAATGCTTGCGTATAATTACTAACAATTATTTGGGTCATTGGATCGCTAGGATCTAATAAACCTGGTTCCTGCACTATTTGTTCTCCATACTCTTCAAAAGCTTTACTTTTTTGTCCCACTCTATGTAAACCTAAAACAAAAGTCTCTGTACCTGATGCTTGAGTTTCTCGATCTCTCACCCATCTACCATTCACTTTTCTACTTTTAGGAGCTGTGGAATTAACATGTATTGATAAAAACAAATCTGCATTTGCTTTGTTTGCAATTGCATGCCTGTCTTTTAAATCAACATCTTTATCTACCTTTCTAGTATATATAACTTCCACATCTTTTAAATGCTTCTGTATCATTTCACCTAAAAGTAATGCAACATCTAAGGTTATATCTTTCTCATTTTTACTCAATTTGTATTTTAAAGCACCAGCATCTTTTCCTCCATGTCCTGCGTCAATAACAATTTTCTTTAAAGTTTTAGGTTGATTGGAAAATGCTATAGAATTGCCAAGGAAGATAAATATACAAAATGTAAAAAAAAGACTAATGCCTATGCTATTTTTATTCATGATTTTTATATGATTGTTCTATATATTCGATAATATAATATAGAAATGGTTTATTGCTTAACAAAAATAAATTTAAAATTAAAAAATTTCAAATAGTTTTAAGCAATAACAAGTTTTTATCAAAGTGCATTTCAATCGTACAAATTTATTAAAACTATTTTTCTTTTTATAAAAATAATTAGAAAAATATGGCTCTCCTTATTTTTTTTGAAAGAAAAGTATTTTTATCCTTGTAATAAGAGTAATTTTGTGCAAGCTGATTATAGAAATTTATGGTTTTACAGAGATTTACCATATTTATTGCTTTTCTTTCTTTGCTTTTTATTGCCATGGGTAATTTAAGTTTTAATTCCTATGCGCAAATGAAAGGGGTAATGCCTAAAGATTCTATAATAAATCTTTTAGATAAAGATTCGATTAGTATTCCAATCGATAGCATAGAAAGTAAAGATAGCTCTGAAGTAGAAGATAAAATGTCAAAAGTGAAAATCAGTCCCAACGCTTTAGACGATAAGGTAGTAACTCATGCTGAAGATTCTATGGTTCTGGAAATTTCTAAGAATAAATTTTATCTTTATGAAAAAGCGAATGCTAAATACCAAGATATTGAAGTGCGATCAGGATTATTAGTATATGATCAAAGTGAAAATACTTTAACTGCAATTCCTATAATGGATAGCTTGGGGAAAATAACTTCCACTCAAGAATTTCAACAAAATGAAGAGTTAATTAGTTACGATTCTTTACGATATAATTTTGTTTCCCAAAGAGCTTTAGTATTAAATGCACGTACCCAATATGGTGAGGGCTTTATACATAGTGAAAAAGTCAAAAGAAATAAAGATGGAACTACATTCGGAGCGGGAAATATTTATACTACATGTAATTTGCCGCATCCGCATTTTGGAATTCATGCAAATAAAATTAAAGTAATACCTGGAAAAATGATAGCTTCAGGTCCTGCAAACTTAGAAATCCAAGATATACCAACTCCTTTATTTGTACCATTTGGATTTTTCCCTGTACAAAAAGGTCAAAGTTCTGGATTTATTTTACCTACTTATAGTATGGAAGAAAGAAAGGGTGTGGGATTGCAAGGAATTGGATATTATTTTGCATTTAATGATTATATAGGTTTAACAAGTACATTTGATATTTATTCTAAAGGCTCTTGGGGTACTTTTAATACCTTAGAATATGCCAATAGATATAGATATAACGGACGTTTTAGTTTAAATTATTCCTTAACAAAATATGGAGAAAGCTTTGATCCTGATGGAAGTGTATCAAAAGATTTTAGAATACGTTGGTCACATACTGTAGATCAAAGAGCAAGACCTGGATCTAATTTTAGTGCTTCCGTAGATTTTGGAACTTCATCCTATAATACATTAAATGAATATAATGTTGATCAAGCATTAAATAATCAATATTCTTCATCTATATCCTATAGTAAAAGCTGGGCTGGAAAACCTTATTCTTTTACTGCAGCTTTACGTCATAATCAATCCACACAAACGGGATTGGTAACCATTACAGCACCCGATATTAATTTTTCAATTGGACAGTTATCTCCTTTTCAAAGAAAGGAAATGATTGGTGCACCTAAATGGTATGAAAAAATAGTTTTTACTTATGATGTGAATTTCCAAAATAAATTATCTTTTTATGATTCTTTATTATCAGAGCAGGGCATACGTTACAAAGACTTTGATTATGGATTAAGGCATAATGCTCAAATTCAAGCAAATTATAATATACTTCGCTATATAAATTGGAATATTTCCATTCCTTACACAGAATATTGGAATACTAAACAAACTTTTATACATTATAATCCCCAAACTAATAGTAATGATACTACACAAAATTTGGGTTTTTATGCAACAAGAGAATTTTCTGCAACATCCTCTCTCAGCACAAGAATTTATGGTATGAAAATGTTTAAACCAGGAAAGAAAGTAAAAGGTATAAGACATGTAATGACGCCATCTATAAATTTAAATTATACTCCAGGTTTTGCAGAAGCACCTTTTGAATATTTATATGAAAACCAATGGGATCCAAATCAAAACCCAAATTATGAATCTCCTTATAATTTATCTCCTATTGGAGGTCCCGGTAATGCATTAGCAAGAGGAAGTGTGGGTTTTAGTTTAGGAAATACTCTACAAGTTAAAGTAGCAGGAGCTGATTCAACACAAAAAGACAGAAATATATCAATTATTGATGGGTTGGGTATGAATTTTAATTATAACTTCTTTGCAGACTCTATGAATCTTTCCATGATAAATTTGAATTTTAAAACCAATATTGCCCAAAAATTGAGTGTTACCGCAACTGCAGTTTTAGATCCTTATGTTTATGATGAAAATAATAGACAAACCAGCAAGTACCGTTGGAATGAAGGAGAAGGTTTTTTAGGTTTTAGAAGTTCTAATATAAGTATGAATGTGAGTTTTGTGGGGAAACCAAGAGAAGAAAGAGATATAGATTCCATGAGTCAAAAACAAGAAGAATTAGCGATGTTGTTCCGAAATAATGGTATACAAAAATACCATGATTTTAATATTCCATGGGATTTTAACCTTTCGGGCGGTCTGGGAATACATAATTTCTTTGATCAAAGTACTAAGGAATATAGGATACGCTATAGTCCAAACCTAATGTTTAATGGATCTTTTAATCTCACACAAAGATGGAAAGTTGCGGTAAATGGTGGTTTGGAGTTTACTGAATTTAAGGAAATTAGAATGGGGACAACAACTATTGATATAAGTCGCGATTTGCATTGTTGGCAAATGAGTTTAAATCTTGTTCCTTGGGGATTCTATAGAAGTTTTCATTTCACTATTAATGTAAAAGCTTCCGTACTACAGGATTTAAAATTAACTCGTAGGAAAACATTCCACGATAATTATTTCTAAAAAATTACTGCTCCTTTAATCAGAGTTTTTTTACTTATGAACAAGTGCTTTTTCTGATAAAGGAACAGTAGGGAGTCCAAATAAATTGATTGAAAACTTTATTAATGTTTCCTATATAAATTTGGTCTTGCTTAACAACACAATTTTAATTTAATCTTTTCTCTAAACTAATTGCTGCAGGGAAAAGTATATTGTTTTCCAGGTGTATATGTTTATGTAAATCTTGCTCAAATTCTTGTAGCATAGAAAATGTCACTCTATAAGTATTACAAGCATTTGCAGGTGGAGTATAATTATCCGAAAGTTTAGCAATTTTTCTAAAACGCACTCCTTCTTCGTCATGCTCATGTTCCATCATTTCTATGGGGGTTTCTACAGTGCCAAATTGCGCTTGCTCTAATTTTTCACCTGTAATAGAAGCTTTAGTCATTTTTCGAATAAAAGGAAATAAAATTAATTCCTCTTTTTTCATATGCTGTGCCATAGCTCCTGCAGTTTCATTAAATAATTTATGAATTTCAAAGAGTTCTGGATGATTTTTACCATGAACTTGGCAGAGCTTTTCTAAGAATTGTAGAATTACACCCGATTTTTCATCTACATATCTATGGTGGGTTTTTTCAATATAATCTGCTAACAAATCTAATGGCCATGCACGGAAATCTATAGAACCATTATTATCTGAAGAAAATGCCTTGTTTAATGCTTCACTGATTTCCTCAAGGTCTATATTGTTAGTTTCGCAGACTTCTTCTAAACTTCTTCCTCCGCGACAACAAAAATCAATACCATATTTATTAAATACGGATGCTGCTCTGTAATCTTCGGCTACGAATGAGCCAATCGTTTTATTTTTCATAATTTTAAATTGTTTTTTTAATTAAAGATAATTTTGTCTTTTATTGTTATAAATTTTTTTATGCTTTTTTAGGTTCTTAAAAAATAATTTCCTGATTTAATTCCTGTTGCTAATTCATATATATTTGTAGTTTGCAACATTTGAGAAAGTTTTTCTCTAATAATTTTAAATTGATCATGAACAGGGCAGGGATGCTCATTGGAACATTTTGCTAATCCTAAACCACAACCTTTATAAATTCTATCTCCATCAAATAAATCCACTATTTCATGTAAATATATATTTTTGATTTGTTCTAAACCTATCTCGAAACCTCCATTTACACCTCTGGTAGATTGAATAAAGTTATTTTTCGATAACTTTTGTAAAATCTTTGCTGTAAAAGCTTCAGGTGCATCAATTTCTTCTGCTATCTCTTTGAATCCCACTCGCTTTTCTTCTAAAGAAGAAGTGGCTATAAAAATTATAGACCGTATGGCATATTCACAAGCTTTAGAAAACATACTAATTGATTTTTTATGCTGCAACAAAGATAAGTATAATTAAAGATATTGAACTCTTTAATTAAATAAACTCTTTCAATAGGGATATAAAATCCTTTAATTATAATAATTTATTAAATTGCAAATAATAAAAATAATAAGGAATTTGAAAGAAAGTTTTTTGCAAGGAATTAAAATTTTTTTTAAATCTATTTCGCAAATAGTGTTAATAGAGCATGTTTGGACAGGTGTTTTTATCTTTCTGAGTTTATGGATTAATGCTTGGGAATGGGCTTTTTCATTAAGTTTAGCAGTCTTAGCAGGTAATCTTATAGCTATTTTATTACGTTTTCCAAAGCATAATATTAGCAAAGGATTGTAT
Source organism: Chitinophagaceae bacterium (assembly GCA_035302865.1). Taxonomy (GTDB): domain Bacteria; phylum Bacteroidota; class Bacteroidia; order Chitinophagales; family Chitinophagaceae; genus DATGSF01. The sequence continues at coordinate 11,434 of DATGSF010000014.1, forward strand.
GGATTCAGCCCAGGATTGGTAGGTATAGCAGTATTTGCTTTATTCGGATTTTCTTGGATGAATTGTTTGTACATTATTATTGGTAGTGCTTTTGCTGCTATTATGCAACATCTTTTTATAATTAGAAATATTCCTGGATTTACTTTTCCTTTTATCAGCATAATATGGATTTTGTCCTATTTGTTTTTACCTGAACAAGAAATAAATTTGGAAAGCCTTATAGAAACACCCTTCACTTATAAGAATTTATGGGATTTAGGAATAAAAGGAATAGCGCAAATATTTTTTCAATCTAAAATATTATCAGGAATTTTATTTTTAATCGGGATTTTTATAGCCTCAAGGAAAATAGCATTATATGTATTATTTTCTTCTCTTTTTGCTGGCATCCTTGCTTTATTATTAAAACAAAGCACCTCGGATATTTATATGGGTATTTACGGATTTAATGCTGCTTTATCTGCTATAGTTTTTTCTCAAGTGAAAAAGCATGCGGCATTATGGAGTTTTTTAGCAGTATTAATTACTGTTTTCGTGCAATTTACTTTTATACATTTAGATACATTTCAAAACTTAGGAGGTTATTTTACTTTCCCCTTTGTTTTAGGTACATGGATTAGTTTATTAATTAAGCGAATTGTAGAAAAACTAGTTATTTGATATAACAAAAAATTATATTTGCATTAGGTTTTTATTTTAATATATTTGTATTGTTATAAAAAAGAATTTTATGTTTAAAAGAGTTTTACCCTTATTATTAGTTTCTAGTCTATTTATGGCTACAGATGTACAAGCGCAATGGTCTGATATTGAGCTTGAATTTGATGGAGAAAATCGTTCTTACAGCATGTATATACCATCAAGTTATGATGCGGATAGTGCATCTGCTCTTGTTTTAACCTTGCATGGCCTTGGTGATACTAAAGAAAATTTCAGGCAAATAGGTTTTGCTCCTATTGCAGATACAGCTAATTTTATTATTCTTGTACCTCAAGCATTGCATGATGGAATGACAGGAACAGCATGGAATTCCCGAGCGGGTGCATTTGGCATTTATCCCAAT
>DATGSF010000015.1:0-16168 GCA_035302865.1 Chitinophagaceae bacterium
GCCATATTTTGCAACTTTTGGTCGAGGGACAAGATAAGGATTATTTTACCATTCATGCGGAGGAGGACTCTGTCCTCTTTCGCTTGAAAAAATAATCAATATCTAATAAACCTCGTGTTGCATTTATGACTTGAATTTAAGTTTAATAAAATTCTTCAAGCAAATTATTATACAACTTTTATCTTTCTGTTTCACAATTTAATTCTGAATTTAGATCTTTTTCCTCTTTAATGTTTTCATTAGCTTCATAAAAAAAGTCGGACCCATTATACTGGATGGTATTTTTAAAATGTTTCCTTGTTCCTTAAGTTTTCCATCTTTATTAAATATTTCTATATAAGCTTCTTTTAAATCAATTATATCCTTTTGTTGAAAAATTCCATATTCAAATAAGTAATAATGGTATTTTTCCTCCTTATTTAAAACTAAAATAAGTCTCTTTTCATTTAATTCCTCCACTCTGAAAACATTATCCTCAATATCTTTAAAACTTTTAATCCCTTTACCTATTTCATCAAAAAGCTTCAATTTGTTATTTTTCACACCTATTTCTAAGCGTTTTTTATTATTAATATAATATTTATACACTTCATCCACTCTATCTTCTTTGAAAATTAATTCATTTTGAGGAGTATAGACTTCATTATACTCAAATGCCTGTCGTCTTTTGTCACAATTTTTTGAAATCATTTTTTTATACAAGCTTCCATCTGTATACCAATAAGATGTAATACTATCAACTTGATAAAAAAATTCAGTACGTTTTTTGTACTTATGGTCAAATTTGTACATTTTAGTTAAATAGCCATCTTTAATATAGAAAATATTTACAATATCACCTCCTGTATTTTTAAAAAATATTTGACCGTTTATATGAGTGTTTTTATCAAAAGAAAAAGAAGCTTCCTTTCTTTCTCCTAATTGTAAAAAGTAATTACCAATTTCTAAGTCGTCTTTGGTAATTACTTTATTATTTTTATCTACTAATTGATAAATATATTTATATTCGGTTGAATCATCTTGGATAAGCAGAATTGTATATTTATTATCATCTAATTCTTTTCTTTCCAAAACATTCTGACCATAGGAATGCGAAAAGCTTGCCTTAATGAAAATTAATATAATAGCAATAATTGGTATTAAATGAAAGGTTTTATATTTACTATTTTTTTTCATTCCATTATCTTCGTTTTCATTTCCCAACTTTTCATTCTTCTAAGCTTTTCTTTACTGTATTTAATACCTCTTCCAATCGGCTACTATCTTGTCCTCCTCCAGCGGCTAAATTTTTACTTCCGCCACCTCCTCCACGGATAATTTTCGAAACCCATTGTCGCATCATATTTGGAGCAGTTTCAAAACCTTTCTCTAAAGCTGCATCATTAATACCTATTGCAACTTGTGCTTTATCATTAATTTTCGCAACTAAGACTACAACAGCAGGATTTTCTTTCTTTTTTACTAAGTCATTAGCAATACTTTTTAAAGCTTCACCCTCTTCAACTTGTAATTGTTTCGCTAAAAACTCCACTGTTCCATTCGAAGTGGAAATTGCATGAAATTGCGAATTTAACTCTGCAACGATTCTTTGGTTTTCTTTTACCAGTAAACTTTGAATACGTTTTTCTAATTGTTGTTTGTCTTCTAATAGTTTTGCAACTGCTTGTAATGGATTTTTAGTTTTTAGTAAATTAACGACTTCTTTATTTTCTTGAACTTTTTCATAAACATATTGTATTGCTGCTGCACCCGTCAATGCTTCAATACGGCGAATTCCAGCTGAAACTGATGTTTCTTGCGTAATTACAAAGACTCCAATCATACCTGTTTGATTAACATGCGTACCACCACATAATTCGATGGAGTATGTATCATCCATGGTAACTACTCTTACTTTTTCTCCGTATTTTTCTCCAAAAAGTGCCATTGCGCCTTTTTTATCTGCTTCTTCTCTGCTCAACCATTGCACTTTAACAGGAATATTTTCTCTAATTTTTGCATTTACTAATTTTTCCACCTCTCGAATTTCATCGTCTTTCATTTTAGCAATATGAGAAAAATCAAAACGCAAAGAATCGGGACCTACATATGATCCTTTTTGAGCCACATGTTCCCCTAAAACTTTTCGTAAAGCTGCATGTAATAGATGTGTAGCAGAGTGATTATAGGTTGTATTCAATCTTCTTTCAAAATCTACTTTTGCGCTAACTTCATCTGTCCATTTTTTAGGAAATTGTGCAACCTGTTGAATGATTACATCATTTTCTTTAAAAGTATTAATCACTTTTATTTCTTCTTCATCAAAGATTAAACTCCCTTGATCTCCAATTTGCCCACCACCTTCTGGATAAAATGGTGTTTTCTCTAAAACTATATGAAATTGTACTTTATCTCCTTTTAGTCTTACTGTTCTATAGCGTAAAACTTTAGTATGTTCCAACAAGTCTTCATATCCAACAAATTCCACTTCTCCATCATCTAAAATTTGCCAATCATCAGCAGTAAATGTCGTTGCAGCTCTACTTCTATTTTTTTGCTCTTCCATACTTTTTTCAAAGCCTTTCAAGTCAACATTTATTCCATATTCTGATGCAATTAAAGTAGTAAGATCTAAAGGGAAACCATAGGTGTCATATAATTCAAAAGCTTCTTCTCCAGGAATTATTTTATCTTTTTGATGTTTTTCCATCAAAATATCCATTTTGTGCAATCCTTTATCCAAGGTTCTTAAAAAAGACTCCTCTTCCTCTAAGATAACTTTTGAAACGAAATCAATTTGTGCATATAATTCATCAAAAACTCCTTTAAAGCTTTCTGATAAAAATGGAATCATTTGGTGAATTAATGGTTTCTCATATCCTAAATGAGAATAGTAGTAACGCACTGCTCTTCTAAGAATTCGTCGAATAACATAACCAGCACCAACATTCGATGGCAACTGTCCATCTGCAATTGTAAAAGCAACTGCTCTAATATGATCAGCAACAACTCGGAAAGCTATATCTTTCAAAGAATCACTTCCTTCGTATTTCTTTCTTGTTAATTTTTCAATTTCTTGAATTAATGGTAAAAACACATCAGTATCATAATTACTTTGCTTTTTTTGCAAGACTCGTACCAAACGTTCAAAGCCCATTCCTGTATCCACATGTTTTTCAGGAAGAGGGAGCAATTTACCGTCTCTTTGACGATTAAATTCCATGAAGACATTATTCCAAATTTCAATTACTTGCGGATGATCTTCATTTATTAATTCACGTGCATCAATTTTATTTTTTTCTTCCTCTGTTCTACAATCAACATGAATTTCCGAACAAGGACCACAGGGACCAATATCACCCATTTCCCAAAAATTATCCTCTTTAGATCCTTTTAAAATTCTATCTTCAGGTATCCATTTTTTCCATTCATCATAAGATTCTTGATCAAATGGTAAGTTTTCTTTAGGATCACCTTCAAAAACAGTTACATACAAATCTTCTTTAGGAATTTTATATACTTCCGTTAATAATTCCCATGACCAAGCGATTGCTTCAGCTTTGAAATAATCTCCAAAACTCCAATTACCTAGCATTTCAAACATAGTATGATGGTATGTATCCACGCCTACCTCTTCTAAATCATTATGTTTTCCACTTACTCTTAAGCATTTCTGAGTATCAGCCACTCTTTTATATTTAGGAGTTTTCGTTCCTAAAAAATAATCTTTAAACTGATTCATTCCTGAATTAGTAAAGAGTAAAGTAGGGTCATTTTTTACCACAATAGGAGCAGAGTCCACAATTTGGTGTTGCTTAGAGATAAAAAAATCAAAAAAAACTTTTCTAATTTCACTTGCAGTCATCGAAAATATCGTTTAATCTTTTACTTTTGTTTTAAATATATACAAATATCGAACAAAATTAGGAATAATAATGCGTTCTTAATTATTTTGCAGCTATGAAACTAAAACTTTCTTTATATTATTATACATTCATCTTAATTATTTGTAGCTTTTATTCTAGCTACGGACAAAATAATAATGAAATAAATAACCAAGAAATTACTATTGAAAATCAAATTTCTTCAGACAATAATAAAGAAAACAATAATGAAAATAGGGAAATTACTCAAGAGCAGGAGGATGGAAATGTAAATTTAGAAATAAAAGAAAAATACATTCCTAAAGAGTATGATTTTCTTTTTCCAATAGATCAAAAAGAACATCCTGTATTTACCACAAAAAATAAAAAAATATCTAGAATAAAAGAAAAACTTCGATTCAGAAATGCTGGAAAAGAATTTGCTTTTATTTTTTCACTGCTTTCCTTATTTATTTTTTCTATTTATTACTATAAAAATCCTATAGTTTTTTCTCATTTATTAGAGGCTTTTAAAAATCCCAACGTTACAAATAGACAATTAAAAGAAATGATTCAACAAGATAAGTTGAATAGTTTTATCTTGAATGGAATAGCTGTTTTGTCAATTAGTTTATATTTATTTCAAGTGTTACAAATCAATGGTGGCGCCCTTTTTTACAACTTTAATTTTTTATATTTATTCGTCTTAGTATTAACTTCTGTACTACTTTTATTAATTTTCCAATACATCATTCAAAAATTAATTGCATATCTTTTTAGAATTCCTAAAATCATAGATGATACTTTATTTCAATTTTTCCTAACTATAAAGGTTTTAGGTTTAATTTTAATTCCAATATCACTTGCTCTATATTTTATGGATAGTTTTTTTGAGCAAATTTTAATAAGTATTTCTTTTTTTATAATTGCCGTATCATTAATTATTCGATATTTACGGACAAAGCCTTTATTTCAATATTTTTTTCGTTCAAGTAAGTTACAATTAATTTTATATCTTTGTGTCTCAGAAATAATTCCGGTTCTTGTATTTTTAAAAATCCTCCAAGTATTCTAGGAGTTTTTATTATAAAAATACATTAAAAAAAAGAAATTTCATTGAACATGCAAAATAAAGATAAGGCAAAAAATCAATCAAATAAAAGAGAGCTAAAACGTATTTTAGTAACCTTACCAAAGCCGGCAAGTGGACGTTCTCCTTATTATGATTTGGCTGCAAAATACAATATTGAATTGACTTTTTCTCCTTTTATAAGTGTTGAAGGCTTAACATCTAAAGAATTTAGACAACAAAATGTAAATATTTTAGATTATTCAGCAGTGATACTTGTTAGTAGAAATGCTGTTGATCACTTCTTTAGAATTTGTGAGGAAATAAAAATAAAAATACCTCAAAGCATGAAATACTATTGTGCTTCGCAAGCCGTTGCTTTATATTTACAAAAATTTATTACCTATAGAAAACGTAAGGTATTTTATTCAGAAGATGGATCTTCTGAACAATTACTAGAAAGCTTACGCAAACATAAAAATAAAGAAAAATTTATTTTTCCTGTTTCTGAACATACAAAAAATGATTTAAGCCCTGTCTTAAAAGAAGAGGATTTTCATTTTAAGGAAATCCCATTGTATAGAACAGTAAATAATAATATTTCTGAAGCCATGGCTAAAAATCCAGACTTAATCGTATTCTTCAGCCCTTTTAGTGTTGATACTTTATTTGACTACGATAAGGATTTTGAACAAGGAGATATGTATATAGCAGCATTTGGTTCTAATACCTGTCAAGCAGTTCGTGACAAGGGTTTACGTTTAGATATTGAGGCGCCTCAACCAGAAATCCCATCAATGTCGGATGCAATTATTCATTATTTTGAAAATCAACAATAATTTATATGGTTGTTGCATTTGGAATAGTAGAAGTTGCTACAGCAATAATGCGAGCAGAACCTAGTCATCGCTCTGAACAAGTTAGTGAGTTGCTTTTTGGGGAGAAGTGTATTATTTTTGAAGAAAATAAAGATGATTGGTTATTCATTCGATCTGAATGGGATCATTACGACGGCTGGATAAAGAAAAGCCAAATCCTATATATAAATGAGAAAGAATACAGTAAAAGCAATAAATTTTTAAGCATTTCAAAAAACGATTTGCTTTTTAATGAACAAGAAGAAATATCTTTAAGTCCAGGAAGCAATTTATTCCAACTACAAGGCAGACAATTTAAATGGCAAAAACCAATACCTTATAAGTTTAAAGGAAAGAAATTAGATTTTCAAAATAACACTTTTAAGGCAAGTACTCTATTAGATTATTGCTTGCTATTTTTAGGCACTCCTTATGTATGGGGAGGACGAAGTATACATGGAATTGACTGTTCAGGATTAAGCCAAATTTTGTATAAATTATTCAATATAAAAATTCCAAGAGATGCTTCCCAACAAGCGCAAAAAGGAAAAACTATACACTTCTTGATGGAGTCTCAAATTGGTGATTTAGCATTTTTTGATAATGAAGAAGGGAAAATAAATCATGTTGGAATTCTTTTGGATCAAAATACAATAATTCATGCTACAGATACTGCTGGAAAAGTAGTTGTAGACAAAATCGATAATGGAGGAATAATAAGTGTTAAGAAAAAACAGCGAACACATAAACTTCGTTTAATCAAACGCTATGTAGAATGATATATAAAGCATATTAAAGCAAAGCAGAAAAACCCGAAGTTTTTTGCAAGATATATTCTTCATCCATTTATATTTGAAATATGAAAAAAGCAATACAATTAATAAGCCGCGTTAAAATAGATAGCAAATCTATAATTCTCTATCTTGTAACAAGTTTATTAGCAGTAGTATTTGCTTTATTCTCTTTTTCTATGTTAGCACCTGTACTCCAAGTTTTATTCATTGGAGAGGACTCTTCAGCGTCTGGAGAAACTGCTAATATCATACAAAAAGTAACAGCATTAATTAATGAGTGGATAATCGAAAAAGGACACTTAAAAACCTTAATCATTGTAATAAGTATTGTAGTCATAGCAACTATTCTTAAAAATTTATTTATATACTTATCGCAGTACTTATTAAATCCTATACGTAATCGTGTTTTAGCAGATTTGCGTTCAAGATTATTCGATAAAATCTTGATGCTTCCTATCGGATATTTTAATGAAGAACGAAAATCAGATTTAATGTCTAAAATGACTAATGATGTTAATGAGGTGGAAGTTTCTATATTAAGTGTAATGGAAACAATTATTCGAGAACCCATTACTATTATTTTGACTTTAGCATTGATGATAAAAATAAGCCCTTCATTAACTTTATTTTTATTCTTATTCTTACCCTTTGCAGCTTTGTTAATTGGAAAAGTTGGAAAATCCTTAAAAAAACCCAGTCAGGCTGCGCAAGAAATTCTTTCTAAAATAATGGGAATTATGGATGAAACCATATTAGGAATGCGGATAGTTAAAGCTTTTAATGCTGAGAAAAATCAAAGAACAAAATTTGAAGTATATAATGAAGAGCATTATCAAACTAAAAATAAGATTGCTTTAAGACGGGAAGCAGGTTCACCAATGTCAGAAACCTTAGGAATTATAGTTGTGTGTATCATCTTGTTATATGGTGGTTACCTAATATTTGAAACAAATAATACTTCATTAACAGGCCCTTGGTTTATTGCTTTCATTGGTCTTTTTTATCAAATCATCAACCCTTTAAAAAATCTTTCAAATGCTTTTTATAATATCCAAAAAGGAAGTGCTGCTTTAGATAGGATACAGGACTTATTAGCCACTGAAGCTACTGTTCAAAATATTGAAAATGCAAAAGATGTAATAGGCTTTAATACTGAAATTACATTCCAAGATGTACAGTTTAATTATGGCGAAAGAGCAGTTCTAAAAAATATAAATTTAGTAATTCCCAAGGGAAAAACTATTGCAATAGTAGGCCCCTCTGGTTCTGGCAAAAGCACATTGGTAGATTTAATACCAAGATTCCATGATTTGCATGCTGGTATAATAACTTTAGATGGTCAAAATATTCGCTCTTATACTTTAGAGTCTTTACGTGCATTAATTGGTGTAGTTTCTCAAGATCCAATTTTATTTAATGATACTATTTATAATAATCTTGTCATGGGAATGGAAAATATTTCTGATGATAAAATTATTGAAGCTTTAAAAATTGCAAATGCTTACGATTTTGTTCAAAAGAAAGAAGGGAAATGGGATTTTATAGTTGGAGATAGAGGTTCTCGATTAAGTGGTGGTGAAAGACAAAGATTAACTATTGCAAGAGCAGTTTTAAAAGATCCTCCAATCCTAATTTTAGATGAAGCTACATCCTCTTTAGATACTTATGCAGAAAGACAAGTGCAAATAGCATTACAAAATTTAATGCAAGATCGCACGAGCATTGTAATTGCACATAGACTATCGACCATTCAAAATGCAGATGAAATTATAGTTTTAAAAGAAGGCATTATTATTGAAACAGGAACACATGAAGCATTAATTGCTAAAAATGGAGAATATGCACAATTGGTAGCAATGCAAGAATTAAAATAAAAATACTATTATTATGTAATATTTAAAAAGCATGTTATCTTAAGAATAACATGCTTTTTTTAAATTTAAAATCTTCACCTATCTTATATTTGAAATGAAATACCGTCAATTATTCTAATACTAAAACTGCTCCAAGACAGCTATTCTTTTTTCTATAGGAGGATGCGTACTAAATAACTGCCCCACTTCCGAAAGGAAATTTACTCTTCTATTATTAGGATCGGGGGTATTATCAATAAACAACTCTTTTACATCTTGATTAGTAACACTCTCAATATTAGAATTTCCTGAAATTTTTCGTAATGCAGAAGCTAATGCCCAAGGCTTTCTCGTCATTTCTGCAGCACCTGCATCTGCCATATATTCTCTTTTCCTACTTAATGCAAGTTTAAAAAATATAGACAAAAAATATGCTATGAAGGAAATTATCATTATCACTAGGATTAATAACATTCCATTACCTCTATTATTATCATTGCTCCTTCTATTTCCACCATATAAACTAGAATTAATAAAAACCCTAAATGCAATTTGTGATGCAAATGAAAATATCCCAACAAATATTATAGAGATAATCAATAATCTTACGTCTTTATTTCTGATATGCATTAACTCATGTGCAATTACTCCTTCCAACTCATCGTCTTCCAAGCTATTAATAATTCCAGTAGTTAAAGTAACACAATAACTCTTTTCATTTATTCCACTTGCAAAAGCATTTAAAGCTGGAGATTCAATTACGCGTAACATAGGCATAGGCATTCCTACACTCATACAAAGATTCTCAGTAAGATTATAAACACGCATATTATCTCTACGTTCAAGTGTTTTAGATCCTGCTGCGATATTAATCATTGAGCTATGTCCTAAATATGCAATACCAAACCATATTCCAACACCTATAAGCACAAAAGGGATGGTACCTATAAAATGATCAAATGCTCTTGATGCACTTAAATTACCGTAATAATCTGCACTTGTAAAGTATAAAATAAGAAAAACACCAACAAAAATTAATAAAGGAAAAGAAAGTAATAGTAAAACTGACTTTCTATTATTTCTATTAATTTGTGTTTGAATACCTATATATTCCATGTAAAAATATTCGTTTTTTTAATTTAAAAACTAATATCTGGAGCTTTATCTAATTCTACTCTTTGTTCTGTTCCTAAATCAAACATAGGTTGTACTGTAAATCCAAACATTCCTGCAAAAACAACGTTAGGAAATTTTTGTATTGACGTGTTTAATTCTCTAGTTGCAGAATTAAAGTAGCGACGAACAGAAGCTAGTTTATTTTCAACATCAGAAATTTCAGTTTGTAAATGCATAAAATTAGCACTTGCTTTTAAATCTGGATATGCTTCTACTTGAATATTAAAATTGCGCATTGCAGCTGATAATTCCGCTTCTGCTTCAATCTTATCATTAATAGTGCTAGCATTAACTGCTTTTTGACGTGCACGCGTTATAGAAGTTAAAACCTCTTTTTCGTGTTCCATATAACCCTTAACAGCGCTAACTAATTGCGGAATTAAATCATGTCGCTGTTTTAATTGAACATCAATATCAGCAAATGCATTTTCTCTGTTATTTCTTAATCTAACTAATCCATTATAAATCGCAACAACCCATATTACAAGTACTGCAATTATAATGATTCCAATAAGTAATCCTGACATATTTTATATTTTCTATGGTTAACAATCAAATATAAACATATTTTTTAAAAATATTATAATCTTGAATAAAATTTTAAAAAAGAAACATTTTTAATAAAAACCCTTCAAATGACTTATCAAGTTTACTAATAAGAGTATTGATAAAATACTTTTAAAATAAACAATTCATAGGCTCAAAAAATCTTAACTTCGTCAAAAATCAGTACGATATTTATTTTATGACAATTACTGCGTATCAACCTTTAGAAAATTTAGAATTTAGTCCTCAAATTTGCTTTTTATCCGGTGAAAAATTAGATGAAAATAATAGTTTCTTAGTTCCTGTATTTCCAAATTGGCTTATGGAAAGGTATGAATTAGAAAAAAAGCTAATATTAATGATGGGTGGTATTAGAATGATGTATAGAGAATTAGTTCTTCCTGCCTCCACAAAGGTTGCACATGCAATACAAGAATTAGATTTAGAATTACAAAATGCATTTGAAAAAGGTTATGAAGGTGCAAAAGAAGTAGAAGAAATTCGTGTTTTTCAATTAATGGCAAGAATAATGTATGGTATGGTATATCATGATTTTGTCTTGGCATTAGAGGAAGCTGAAAGAAATAAAAAAGAGTTTAAGATTTCAGACCTAATGAGACAAAAGTTAAAGAACTTGCACTTAATGCTTCAATCCTTAATCAGACCAGTGGAATTTGTAAATTTTAAACCTTGGTCAATGCAATTATTTCCCATTAAAATTTCCAAGGATATTCTAAATTATAAAGATGAACCTCGAAAATTGAACTTCTGTTTTGGTATGCACGATTTTGGTTTTATCGCTTGTTTACAAGATAATGGAGAGGTAGAAAAATACAATGCCGAAATTTTAGAAAAAATTGAAGAAACTCCCTTGCATCCGGTACAATTTCAAGAACTTTACGCTCGCTTCATGTATTCGAATTATATATTAAGGGATTTTCCAGATTATCAAATTGTCGAAAAGGATCATAAACTTATCTTTTCTTTAGTAGAAGATCCTTTTAAAGATTTAAAAAAGTATGCCGAATGGAATAATGAAACCTATGCTAAAGTTTTAGGAGGACAGTGGGATCCTTGGGGCATTCCCATGCATATAATCTATGATTTTCCAAACGATCCTATATCTTATATAATAGATGATAATGATTATTCTTTTATACATCCAAGCAAAATAAAACTTCCTTATTAAAATATAAAATTTCTTGTCCGAAAGGTGAATGTATTTCCATTTTTTCGTAACTTTATAACAATAAAGGTTTTAAAAACTAAAAATATTATTTAATTATAAATTAATTTACCAAATGAGAAAACTTATAGTTTTATGTATTGTTAGTGCTTCTATTATTCTTGCTTGTAACTCTGGAGCAAATAAGGAAACAAAAGAAGATTCTGCTAAGATGGATGAACTGCACAATCGTGCTAGTAATTTATTTCAATCCATTGCTTCTTTAGAATTAGAAGAGCCAGATCCAAATAAAGTGGAATTAGGAAAATATCTTTATTTTGATACTGGATTATCATTAAATAGAAATATTAGTTGTAATTCCTGCCACGGTTTAGACAATTATGGCGTGGATAATTTACCCGTTTCTCCAGGAGATGATGGTAGTTTAGGAAATAGAAACTCTCCTACTACTTTTCACGCTGCAATCCATAAAATGCAATTCTGGGATGGAAGAGCTGTTGATGTGGAAGAACAAGCTAGAGGTCCGATTTTAAATCCTGTGGAACATAATATTAAAGATGAAAAGCAATTAATTCAACGTATTAAAGAAGAAGGTTTTTATGATGAATTATTTGCAAAAGCTTTTGGTGGTGATGACCCTATAACTTTTGAGAATTTAACCAGTGCTATTGGTGCATTTGAAAGAACATTAATTCCTGAAAGTAGATTTGACCATTACTTAGATGGCGACCTAACAGCTTTAAATGAGCAAGAAAAGAAAGGTTTAAGTATTTTTATTGATGCGGGTTGCATCACTTGTCATTCAGGCGCTGCATTAGGAGGGCAAATGTTACAAAAATTCGGATTGTTCTCTGACTACTGGAAAGAAACAAATTCAAAAACTATAGATTTAGGTTTATACGAAATTTCTGGCGATGAAGATCAAAAACACTTCTTTAAAGTTCCTGGCCTGAGAAATATATTACATACTGCTCCTTATTTCCATGATGGTTCCGTAGAAGATATTAGAGATGCAATAAAAATCATGGCGCGTTTACAAAGAGATTTGGAACTTTCAGATGAAGAAGTTGATAATATGGTTGCTTTCTTTGAATCTTTGTCCGCAGATATTACAGATGAACAAAAAGCCAATCCTTTTGATGCTTTATAATTAACAAAAAAATATTTTTTTAAAAACAGGAATTGCAATTTCAATTCCTGTTTTTTTATAATTAACCCGTTTTATTCAGGAAATGCATTTAATATAGCTTTTTTCCTCAGATCCTGTCCTTATACTTTACAGCTGAATATTAAAACATTATCAAAAACCTTTTAATTAATATAGGCTAAACTAAAAACAAAATAATATATCAAGTAAGAAAATATTAATATATTTTATTAACTTTGTTAAAACAAAACAAATAAAATGAGAAACAAGGTATTATTTTTATTCGGTTTACTTCTATTAGCTGTATCCTCAAGTTACAGTAAATCAAATAACTATCTTATAAAATCTAATATTAAACTTAATGATAGTGAAAATTTACATCATACTGTGAAATTAAACCTCAGCTCTTTACCATTCAGTACTATTTCTATGCAATACGAATATTTATTAGGAAATAAGATGAGTGCAGCTCTGGGAATTCGTTATACACCTTCTTCTAAGATCCCATTCCTTAATAAAATCATTGATTTTACAGATTTAAATGAAGAAATGGATGCACAAGATGAAATAAATATTAAAGAAATATTAGAAAGCAGCCGTTTATCAGGATTTGCTATAACACCTGAATTTCGATTTTATTTAGGTAAAACTGGAAAAGGTTTTTATTTAGCTCCTTTTTTACGTTATGAGCAAAATAATTTTCATGCTAAAACGGAATATACCACATCTTATAATGATATAGGATTAGCAAGTACCGCTATAAATTTCAATTCTTATGGAGCTGGTATAATGATTGGTTCGCAATTTAAAATTAGCAGAAATGTGTATTTAGATTGGTGGATTTTAGGACCTTATTTTAGGAATACACAAATCAAAATTGATTTAGAAGGAAAAAATATTCCTGAAGAAGATAAAACCAGTTTTGAAGAATCTATTGAAGATTTTGAACTAGGGGGATTTAAACCTTCTATTGAAAGACAAGGTGATCATATCATTGCAAAGGGTTCTATTAACTTTTGGGCAATTCGTGGCTTTGGTTTGAATTTGGCTTTTAGGTTTTAAAGCACTTTTAATACTATGGGCGGCAAGTATATTAAGGTAATAAGGTTTTAATTTTTGGCAAATATTAATGACTTTGAAGCCGGATTAAGACGCTCCGACTAAAATTCAAAATTTATATTTGTGGTACTAGTCATTAAGTTATTAGGAATTAATAGATAAAGATAAGGATTTTTTAGATAGATAGATTGGAAATTAGGATTTTTGATGATGATTAAAATGAATTTGGTTTTAGCAATATTGTCCTTGGCTTTAGTAGCATTTTCAAGATATGATGCTTAATCAAGCAAATCAGAAATAAAAAATGATTGAAATTTTTTTTCAGCAATTGTTTTATTACTGATGAACAGTATTTATTGCTTCCCTTTATTTGTCAATTTCTTTAGAGGAAATTAACCAAAAGAAGCGCGCCCAGTGCTTTTCGGCGACCTGTCAACCATTTAAAACCTATTTTTATTAAACTCCTCCTTTCAGTCGTCAAACAGTAATAAAAAATACGGTTTTTTCATGGGACAGGTGCCCGCCTGAAAAAGCAATGGCGCAAAACCATCGCATTAGTTTTTTCGAAAAATCAATACTGCTATTTTCCGAATTGCTATTTTGATAAAAATAGTAAAGAGTGATATATAGTGATTAGTAGAAAATGGAGAATGAAAATTCAATTTATATACCCAATTTTTTAGCTGAATATAAAATAGATAAAATTCAAGACTTTAAGAAATTATCCGAATGAGCATACAAAAGTATGTGATTGAGGGAAATATACGAAAAAGACGATGAAGTTTGCTATTTTAGAGTAGCTAGCTTATTGCTCTTGGCTTTGGCCAAGGGATAAAATAATCAATCCATATCGGATTTAACCGCATTAATTCAAATTTTTTCTTTTGTGCTCAGTTTAATTAATTGTCGATGCTCGTCTTTTTCTAATGCAATTGTCAATAAGATTTTTAATTTTTTTTATTGTGTAAAACTCATCTTTTTTCGTTTTAGATTTTAAATACGAAGATCCAAAATTTTTGAATTTTACGTAATTTTTTGTACAGTATCATTTTCGGAATGATTGAGACAATGCTTACCAAAAAGAAGTTTAAAGATTTCTTTCAGAGAGAAGTGATGACGTAATAAATAAAAAAACCTATATTTCTTAAAAGTCGACTTTTTATAAAAGCTCTTTTTCGTCTCGAAAGAAAAACTTTAACTTCCAACTATAATTATCTTTGAATTCTAACTTTAAATAACCCAACTTCTTACTCAAGTAAATATAATGTAGCGAACCAATTTGAGCGACTAAATGCAAAAATTACACGAAATAAATTAAACAAATTGGTGGCTTCGCCACTCGTTTTTCCGCCTTTTTTGTTCCGCTGAAAGCAGAAGAGGAATAAAACATAGTGGCTAGCAACAATCCACTATGTTTTTACGATATGACTTTTTCTTTCTCAGGTACATTATTTTCTTCTTCTTTATTATCCAATTCAGGACTTGCGATTGTTCTTGACAGTAAATGAATAGTTCCTTTTCCTTTATAGGCTCTATAAGCTATATGCATACCAAATATAACAATAATAATCCCAACAATCATACCAATAATTTTACTTACAGTGAAATATAGAACTACTCCTACCATTCCTGCCAATAATATAGCTGAGAATACAATCTGTATCCATCCATAAATTTCAAATAGTTTTTCTAATTTCTTAATCATAGGTATTTTTATTGACAATCACATTCTTTTTTCAACTCTTGAATTTTCAAGTTATTACTATCTATTGATTGTTGATTATTCAAAATCTTATTCGCCACTTGTTCTTTTTTCTTAAATACTTCTTTAGCTCTTTTTCGTTCAGGTTGGGTTACTAAATAATTTGCTATATCATTGCCAGAACGAGGGTCACCTCCCATAGCTTTACCTTCTCTTTGAGTACGTTCATTAATACTTTTCCAAAGACCCATATACTCTTTATCAAGAATTTCATATTCTTTTTCTAAACTACTATTTTCTGCTCCAATTTTTTGATTGATATTTTCGAGTGTATGTATTTCTTCTCTTGTCCTAAATTTCACAAATGTTAAAATATCTCCAATATTCAAGTTTAAATTTAAATAACCTGGGTCATCTGGATTATTAGAATTAGACACATTTTTGAAGTGACTTGGATTGTCTGAGACCACATCCAAAAACGTAATTTTATTAATCAATGAATAGCCATATTGTTTTTGTGTTTCAGGATTATTAATATCATTGGCAATTTTTATAGGTCCTTGTCCTGGCTCTACACGATAACCGACTAATTGATTGTGGAATACAATAGGAGTGTCTAATAAGACATCATTATTTGATATTGGGTTGCCTATGTACATAGCATAAGGACTAATAGACGGGTTGGGTTTCGGATCCAAATTCCACCTCCTCCCTAATCTTGATTCATATTCCCCATAAAATGCCGTATAGTGATTTCCAGGTCCTGCCACTTCATTTGTCTTTTCCATTCCATTAAACCCAAACCTATATTTATCTCCTACCTCATCGCAAACTCTTACTAACACTTCCCCATTCACCCAAGAACCGCCTGTATATCGGATATTATCCAGTCTAAAATGTACATTCCCTTGAATTCCCACACTAATATTAGTAAAAC
>DATGSF010000016.1:0-8802 GCA_035302865.1 Chitinophagaceae bacterium
CCATCCCAATATAACCTATAGCCATAAAAGGAACTATTACCTCTGCAACTTTACCAATTCTTTTTACTCCTCCAAATATAATTACAGCCATAAAGGCAACTACAATGCTAATAATTGTTATTGGAGATACCGCAAAAGCATGTTCCACACTTACCGCGATACTGTTACTTTGAACTCCTGGTAATAGGAAAGTACAGCTTATCAAAGTTACAAATGCAAATGCTAAAGCATATTTTCGGGATTTCAATCCTCTTTCTATATAAAATGCTGGTCCACCTCTGTATTGTCCTTCTCTTATTACCTTATAATATTGTCCCAAACTTGCTTCTACTGCTGCTGTAGCAGCTCCAACAAAAGCTATAACCCACATCCAAAATATAGCGCCAGGACCACCCATAGCAATAGCAGTTGCTACCCCTGCTATATTCCCTGTTCCTACTCTACCAGAAATTGCAATTGCAAATGCTTGGAAAGAGCTAACTCCTTTATCGGAAGCCTTACCATTAAACAGAAGATGCAACATTCTCCGAATAAAACGTATCTGAAGAAATCCAGTACGAATAGAAAAATATAAACCTGTGAATAAAGCTAATAGAATAAAAAGATTACTCCAAATTATATCATTTACTTTATCTACTATTAGCTCTAACATAAAATATATTTTTTAAAGCCTAAGATAATTATTTTTTAATAAATGAAAAAGATTAATCTTTTAATTTAAAAAAGCTAAAAAATCATCTATTTGATTTTCAATTTCAATACGAGTTAATTCTCTTTTAAATTCCCCTTTTTCATTTAATTCCTGATTTATTTTGGACAAAGGCAATTTATTTGGATGAACATACATTTTTAAATAATGCAACACATTAGATAATTGGTCTAATCCTCGCAAATTACCTCCTCTTCCATCAGCTACACCAACTAAAAGTGCTTTTTTATACCACCAAGCTTTACGGATATCAGTATGATCAATTAATGATTTTAAGACACCAGGAAAAGAACCATTATATTCAGGAAAAATAAAAATAAATGCTTGAGATGGAATTAAAATTTCCTTTTCTAATTGAATTAATTCTTCACTTCTCTTATGAGTATCTATATCCTCTAAGTAAAGTGTTTTTATATCAAGATGTTTTTCCGCTTGTAGCAATTTATTATAATAATTTGCCACTTTTTTTGTATTACTTCCTAATCTATTCGTACCAGAAATTATAGTTATCATATTTTCTTATTATACACTATGCAAAGATACTTATATTTATAAGGCTTGAATAATTTTAAAGAAATTAAAATTATTATCATGACAAAAATAATACTTTCCACTTCTAATATTTTATGTAACTTTGACCACAATTGAAAAACCCAAAATTTAAACAATGCAAAAAAATTGGTGGAAAGTTCTTGCTGGAGTTTTAATAATTTATTCTATTGTTTTTGGTTTTTTAGGTAAAGTACCCAAACTACCTATTATTCATGAAAGTATAAGAAATTTATATTTTCATGTTCCTATGTGGATGGTTATGATGCTTCTATTTTTATTAAGCTTTATTAATTCTTTAATTTTTCTTAATAAACAAAATGCGATTCATCATATTCGTGCAGGAGAATTTGCAAAAACAGGTCTTATATTCGGATGCTTTGGAATGCTAACAGGAATGGAATGGGCAAACTTTACATGGGGCCAACCTTGGAGTAATGATCCCAAACAAACGGGAGCTGCATTAACTATGCTTATTTATTTTGCCTACCTTGTTTTAAGAAATTCAATTAAAGATCCTAAAAAAAGTGGAACAATTAGTGCGGTATATAATGTTTTTGGCTTTGTGATGATGTTTCCGCTGATTTATATTCTTCCAAGCATGAGTGAGTCTTTACATCCAGGAAGTGGAGGAAATCCTGGTTTTAATTTATATGCTGCTGAAGGCAATATGCGTATGGTGTTTTATCCTGCAATAATTGGTTGGTTTTTAATTGGTTTATGGATCACGAACCTATTTGTCCGTTTAAAACATATCGATATTCACATTAATCAAAACAAGATTTAAATCTTTAATTCATTAATAATGTTTACAAATTTCATTTTATTGGCAAGTCAAATTGCAGAAGAAAATATAGAAGAAACAAGTTCAATTTTTACACAAAATGGAAAAATTGGAGTTGTAATCTTGGTTCTATGTACGATCTTTTTGGGAATTATGCTTGTGCTTGCTTATTTAGATAGAAGAATTAGAAAAATAGAAAAAAGTCTGTAATCTATGCAATTACAGACTTTACATTTTCAAAAATACTTTGGTAGCTCCAAATCCATAATTTTCAAAATAGCCATGTTCGAATTTATCAACATACATTAGAGTACTTAATTTATCGTGTAAAGCCTTCTTTAAGGCCCCCTTACCTATTCCATGTATTATGTATAGTTCTTTTATGCCGTTTTTATAAAACTCTTCTAATAATTCTTCGCAATATTCTAATTGCAAGACAATTGGATGCTCATAATCAACATCTTTTCGAATTTTTAATATTTCATCAAGATGTAAGTCAATTTCTGGTTTAGTATTATAAAAGGACAATAAATTTTCGGATTTTTTATCTTTTTTGTTTGTATCAAAAGATTCCTTTACAACATTTTCTTTTTTTGAAGCTTCATTTGATTTTTTTTCAAGATACTCTGATATACTTGAAGTATTCCATATTGGTCTTTCTTCTATAAAATGTAAATGGTTATCTTGTTTTATTTTAGGCAAATACATAAAGAATTTCTTATTAGAAAATTGAATCGGAATAGTAGTATTTAACCAGTCTTTTCCATTTTTATATAAAAGAACAAAAGTATCTAAACTATTATTTTCAAAATCTTTAAGATCTACATTTTTTAAAAACAATAGACTATTTGCCCATAAATCTTTTTTACTTTCATCTTCGTAGGTTTTAATTTTACAATCAACAGGAGTATTATTATAGATAAACAAATCTAAGGATGCAATATAACTATCGAAAAAATCCTCTTCAAATAGTGGTCGACAAGTTAAATAAACACCTTCTTTTAGATGTTTAAATTGTTTTAAATCCTCTTTTCTTTTTTCGATTCCTTCTGCCAAGCTTCCACTGAATCCATGTTCCTTATTAGCTTTAGCTTTTTCAGACAAAAATTGATTTAGATGAGGATGTTTTAAGTTTTCTTCATAGCACGGAAATTCAATATCTTCAGATTCAATAAGATATAATTTATCTCCTAAATAATCAATTACAATACCCTCTTCTTTTGTTGCGACTAATATGACTGTATCACCAATACTAAATTTCATTTTTAATTAATTATTTTCATATTGATATTTATATTCTTTTTCAGCATCTTCTGTTTTATTCTCATTTTTTCTTCTTTTCCAAAAAGAACCTTGTTCCTGTGGTTCCGCCTTCATAATAATGTGAATTGCCTGATTTTCTCGAATTTTATTTGGCTCTCCATTTTCATTTAAAGGCTTTGGGCTTTGAGCTACAACAATAGCTGAAAAAGTATCAATATCCTTCACTTCATTACCTGCCTCATCTTTAAAGTTTATACTTGCATGTAAAGAATACCCACTTAATAAATGAATTAATTCATCATAATGAAAACCCAAAACATCAGGAACATCAAAAGCCATTTCTGCTAATCCACCTCCAATTACGAGATCAATCTTCTCTCCTTGCTTAATTCGTGCATTAGGTGGAATTCTTTTACCTTGATATAACATTTCAATTACAGCTCCATTCGCTAAGTCGGGTTTTATTATTGTATCACCTAATATTAATTTATTATTTTTTAAAACCATTTCTGCACTTCTGTAAGAAAGATTAACCAAGTCTGGCATTAATATTTCTGGTGCAGTGATTTTATTTATAGTAAGAAATAAAGTTCTTCCTTTTTTTACGCTTTTTCCTGCTTTAGGAAGCTGATCCATTACTTCCAATGCTTGTAAATTAGGATTATAGCTAGAATCAACTTCTAAGCTATACCCATCTTTTTCTAAAGAATTTTGAATTTCGGTAAATATTTTACCTTCTATTGAAGGAACAGTAATTTCTTTTCCATGATTAGTAAAAATCTCCAATAATGCAAAGAAAATCCAATAAAGTGCAGTACATATTGCAATAATCAAAAGTATTGTTTTCAATGCAGAAAATTTCTTTTTTTTATTTATTTTACTAGTCATATTATTTTATTTATTTTAATCGCTTCTTCCACTATATTTGAATAAAACTCTTCCAAGCTTAACCCAGCAGCTTTAACTTGTTGCGGAATTAAACTCTCTTTACTTTGTCCTGGAACAGTATTTACTTCAAGAAAATAAATTTTATCTTCGGATTGATTATAGATATAATCCATTCTTACGATTCCACTACAATTTAGAACTTTATAAATTCCTTGTGTAATATTTGATAACCTTAAATGCAAATCATCGGATATTCTAGCTGGAGTAATCTCATTTGTTACTCCAGGAGTGTATTTTGCTTCAAAATCAAAAAATTCATTTTTAGGAATAATTTCAGTGGCAGGCAAAGTCACTATTTCATTATTATATATATAAGCACCCATTGTCAACTCTAATCCCTCGATAAATTCTTCAATAATAACTAAATCATCTTCTTTAAATGCATAATCAATAGCATTCAACAATTCCTCCGGTTTGTTAACTTTAGAAATACCTAAACTTGAACCACTTTCGTTAGGTTTAACAAAAACAGGTAATTGCAATTCTTCCATAATTGCTCCTAAAGAATAAGCTTGTGATTTATTTAAAGTAACAGAATTGGCTACACCAACGATATTTGCATTTTTCACAACTTGATTGCAGTAAAATTTATTGAAGGTCAATGCTGAACTTATGGAATTACAAGTAGTAAAAGGTATTTCCAACAATTCAAAATAACTTTGCAACTTACCATCTTCTCCTGGACTTCCATGAATAATAATAAATACTAAATCAAAATGTATTTTTTCTTGATTTAAAGTAATAGAGAAATCATTTTTGTCAATTACAGAATAATTATTTTCTTCATCTATATGAAACCATCCATCTTTATTTATTATTAATTTATGTAGTGTATATGCAGTATTTTTTGACAACTCGGTATAAATAGTTTCCATAGATCGTAAAGAAACTTGATATTCTCCTGAGTATCCTCCTCCTAATAATGCAATATTAATTCGTTTATTCTTCATGCAAAAGAAATTATAAAATTTTATATCATCAACAGAATGTAAAGATATTCAAAATTCATAAACCCTTATTTAAAAATCAAAAATAATTAGTACTTTCTATATTTTATTAATTTTATCATCAAATAAAACCTCTTAGAAAAAAGGAAATATTTATGGTTACTCACGGTACTATACTATAAATCCTTTTTCATATCAATGATAAAAATGTAAACGAAAGTAAATTCTTCATTTCAATTTTTTCTAAAATATCACAATGTCATTTATTTCAAATAATAAAGGAGACTAAAAAATAGCCTCCTTTATTATTTTTTATTATAATCGAATTATCGTATCAGGGTAACATTCCCAGTTTTAGTTGCTTTTTTACCATTAGGTAATTTCACTTCAACTTGGTATACATATACCCCCATTGGTTGCGGTTGATCTTTAAATGTACCATCCCAACCTTGATCTATATCTGTTGTACTAAACACCTCTTGCCCCCAGCGATTAAACACTTGGAATTTTTCCAATTCTATATTTCCTCTGTATTCAATCTTAAAGTTATTTTCACCCATTTTTGGATTAAATGCATTAGGTAAGTCAAACACTTCCCCTTTAACAATAAAGTCGATAGAGTCATTTACTATACATCCTTGTTCTGTTATGGCTTCAACAAAGTATCTTGTATTTACATCAGGATAAAATGTTGGGTTCGAACTTTCATTATTAGAAATTCCACTAACTGGGAACCAATCAAAATACATAGCATTTGTATTAGGATTTAATTGGTATTCTTCTCCAGGGAATATAACTACCGTGTCAGGAATTTCAATAACAGCATTTGAGAACACATCAACAAAAACACTTAGAGTATCTTTACATAAATTAGAGTCAGTTAATATAACAGTATATTCCGTAGGCACACCTGGTGATGCTACAACAGAAGAAGAGTTTGTTCTATTTAAACCTTCGGATGGAGACCACTCGTAGTGTTTTGCTCCCGTTGCTTCTAATACTACACTATCAGGTGGACAATAACCCGTATCATCAGATATTCTACCCAATAATAAAGGATGTACACTTAAATTAAAAGTATCCGTTACGGAACACCCTAGAGGAGTTTCAACCTTTAAAGTATAAGTTATATCCTCTTCTGCAATAACATAAGCATTTGGCCCATCAAAATCTATTAAACCTTGCGTTGGCGACCATTGGAATGTATATTCTGGATGGTAGGGCGTAACTAATCCTTGAATTTCTAATTCAGTACCAATACATACTATAGTATCATTACTTAATTTCAATTCTGGCACTTCTTCTACTTCAATTAATAAAGTTACAGAAGTATCTGGACAGTTTGGATAGCTACCAGTTAGAGTATATACCTCAGTTTCATCAGGCATAATGAAAGGAGTTAAAGACCCTGGCTCCGATACCCCATTAGCAGGTGTCCATTCATAAGTGAAACCTGGTGTACCTTCAGCAAAAACTTCAATTGACTCCCCTTTACATATTGCTGTATCATTATTTAAAAGAGTTAATGACCTCGGTGCAAAATCAATATACACTGTAGCGACAGCAGTGGAGTCACATAAATTTTCATAAGCATCCGTAACTCGAACAGTATATTGTGTTCCTAAACTTGGATCAACTGTAACCGTTGGTAAAGAGTTTGGAGAAAGCAATCCTGGATTATTGTCCCATTTAATTACCATATTATCATTCCAGTTAGCAATATCTACATGTAATTGTAGAGTATCTGTAACTTCACAAATAATTCTATCTTCTACGCTAATAATTGGCATATATGCTTTATAAACAGTAATATACACGGTATCACTATTATATTGGATACAGAAATCCGGATTATAGACTTCTAAAATAACCTCATACTCTCCAGCATCGTAATAGGTATGTGAAGGATTAGGATCATTTGAAGTATTTCCATCTCCAAAGTGCCAAGTAATAGTAGAACCAGGAGTATAAACAGATTCAAAATCCACTGTAAAAGGCGCACAACCTTCTTGATCTTCATTATCTATAGAAATCTCTGCATGAGGAGATACAGCTCCTAAGCTAAATTTGAAACTAACTATATCCTGACCAGATGTTAATTTATTTGGAGCAAAAACTCCTGGTGTAATAGGATAGTTATTTGCATTAGCACAAATGGAATGATAAACAAATCCAGACTGATCCATTCTTTGTTTTCCAAAATGCGTATGATCAGAACCTCCGGAACCAAAAGTTGATCCAAACAACAAATCATTTAAGCCCATATCTAATACCATGAAGTAAAACTTATTACTTAAAGATGTTGAAAAGGCATCAGAGGTAAAAGGCATTTGTGCATACATAGCTCCACTAGAAGTAGAGGTTAAACCTGCAACATAAGTGTATCCACATTCATCAACCATAAATGCAGTTGGAAACAATTGCACTGAATGATTGGTAGGAAACCCAACAGTGGTACTTCGAATAGTATCAGTCAATTCATCATTAAGAACATGTATAAATAAATCTCGATTATCACCCATGGAATAATTTGCATTTACCACAGGATAATTTCCTCTTGTTCTTCCTAAAACATGAATATTTCCACTTACACTCACCGATAAATCTACTGCTTGGTTATGCACATTAGGAACTCCAATATAAGTACTATGTAATAAACTGTGCGTAGTACCATCAATAACACTAATAAATCCATATTGGTTAGATCCGCCGGGATGTGTATCCATAATTGTTCCAGAAGTGGTAGGGAAATTATTACTATTAGTAACTCCTGTAACTACAATATCACCATTATTATTTTCTTTTAGTGCCATTATTCCGTCCACTCCTGAGCCTCCTAAATATGTAGAATATAATCTTTGTGTTAGATCTACATCAAATTTGATTAAAAGAGCATCGGCCTGACCTCCACCGTAAGTGGATTGAATAGCACCAGCCGAATGGGTTAAATTGTTACTTTGAATATTTCCTCCTAACCATAATTCATTACTCTCAGTTACTAAGATATCAAAAGGATGACTTTTATTTTGCACAAAAGTAGTAGAAGCACTATATGTGCCAGGATTATCAAAATAACCAAAATTACTACCTGTTGGAGTGATATATGTACTACCTAGCATGGTTGTACCATCATCACTTAATCTCACTATAAAAGGCATTTTTCCAGAACCATAAGTTCCATTTTCAGCATCTGGATGCATAGGCATATTTGCAGATTGTGTTCCACCAACAATAAATAAAGAGTTGTCATGAGGGCTAGCTAGTAGAGCATGGGGCTCTTCAAGAGCACTTCCTCCTAAATAAGTGGCATAAATTAAAGCAGTTCCATCGGGCGCTACTTTATTAATTACAATATCTTGTCCACCACCAAAGTTTGCTTGAAAAACTCCAGCAGCAGCTGGCCATCCCGTACCACGTGCATCAGCACCTCCATAATGATGGCCTTCATTGTCATAAGTAGAAGTATAACTATATACGGAACTTCCAGTCGCTCCAGAAAAAGTAGAGAAAACAAGATCAGGATCAATAATTAATGGGCTATTAGCATCATAATTACCTGTGATTTCAAAACCTATTTTTCCATTTCTTAATACAAATGCGCT
>DATGSF010000017.1:0-5966 GCA_035302865.1 Chitinophagaceae bacterium
TAATCATTCGAAGTTTTATCGCCATCTAAGTAATTTTTTAAAACACGGATTGGTCTAAAATCATTAGATAATTGAAAATCTAAAACAGGATCGTGAATTTCTTTATTTTGAACTCTTTTTAGGTATTCCTTGGGACTCATTTTATCAGCATAGGTATGATAATTAGGAATTCTACCACCAAAAATAATTCCTTTAAGATTTAAATCTTCACATAAGTCTTTCCTATAATCATACAGTCGTCTTCCTAATCGCAATCCCCTATATTCAGGTTTTATGAAAATATCAATACCATATAAGATTTGTCCATTGGGGCTATGGGTATTAAAACTATAGTTGCCGGTTATTTCCTTATAACTATGGTTTTTTGAAGCTAATTCTTCGGGAACAATTATTGATAAAGCACAGCCAGCTAATTCACCATTAACTTTTAAAACAACTTGACCAGCAGGAAAAAGTTCTAATAAATGCTTAATTTCATCATGTTTCCATGCAGGATCAGGCAATGGCTTATATACTCTATCCATGGTTTCTTTTAAACTTTGATAATCTTTTAAGTTTAAAAATTCTAAAGTGATATTGTTTATTTTTTCCATTATATTTGAAGTGTCGTATAATAAAGATCGTATTTTTAAAACATAGAATCTTAATTTTTATTTAGATTCGAACAGTTCAAAATTAGTAAATATTAGTTTAGAATGCTTATATCTATTCTTTAAAAAATAGTATGATTAAAAAAAATTGCTTTACTTTGATAGAATATGAATACAGAATATAAAGAAATTGAATTGGCTAAAAGTTTAACGCAGAAGTACAAACAACTAAAAGATGTTATTGCTAAAGTGATTATTGGGCAAGAAGATGTAATTGAAAAATTATTTATCAGCATTTTATGTAATAATCATAGTTTATTAGTTGGTGTTCCGGGTTTAGCTAAAACCTTGCTAGTTAAATCCCTTTCTGATGTTTTAGATTTAAGTTTTAATCGTATTCAATTCACACCCGATCTAATGCCAAGTGATATTACAGGAAGTGAAATATTAGATGAAAATCGTAAGTTTAAATTTATAAAAGGACCTTTGTTTTCCAATATTATATTAGCAGATGAAATAAACAGAACACCTCCAAAAACGCAAGCAGCTTTATTAGAAGCTATGCAAGAGAAATCTGTTACTGCAGCTGGTGTAAATTATATCTTGCCACGTCCTTTCTTTGTATTAGCAACGCAAAATCCAATTGAACAAGAGGGAACCTATCCTCTTCCTGAAGCACAATTAGATCGTTTTATGTTTCATATTCCCGTGGAATATCCTAGTGAAAAAGAAGAAGTGGCAATAGTAATGGAAACTACTAAAAATCAGAAGATTACACTGGAAAAAATAATGGGAGAAACGGAAATATTACATTTTCAAGATTTAGTAAAAGAAGTGCCTGTTACTGACTCTTTAGTTCAATTTGCGGTTTCTTTAGTAAGAAAATCAAGACCAATCCCTGGAAATACATTTGCAGAGGAGTTTATTTCCTGGGGTGCAGGACCTAGGGCATCTCAAAATTTAATATTAGCAGCTAAGGCACATGCTTTATTACATGGGAAATATGCACCAGATCAGGAAGATGTTTTAAAAATGGCTCCAGATATTTTAAGACATAGAATTTTATTTAATTATAAAGCTCAAGCAAAAGGTGTTGATATCCAAAGTTATTTAAACCAAATATAAAGTTTCAAACATGAATCAAGAGTTGAATTTGGAACAAAGGTGGCACTTTTTAAATCTTATGTTACAGGAAAGATTTAATAAAAAACCAGATATGGAGGCAATTCTATACCTCATTGGTATTAATGAATATAGAGGACGGATGCCAAAATATAAATTTTCAAAAGAGGAAAAGCAAGACTTAATGCATATTGCTGTATGTACGGTATTAAGTTTAGGTGGATATTATAAATTCTCTTTCTATGATCAAGATGGTTGGCCTCATTTTGAAGAGGTAAATAAAGTGCCCTTAAACACTATGAAAGAACAAGAGGAGCTTTTAAAGGCTTATATACTTGAGTATTTTGATATGTAATACCTCTTTAAAGTTGTTATTTTAAACATATTGAGAATGTTTACTATCATGTAAATAATAGTTCCTATTCCTTTTTTAATCCAAATGCATATTTAAATTGTAATTGAATATAATTTCTATTTACTTTTTTCATTGAACTTGTGTTGTTTATATTATTTAAGCCTTGTCTATAAGAAAGACCTGCTTTAAGATTTTTACTTAAATCCAATTCCGTTTGTGCTTTTATCCCCCAATCAGTATTAGGAATTAATCCAATTGTCCCATCCGTTTGAAATGCATAAAAGTTAAATTGATTTTCATTTTGCTTATAATTCATCAAATGTTGGATATCTGGTCCTGTGCTTATACTTAAAACATCTGTTAAACGATAACCTATTGAAGGACTAAATTCCATATAAAAAGTATTAACATTATATATATGATTAAATGCCGACCGTTTTATTGCATTTTTTATTGGGATTGCAGAGGTTGGTACATGACTCACCGATGTGGGAAGTCCAACTACTTGATTAGAGTTATCGCTAAATACCATACCTACACTTCCTTCTATATATAATTTGTCTGAGATGTTTTGTCTGGCATTTAATGCTAAAGAATAACCAGCTTGTTGATTACCGTATTGAATTCCTGCATTTACACCTAAAGAAAAATTTGGAAGTTTATTATTTTCTTTAAAATACTGATTCTGCATGGATTCAGAATAATAGGGATTATAATCGTCATTTTGAGCTAAATTTTTACTGATAGCCTGTTCTGTTTTGGTGCCTTTATTATCAAGGAGTTCTTTAGCATCCCATGTTTCATCCTTAAAAGGTGTTTGATGAGCATACTTATGATTATTATTCGAATTTTCGTCGTTTGAATAATGGAGATCTGAATGAAAATCGTGTTTGTTTTTTATGTTATGTTGAACGATATGGTTTTTATTTCTTTGTTGATTTATTTGTGGCTCTATAATTTTATTTTCTTTACTATCTTGAATTTTTGTTTTTTCTTGTTCCAGCATTTCTTTGGAAAAACTTTCCTTTTCTTTCAAATTTTCTTGGTTTAAAACCATGGAAGGATTGTTTATTAAGTTATCAGTATTTGAAATTTTATTTTTAATACCAAAGTTCCAAATAGCAAAAGCTATTAAAGCTGCAGCAGCTGTCCATATCCATGGAAGAAATGCTTTTTTACTATTTTTAGTGTTTATTCTACCAGCAATATTCTCCCATTGAGGAATACTTTGTATCTTTCCTCCTTTTTCTAATTTCTCTTTTATTTTAGCATCAAAATCTCTAATATCCATATTAATTTTCCTCCTTATTCATAGATTTTATTTTTGCTTGCAATATTTTTCTAGCATTATTTACATGCCATTGTGAAGTTCCTTCGCTAATTCCTAATTTTTGTGCTATTTCTCTATGGGAAAAGCCTTCCATAATGAATAAATTAAACACTAATTGTGTGGTTTCTGGTAAGCTGTGAATCATATTTAAAAGGTCATCATAAGCTATTTTATCAATAGCATTTTCGTGTATAGTAAAATATACATTTTCAGTATAATCATCTGTTCCTACTGTTTTCTTCTGTTGTTGAACTCTTTTACTTTTTAAATGATCCAAACATGTATTCACCATTATTCTTCGCATCCACCCTTCAAAAGAACCCTTATTGGAATAGCTTTTTATATTATTAAATATTTTTATAAATCCATCATTTGTTAATTGCTCGGCATCTGTATAGCATTTTGTATAGCGTATGCAAACCCTATAGAATAAATTATATTTATCCATATAAAGTATTTTTTGGAATTTTTCTTTTCCTGCAATACAACCTGCTATTATTTCTTCTTCCGAATATTTAGACATAATTTAATGTCAGTACAATAAATTTAATTTAAATGTTTGAAACTTAAAAATTATGCCCTCTTAAAGATAAGACGAATACAATTCTTAATTCTTGGGTAATTTAGAGGAATATTTCTATGAAAGTTCCTGAAGAAGTAGCACACCATAATTTAGAAGCATCATCTGTTCCTAAACTTAATATATTTTCTCCTTTTAAATCAGGAAACCGGAATGCGGTTTTATTTTTCCATCCATCTTTTGTATAAAGCAAGATCCCTTCATCACAAGCAATAAACCCCTCCTTATCATTTAACATAAAAATTGCGTTCATGCGCAACTTTTTTTGCAGTACTTTTGTTCCATTTCTTATTTTAAGCCAATTATCCATATTGGCATCACGTTCCCAAATAGAACCTTCACTTCCAATTATAAACTCTTTATTTTCACGTTTAAAATAATCAATAAAGTGGTCTCCTTTAATACTATAATTTTCTTCCCATTCCACTCCTGCATTCTTTGTTTCAAGAACTATTCCATATCCTAAAATAATACCTTTTGGGTAATCATCAAAATTAATTTTATTTAATTCATGATCAAAACTATCTTCAATTGAAATATTTCCTTCAAAATCATAATTGAATAATTTTCCATTATGAAAAGCTAATCCGCTGACTATCCAATAATTATTTGGTGTATAGGCTATATCATTCATTGCCTCCCAATAGGGTTGATTCATATGTAACCATTGACTTTCAATAGGGCTCTTTTTTACAATATTGCCATCCATTCCCACGACAATAACTTCTTGATTTGTAGTGTTTTCTGTTATACCATGAAATGATTTATTTCTTTGTGTAGAAATTGATTCTAATTCCCAACCTATTAATGCATTGTATTTTAAAATAACACCTTTATTAAAACGCTCTCCGCCCACTGCAAGGAGTCCGTCACCTGTATTCTTAATTTTATAAATACTTGTATAATCCCAAGCATAACCGTCATGTATAACATATTCCCATGGCAAGGAATCTTTTTTATTACATGCTTGAAATGAACAAAAGAAACAGATTAATAAGATATAAAAATAGGAAATGCGAAAACTCATTTTTTAATAAGAATTATTTCAGAATATTTGTTTTTATTATTATAAGCCAAAATATGATGTAATTCTTCTCCATCTTTAATTGTAATATCAGCAGTATTAGGTGGTTCATTTCCTTCATTTATTGCCTCAATTCTGATACTTGTCTTTTCATTGCTTATAGGAATAATAACGCGCTTCGGTTTTTTTTCTAAAGTATAATTATCTAAAACTTTATTATTATTAATATACAAGTTTACTTTATCGTAATCTATTTTACCACCATCCCAGATAAAGAAAGAAATTGTATCATTTTTAATTTTAATTTCTATATTTTTTCCTTCGGTAATTTCTTCTTGCACAGGTTGTGCTTGTGCCTCTCTTTGTTTTTTTCTTTCTTCTCTTGCAGCGGCAAAGGCCTCTCTTTGTTCTTGGTCCTTAAAGTGGCTTCTTAATTTAGCATGTGCTTCTATACCTCTCGGAGAACCTATTCTTTTTACATTCCCTTTTTCAGAAGGAGTATTAGTTTGTAAAGAAGCTTTTTCTTCCCTTGGTTCTTGTAACAAACGCTTTATTTGATCAGCATGTATAAAAGTTAAAGTCCCTCCGGCACAATAAGATTGATGTAAATCAGTTCTAGTTACAAGTTTACCCTTTAATTCATCCTGTTTTTCAGTGTAAAATACTTCTGCTTGTAATAAGCAAATAGTGGCTTTGCTTTTGAAACCATTATTGCTAAGTAGTTCTACTTCTTTAATGATAAATTTATTTTCTGAAGGGACTCTCTTCACCGTAACTGTAGCCATAACAGCATTATTAGGCTTAGAAGCTTCATAAGTATAAGCAAAACCTCCCCAAGTATCAGTGCTAATTGCTTCTAGCTCCAATTTATAATTGAACAACTCTCCTCCTTTTACGCCCATATATCCTTCTAGTTCAACAGATTGTGCGTAAGAAGCAGAGTTGTTTTTAAAAGAAATAAAAAA
>DATGSF010000018.1:0-3181 GCA_035302865.1 Chitinophagaceae bacterium
ACCTAAAGGAACAGAATTTACTGTAGATATTGCTTACCATAACCTAAGAAAAGAAGAATTAGGGGCATTAATTTCCGCCATTACTTTCCATAATACTGACGGGTTATTCCATAGCATAGGCTCCGCAAAACCCTTGGGTTATGGGAAAGTTGAAATAATAATAGAAGAGGGCTTAGATGAAGCAGAGCAAACAGAAGTAATGAAAGCTTACGAAACCTATATGGATTATGCTTTAGGACATTCAAGTCCTCTTTGGTTTCAATCTGAACAAATTAAAGAATTAATGGCAATGGCTAAACCAGGAAACGATGATTCAAAATTAGCCTATATGGAACTTAAAGAGTTTGCAAATAAGAAAGGGAAAAAATGGATTGATCCACGATACGCCTTACTTAAATATTCTTTTATTAGTGAAAATCAGGTTGATTGCACATCCTTAAGTTCCTCTCAAGAGTTAATAGACTATAAAATAGCATATGATAAGGAAAAGGAAGCTTTTAAAAATCTCAAAGATATTTCAGAATTAAAGGATGGTAAATTAAAACAAGAAGAGAAAAAACTAAAAGAATTTTTAACGGAGTTAAAAGAAAAATTGCTTCAAGAAATAAAAGAATCAAAAGCGAATGCACTTCAGAAAGAAAAAGAATATAAAGAAGCGAAAGAGGAAAAAAAGCGTTTATTGATAAAAGCTGAAAGACAGGACGAAGCTAAGAAAAAAGGATTCATATTATCAGATGATTTTAAAGTTGATGATCGAAACGCATTTGAAAATTTAAGTAAAGAGTTAATGTTTTATGCTCGGAGTTTATTTAATGTTAATGAAAAGCAGTTGAAAGAACTGAAGAAAAACGAAGCTTGGTTTAAAGGTAATGATGTTTCAGTGATTATTGAAACTGTTAAGGAAATATATAAAAACCTGCCTAACAAAAGAGAAATAAAAAAATGGAACAAAGTACCATTAGAAAATAACTTTGCTTTTAGAAAAATAAAAGATTGGATAGGAGAAGAAAAAGCAGGAGAAATTTTTGAAGAAATTAGAAAATAATATTTAGATGTATTCTGAAAATTAATAGAATGATATCTACTTAGCTGTGTTATACTTAGTGAATTTTTAAATAGTTGCTAAATATAACAAAATGCTAACTTTAAATGCATAATAATGAAAATAATTGTATCTGTTCTATCTGATCAGCTTGTTCCCAATATCCTATTTGTAAGGCAATTAGAAGAAAGTTATGACAAACACATATTTATTTCTACTTCACAAATGGAAAATAAGAATAAGTCTTCAATTTTTGCAGGTGCATTAAAATTGATAAAAGATGATTATAAAACCTTAATTGTTGATCCAGATGATCCTTTAAAAATATACCAAACTTTAGAAAAAGAAAAATGGGATGAAACGGCAAAATATTTGGTAAATATCACAGGAGGAACAAAGATTATGAGCCAAATAGTTTTTTCTTATTTTCAAAAATTTAATGCTACGGAAATCTTTTATAAGCCTCTTAATGCTAAAACCTTGATACAGTTATATCCAAATTTAAAAACACTAACAATAGATAAAGTTTACGAATTAAGTTTGGAAGAGTATCTTTTTGCACATGGTTATACATTTACAGCAAGTAGGGAATTGACACAATCTATTACAAATGCTGAATATTTATATGAACAAATATGTTTTTATGGTGATGCTTCAAAGGTTGCTTTAATTGCTAATGCGCAAGATGCTAATTATAATAAAAAAGATAAACCATATCTTACAGGAGCTTGGTTTGAAGAGTGGGTCTATTATACGATAAAGGAAGCTTTACAATTGTCAAATAATCAAATTGCTTATAATTTAAAACTTAAAAGTAGATTTTCTAATAGAAACACCGATAGTGATAATGAAATTGATGTGGCCTTTATATATGAAAATAATTTATATCTTATAGAGTGTAAAGTTTATAATAAAAGACAAGTGGATTTTTCAAAAATTTCTACAGCAATTTATAAAATATCTTCTATTGGACAATCTATGGGCTTAAAAGCAACAGCATGGGTGGCTATTTGCGCTTCATTAGGTAATAGTAAACAAAGAATGCAAGCAATAAATTATTTATGTAGAATGACAAGAGTAAATCAAGTGTTTTCACTTAAAGAATTACGAAATAAAGAAGAATTTATAACTACTTTAAAGAAAACATTTATTTAATAGTTTAAATGTTTTGTGAATAGATAAAATGCGTAAAAGGAAATGTGATTTAAATAAATATGTAAATAATATTTTGAATTTTAATAAAGATAAAAATGAAAAGAAAAGTATTTATTTCTTTTTTGGGAACAGGAAAATATAAAAAATGTAAATATTCCTCATCTGAAAAAGGAGAAAGTAAGGTAGTAGAGTTTGTTCAAGAGGCAATAATGGATTTATATTGT
Organism: Chitinophagaceae bacterium; assembly: GCA_035302865.1. Taxonomy (GTDB): domain Bacteria; phylum Bacteroidota; class Bacteroidia; order Chitinophagales; family Chitinophagaceae; genus DATGSF01. The sequence goes on from DATGSF010000018.1 coordinate 2,422, forward strand.
AAAGATTTTGGCGCTGAAGATATTGCTTATTTTTTCTTAACTAAAGAGGCAGAGCGCAAGCACTGGAAAAATTTAAAACAAGCTATTGGTGAAAAGTTATATCAAGTTGTACCTATTAAGAATGTATCTGAAGGTGATTCTGAAAAGGAAATATGGAAGATATTTGATTTACTTTATACAACTTTAAATAAGGAAGACGAAGTTATTCTGGATGTAACGCATGGATTTAGATCCTTGCCAATGTTGAGTATTGTTCTCTTATATTATGCTAAATCCTTAAAAAATATTAAAGTTGATTACATACTATATGGTGCTTTTGAAGGTATAGGAGTGCCAGCTTACCAAATTGATGAAAAAATTCCTGATCCTGAAAAAAGAGTTGCACCTCTTTTTGATTTAACTGCTTTTTCTGCCATTCAAAGTTGGACTTTTGCTGCTGAAAGTTTTATAAAAACAGGAAATACTAATACTATAACTAGTTTGTCACTTGAAAATATAAAACCTATTTTAAAAGAAAGTAAAGGTGCTGATATTGCTTCTAATAATATTCGTAATTTAATGAAGGCATTAGAAGAAATAGAAATTGCAATTAATAATAATAGAGGTAAGGTTATAAATGATGGAAATTGGATACAATATGCAAAAGAGTATTTACATAATTTAAGGAAAAGAGAAGTTCAAATCATTACTCCTTTAGAACCCATATTAGAGCAAATAGAAAATAAGCTAAATGTGTTTGATGAATATACTCATTGGGAGG
>DATGSF010000019.1:0-17079 GCA_035302865.1 Chitinophagaceae bacterium
TTGGTCGTGATTTTTATACAAAATAAACATAGGAAGCACTTACAAGTTGCTTAAAGTAGTTTAGGAAATTGCGTTGGCTGTTGGAGATGATAGTGTAATGCATATTGAATTACGGATAAATAGGGATTTTTAATCCCGAAACTAATATGCTGATATGATATAGTTTGTTTATTTACGGATGTCGTTTATACTATTGATTAAGCAAAATATAAAACTAAAGTCCAAAATATAAACACAATTTAGTTCTGTGAAGCATCAATGTCAAATCCGTGCTTATCATTGTAGGTAATTTTTAATATTAATACTTCCAAGGATTCTATTTGTCAAATAAAATGTTTCAGTATCTATAATTCATCTAAAATAAAAAAAGATTGCCTAAAAATAAGACAATCTTTTTTATATAACTATTTATAATTTTTTATTCTAGATCATAGTCGTACTTTACCTTGAAGTATCTTGTATGTTCTTCAACTTTTTCAGTAGAAGCGTTATACACTTTATATTGCCAATAAAAATGTTTAATATCAGGATAATATATATTTCCTTCAAAGATTTTAGAGTCTCCAGAACGATCCTCGTTATAATACATTGCGATTTTAGTTTCCGCTTCAGATAAAATAAAATAACTTATAGTGCTATCAGGATCATTTACAGAACACTTTGTATAACCTTCATGTCGAATCATTTCATGATCCATAGTAAATTCAAAAAAATCATCTAAAGTGCAACTAGCTATTTCATCAAAAATACTTGTAGCAACACTAAATTCATCTTCAATGTCTAAATTGACTGTATAATCTTCTAGAATCCAGTAATCATGAGAGAGCATTTTAATTTTAGATACATCCATATCATCATAATGTGGATCATCTTTTTCACAAGAGCCCAACATAAATAATGCGGCGCAAAGACTTAAACTAGTTAATATTTTTTTCATATTTTATAGTATTGCTTATAACTTTTAGGTAAATATAAAATTAAATTTAGAAAATAAAAACATTCTTTAATAGTTTTAAGAAATTAATCCAAAATCTATTTGTCTTTTCTCTAAATTTGTATTTAAAACTTGAATTGTAACTTTATCTCCAATTTGATACATTTTTCCATTATGTCTTCCTCTTAAAGCATATAACGATTCAATCATTTCATATTCATCTAAAGGTAATATTTCCTGAATGGGTATAAATCCTTCGCATTTTTGTTCTATAGTTTCAGCCCAAAACCCGAAAGCAGCGACACCACTAATTATTGCTTCCAACTCTTCCCCAATAAATTGACTCATATATTCTACTTGCTTGTATTTTACAGCCGAACGCTCTGCATCCATTGCTTTTCTTTCTCTTTCACTACAGTGGTCGCATTTATATTCCATTTTTTTATCTTGACGTAAATTATTTGCTAATGCATATTTTAAAATTCTATGCACCATAATGTCAGGATAACGTCTAATAGGTGATGTAAAATGACAATAATCATCAAATCCTAATCCATAATGTCCAATATTTTTTGTGGAATATTTCGCTTTTGCCATGGTGCGAATTCCTAATTTTTCTAGTAAATCCTGTTCAGGCTTTCCTTGTAAATCCTCTAATAGTTTATTAAAGTTTTTGCTAATTTGATCTGTTTTAGCAATATGGAAATTATATCCAAATCGCTTTACAAAACTGGCAAAATTTTCCAATTTTGCTTCATCTGGATAGTCATGAACTCTATAAGGGAAATTAAGCGCTTCATCATTAATTTTTATATTTTCAACAAATTTAGCTACGGTTTTATTTGCTAGTAACATGAATTCTTCAATTAGTTGATGCGATGTTTTATTTTCCATTATCTCAATCCCTATTGGTGTAGATAAACTATCCAATTTTAAACGAATTTCCTTTGAGCTAAAATTAATAGCTCCTTTTTTAAAACGTGCATTCCGTAATTTTTGAGATATTTCATAGAGAGTATAAATATCTTTAAACTCCTCTTTATTTTCCTCATCTATTATCTTTTGCACCTCTTCATAAGCAAATTTTGCATCTGAAAGTATAATCGCTTCACCCATCCAATATTTTAAGACTTTTCCTTGTGTATTCATTTCAAATAATATAGAAAAAGTCAATTTCTCCTCATTAGGCCTTAAAGAACACAAAAAATTAGAAATTTTTTCAGGTAACATGGGTAAAACACGGTCTGGAAGATATACTGAACATGCTCTATTAAATGCTTCTTCATCAATCCCGCTTCCTGGACGAACAAAATGACTTACATCAGCAATATGAACACCAATTTCGAGATTTCCATTATCTAAATATTGAATTGATAATGCATCATCAAAATCTTTAGCATCTTTAGGATCAATAGTAAAAGTTGGAATACTTCTTAAGTCTTTTCTACCATTTTTTAATTCAGTATCTATATCAAAACTTAAATCCTCAGCTTGCTGTATAATTTTACTATTAAATTCTAATGGAAATCCTTGCTCTAGGAGTATTTGCTCCATTTCTAAATCATTTTCAGAATAATTTTCTAGAATTGCCACAACCTTTCCTTCAGGATTTCTTTTAGTGTCTTTAAATTGTGTGATTTTTACTCGAACTTTTTGTCTGTTTTGTGCACCATTTAATGCATGGGAAGGAATAAAAACATCAAAAGGTAGTTTTTCTTTATCGGGAATAAAAAAACCAAAATCTTTTTTTATCTCTATAACACCTATTAGCTCCACTTGCTGTCTTTCAATAATAGTTGTTATTTCACCTTCAAATTTATTGTTTTTCTTTACTCGAGTTATTTTTACTTCTACTATATCACCTTTCATAGCAAATTTTTGCTTGTCAGGTCGAACTAAAACATCATTTTCCAGTTCATTTACAATTACGAATCCAACTCCTTGTTTATTAAGATCTAATTCCCCAATAAAAATCTTATTTTCTAGAATGTTTTTTTTCTTTCCTTTTTTAGGAATATATTTACTTTTTTTACCTCTACTCATAAAATCATTATACTTATAATTAAGCAAATAAACACTATTTTTATTAGCTATTAATCAAAATAATGTAATTTAATAAAAATTTCTAATAAATTGATAGCGTTTAAAGAACAATTAGACAAAGTAATTGTTTTATACATCAAAGGACTAATAAAACTTGAAATATATGTTGGATTTGTTAAACAGAAAATAATTAACATTTTATATAGAGTTGAATTCATTAAAACATACAATATTTGCAGAAAATTTTAAATAAACAACATTATGAAAAAAGCAGTCGTATTTTTATCCGGAATTTTATTGTCAAGTGCAGTTGCTTTTGCACAACCTAGTGTAGAAGCGCAAATTGGATTTGATAATTCTAAATTTAGAATGAAAACAGAAAATCGTGACGCTCAGTTTACTGATGCGAAAATGGGTATACAAGCTGGAATTAATGTGAAATTTGGCGGAGATCAAGGATTTTACGTTAAACCTGGGCTACACTACCATAATTTAAAAACTAAAAGTGATTTATTTAATATTGGAATATTCACTTCTGATTTAACATTTGATATGCACTATTTACAATTGCCAGTAGCTTTAGGTTACTCTTATGGAATCTCTAATGGCGATTATGGGTATATCTCTGCTGATTTTGCTCCTTATATTGGCTATGCAGTTGCTGGTAAAACAATTGGAAGAGTGAATAATAGTGAAACAAAAACTGATATTGATTGGGGTACAGGTAACAATGAAACTAATCCCTTTGATGCTGGTTTGAAATTTGGTTTAGGATATAAAACACCTTTTAATATTTTCGTAAATGCTGGCTATACTTTGGGCTTAGCGAATATGAATAATGGAGATAATTTGAAAACTAACCATAGAAATTGGAACTTTGCAATAGGTTACAGTTTTGCTCTATAAGATTTATGTATTTTAATTTAAAAGAGGGATTTCTTTAAGAATTCCCTCTTTTTTTATCTGTATCTTTTCTTTTTAGGTTTGTACTTTTCTGTTAAATCTGTACAACAATTTTTCTTGCTAGTATAGCAACTAGAAAGACTTACCATAAAAAAAATGGAAATAAAAGAAATAAGTATAATTTTACCCTTGGAAATATTTTTCATTATTTTTAAACTTTAAAATACTATAGATACTTTGTCTTTACAGAAGAAAATATTAATTGCACCATTATCGTGGGGGTTAGGTCATGTTACCCGTTGCCTACCTATTGCTAAATATTTTCTTTCTCAAAAATATGAAGTCTCCTGGGCTTTTTCAAATATTGAGGAAAAAAAAATAATTCAGAAATATTTCCCTGATGCAAAAATGTTTCAAACTCCTAGTTTAAACATGAAATATGCTAAAAATAAATTCTTTTTTTTAAGTAAAATATTATTGCAAAGCCCTAAATTCTTATCTTTTATAAGAAAAGAAAGAAAATGGTTGCAAAAAATCCAGAAAAAACAAAAATTTGATATTGTCATTTCTGACAATAGATACGGAATGCGGCATTCTGAATGTATTAATATATTTATTAGTCATCAAATTTATCCAATATCAAATAAAGGAAAATGTATCGATGCAATTATTGCAAAGATGCAAAAATATATATTAAGAAAATTTGATTTGATTTGGAAGTTGGATGATGAGGAACAAAGAATTTCTGGTAAGTTGGGATGGAGAAAAAAAGACGATTATACAGCTATTGGTATTTCATCTCAATTTATGCTGATGAATAAAATGAACCTGTCCAAGGGCAAATATTCTATTAAAAAACAGATTCTTTTTTTACTTTCTGGACCAGAACCGCAAAGAAGTATTTTGGAAAATATTATCCGAGAACAATCTATTTTTCTAGAAGCGTATAATCTAATTTTAGTACAAGGAAAAATAGGGACTCAAAACAGTTTGAATAACCATGCTTTTTCCCAAATTATAAACTTGGCTCAAGGAAAGGAACTATTAAATCTTCTTGAAATGAGTGATTTGGTTGTTTGTAGAAGCGGGTATTCTACTTTAATGGATTTGGTATATTTAAGAAAAAATATGCTATTAATTCCTACTCCAGGACAAACGGAACAAGAATATTTAGCTCGCTATTTCCATGAAAGAAAATGGGCTTTGTATGCTGAACAAGATGAATTAAATTTAGCAAAGCAAATTGAAAGAGTATTTGAGATGAAAACCAATTTTCCAAAAGAAAAATTTCAGTTTAAGCCTTTAGAAGATTTAATTAAAGTTCTGATATAAAATATCTTTCCTTTTACGTGCAAATAATGTATTTTTGCATAAAAAATTAAGAGATGAATTTAGAAGATATTAAAAAAGTTGCAGTAATTGGTGCAGGAACAATGGGTAATGGTATAGTACATGTTTTTGCCCAAACCGGTTATCAAGTTAATATGATTGATATTTCAGCAGATGCTTTGGAGGCCGCTAAAGCTAAAATAGCTGCTAATATGGATCGACAAATTAAAAGAGAAAAATTAACAGAAGCAGATAAAGAATCAAGCTTAAATAGAATTACTACTTTTACGGATACTGTGGAAGGAGTGAAAGGGGTAGATTTAGTAGTAGAAGCAGCAACTGAAAATGTTGATTTGAAATTAAAAATATTTAAGCAATTAGACGAAGTGTGTGAAGAAAAAACAATCTTAGCTACTAACACTTCTTCTATTTCAATCACTAAGATAGCTGCTGTAACTAAGCGACCTGAAAAGGTTATAGGAATGCACTTTATGAATCCAGTTCCTGTTATGAAATTAGTGGAAGTAATTAATGGTTATGCTACTGAGAAGGCGGTTACTGATTTAACAGTTGCACTCTCTAAGCATTTAGGAAAAGTTCCTTGCGTAGTGGAAGATTATCCTGGCTTTATTGCAAATCGTATTTTAATGCCAATGATTAATGAAGCGATTTTATCTTTACAAGAAGGAGTGGCTGGTGTAGAAGAAATTGATACTATTATGAAATTAGGAATGGCACATCCAATGGGGCCATTACAATTGGCGGATTTTATAGGATTAGATACATGTCTTTCAATTTTAAATGTTTTATACGAAGGGTACGGAAATCCAAAATATGCACCAAGTACTTTATTAGTTAATATGGTTGCTGCTGGACATTTAGGTGTAAAAACAGGTAAAGGTTTTTATTCCTATACAGCTGGGAGTAAGGAACTTGTTGTATCCGATAGGTTTAAAAAGTAGAAAATAATATAAAATTATAAAAGAGTTTGTAATGAATAATGTACAAACTCTTTTTTTGTATCTATTTATTAAATATACCACTTTGAGTTAATGCAAAAGGTAAAATGCTTATTTGTCATTTTTTAATTTCGGAACTTTTCCAACCAATTGTAGATATCATCAAAGACTTCCTCTTTTATTTCTTCATTTAAAATTTCATGTCGCATATGTTCATAAAGTTTATAGGAAACGTTATTGAAATTATGCTCTTCCAGGTTATTAACAGTTTTCTTAATCCCTTTTCCAAAATCTCCAATGGGATCATCAGCACCACTAACAAAAAGAATTGGAAAATCTTTAGGTATTTTTGTAGCCCAATTTTTTTGAGTTCCTTCTACAATTACGCTTAATAATCCATATAATCCATTATAAGTAAAAGGTATTCCTGTTAAACTATCATTGATAAATGATTTCTGATTGCTTATAGATAAGCTTAACCAATTTGTGCCATTATTAAAAGTGTCATTTTTAAATTTTCTATTATTTACCTTATGGAAACTAGTATTTAAAAAAGCACTTCTTTTTCTTGGCGCAATTCTATTCATGAGTCCCAAGTATGATTTTGCTGGCTTGGCTAAATTATTTTTTCCACCACTTCCAACTAATACAACAGCTTGGTAATCTTTATCTGAATCCTGTAAATAACTACGTAATATAAATGAACCCATAGAATGTGCTAAGACAAAATGCGGAATGTTTTCTGCTTTATTATTTAAAAAACCAGTCATTACTTTTGCTTTATTGATTAAAGCATTAGCTGGATTTTCTTTTTCGAAATAACCAAAATCTTCTTTTTGTTTTACCGTTTTTCCATGTCCTAAATGGTCATAAGAAAGTACTATATATCCCTTTTCTGCAAAATATAAAGCTAACTCTTCATATCTACCGCTATGTTCTTGCATGCCATGAATTATTAGCATACTTGCTATAGGCTTCTCGTTTTTTGGAGTATACAATCTGTAGAAAATATCTTCATAATAAGATTCCTCTACATTGATATTAGTATCCATATTTATTTCTTTAGAATGTATCGAAAAAGAGGAAATTAAAACTAAAAAACTTAAAAGAATATATTTCATTGAATTGTTATTTTGAAGTAAATGAAATTTCTGTAATTTCTGGCATAATTCCTACTCTTCCGGGGTAACCAAGGAAGCCAAAACCAACATTTACATATAGATGTTGCTTTCCTTCTGTATATAAACCTGTCCATTGCTTATACATATATTGAACCGGGCTCCATTGCATAAAAGGTAATCGCACCCCAAATTGCATTCCATGTGTATGGCCACTTAAAGTTAAATTGATATAAGGATGATTAGGACGAACTTGAGCATCCCAATGTGAAGGATCATGGCTTAAAAGAATATTCAAAATACGGTTTTTATCCATGTTTTCAGTAGCTTTATCCAAATCACCTATTTTAGGAAAGCGTCCTTTGGCGCCCCAGTTTTCTACTCCTATTAAATTGAATTTTATTTCATTATATTCTAAAACTCTATGAGTGTTATTTAACAAATCCCAACCCATACTTTTATGGTGTGCAATAAGGGATTCTAAATTTTTTTTCTTTTCTTCTTCTGAATCCCATTTATAATAATCTCCATAGTCATGATTTCCTAAAACAGAATATACGCCTAAGGGAGCTTTTAATTTTTTGAAAATATCTATATATGGTTCAATTTCTGAGGCAACATTATTTACAAGATCACCAGTAAAAAGGATAAGATCTGGATTTCTTCGAAGAATCATTTGTATGCCTTTTTCTACTTCATCCTTATTATCAAAACTTCCTGCATGAATATCTGAAATCTGAATGATTTTCAAATTTTCTAATTCTTTAGGTAGATTTTCTATTGGGATAATAGCTTTTCTGATTTTATAATTATATTTATTTCGTATTCCTTGAATTAGGGAGCCAAAAACTGCAGCTCCCAAACCTATGCTTGCAATAGATAAAAAACGAGATCGAGAAATTTCATATAATTTTACGCCTTCTTCATTTTTGGCTTTTCGTTCTTTCCTGTGCGCAAAATAATCAATGGTCCATTGAAAACCTATAAGTAATAAGTTGATTAAAAAGAAAAGAGCAATGAGTATTTTTGCACCAAAAAAACCTAATAATCCTGCAATTGCAAGAGATTTCCATAGAGGAGCAAATTGATCGAAAGGGATGGAATTGAAAAAATATACTATCACCAACATGAATAAACTGAAGGTGAAATAAATACTATAAAAAATAGATTTTCCCCTCCTTTTTTGTTTTCCTAATGCCGTTTGAATAGTTAAAAAAACTAAATATTCAATAAGTAAGAAAATTAATATCGTTAATCCCAGTCCAAAAATACTACTCATGTATCAAAATCAAAAGATAAAATTACATTAAATTTTAAGAATGACACATCATAGTATTGACTTTTTTAGGAATTCTACAAAAAATAGAAACTATGTAGATAGATTAAATGTATCAGAGTTATTTCACTTTTGGTAAATATCAGATTCTCTTTTAACTTTGTGTACCCAAAATAATTTTTTTTCTTTAATTTAATAACAGGCATGTATCCAATTAAAATAGCAATCAATGGATTCGGTAGAATAGGACGTTTAGTATTTCGAGAATTATTTACAAATCAAGCTGTAGAAATTGTGGCAATTAACGATTTGAGTAATATCCAAACCTTAGTACATTTATTAAAATATGATACAGCACAAGGGACTTTCTTACCTGAAATATCCCATACGAAGGATACATTACAAGTGGGAGCTAAGACGATTAAAGTTTTCGCGGAAAAAAATCCTAGTTTATTACCCTGGAGAGAAAATGAAATAGATTTAGTCGTGGAAAGTACTGGTTTTTTTACTGAAGTAGAGCAAGCAAATAAGCATATTGAAGCTGGAGCCAAGAAAGTATTAATTTCAGCAGCTGCGAAAGGTGATGTGAAAATGATTGTTTATAATGTGAACCACAAAATTCTAGATGGAAAGGAATCTATAATAAGCTGTGCCTCTTGCACAACAAATTGCTTGGCTCCAATGGTTCAAGTATTGCATGAAAAATTTGGAATAAAAACAGGGATTATGAATACAGTGCATGCTTATACTTCTGATCAAAATTTAATAGATGCAAACCATGCTAAAGGAGATTTGAGAAGAGCAAGAGCAGCAGCAGAAAATATTGTTCCTACAACTACTGGAGCTGCTAAAGCTATTGGAAAGGTATTGCCTGCTTTGGATGGAGTTTTAACTGGTGGAGCACATAGAGTTCCAACCGTATCAGGCTCTTTAACGGAATTATATTGCGTATTAGAAAAAGAAACTTCTGTAGAAGAGATAAATGCAGCTATGAAAAATGCACAAAATGATTCTTTCGGCTATACAGAAGATCCAATTGTAAGTAGTGATATCATAGGTTGTAAATATGGATCTTTATTTGATGCAGAATTAACCACAGTTATGGAAGCAAATGGACAGCAATTAGTAAAAACGGTGTCCTGGTATGATAACGAAATGAGTTACGTTGCACAATTAATTCGTACTCTTCTTTATTGGTGTGAAAAATCACAAAATATTTAATAGCTATTGCTTTTTTTTTATCTTTGAATTAAAGTTGTATTTATGGTTTATTCGATGACTGGTTATGGACGCTCTGAAAAAGAAGTAGATGGGGTGCAAATGATAATAGAAATTAAAACTTTGAATGGAAGAAATTTTGATGTTATCAATCGATTCCCTTCCTGGTTAAGGCCTTATGAATTAGAAATTCGTAATGTTTTAAAACAATATTTAAAAAGAGGTTCAGTAGATTGTTCTATTGTTATTGTTGATCAAAATAATGCTCAAAAAATACAATTAAATAGTCAAGCTGCACAACAATATTGGGATGCCTATAAAAAAATGGCTAATGATTTAGGAGCTGAAGATTTTAAATTAACTGATAAAATTCTTTTAGACATTGTCAGCAAACAAGAAGTAAATCAAGGGGAGCAAGTAGGAATAGATGAGGCCGTGTTTTTGGAAATAAATCAATTATTGCAACAAACAGTTGAACAAGTAAAGGAACATAGATGGAAAGAAGGTGAAACTATTGCAAATGATTTAAGAAATAATACGCACCATATTCTTTCTTGTGTAGAAAAAGTGGAAAATTATGAAGAGGAGAGAATTACGATGGTTAGAGAAAGAATGGATAAAAATTTAAAAGAATTAAAGGAGACACATCAAGTCGATGAAAATAGATTGGAGCAGGAAATAATTCATTATGTGGAACGTTTAGATATTTCTGAAGAAAAGCAAAGATTGATTACACACTGTCAATATTTTTTAACGCTCTTAGATGAAGGAAATGAAGAAGGAATCGGCAAAAAGTTAGGTTTTATGAGTCAAGAAATGGGAAGAGAAATAAATACTTTGGGTTCTAAAGCTAATCATTTTAAAATGCAAAAATTAGTGGTTCAAATGAAAGATTCTTTAGAAAAAATAAAAGAGCAGATTTTAAATGTTTTATAAAATGACAAAATATATTATTCCTTTCCTTTGTTTGTTTTTATTCTTTTCATCTTGTCAAGAAATGAATTTAAACACCTTTTTTAAAAAGACGCATATTCATAAGCAATTATGGAAAGGAGAGGAGCCTTTAACTTTTGATATTAAATTAGAAGATATTTCTTATCCTTATTATATAAGCATGTATTTTTTACATGATGATAATTATCCTTATTCAAATTTATGGTTTGAATTATCAGTTTATGAGGAAAATGATTCAATACCATTTAAAAGTCAAAGATTTGAAGTAAATCTTGCAGATAAAATGGGAGAGTGGTACGGGTCAGGAACTAAAGATTTAGTAGAACATAGAATTCCAATAGGTTTTAAAAAGCCTTTGGAGTTTACATTTCCAGGCAAATACCGCTTTGAGGTGAAGCATTTAATGCGTACTGATCCTTTGCCCATGGTAAGTGCTGGAATTTTATTAGAAAAAGGAAAAAGAAAAATTAATATTAAAGAAGAGGAAGAAGAATTGGAGGAAATAGATTTACAAAATATTACTTGGTTAATAAATAAATAGTATGAAAAAAACATCAATATTAGATATACAAAGCATTCAGTTTAGAATTCGAAGAATGGCTTACGAAGTATGGGAAAAACATTCTCAAGAAAAAAAAGTATATTTAATTGGTATCAAAGATATTGGTTTTGTTCTTGCTAATAGAATCCAAGAAATACTTAAAGAAATAAGCCCTCTTGAAGTGGAAGTTATTCCTTTAGAAATGGATAAAAGTAATCCATTGAATACGCAAGAAGAATTATTCATTAATTTGAAAGATAGTAACGTAGTATTAATAGATGATGTTGCAAATTCTGGAAAAACATTAGCTTTTGCTATGCGAAGAATTTTAAATATAATGCCTAAAAAATTCACTATTGCCGTTTTAGTAGATCGTCAGCATAAGAATTTTCCAATACGTCCTGATATTATTGGTTTGTCTTTATCTACAACAATTCAAGAACATATTTGGGTTTCTGAAGAGGATGGGAAAATAGTAGATGTTTATTTAACTTAAAATAATTAATAACTGCATTTTTTATGCTTGAGTATTTACTTGTTATCTAAATGACATGTAAATCTCATTAGCTACTGAAAATGTATTTGTATGTGCTTCTAATATTATTTTAATGTCTTCTGAATATCCGCCTCCCATACTGCATTGAATAGGTATATTTCTTTCCATTGCCCATTGAAAGATAATTGCATCTCTTTGCTTACAGCCTTTTAAACTACAATCGATTTTACCCATTTTATCTGAATGTAAAATATCAACTCCTGATTGATAAAATATAAAATCTGGTTTAAATTCCCTTTCTATTTCCTCTAAGCTATTTCTCAATATTTTTAAATATTCCTCATCCTTAATTCCAACCTCTAAAGCTACATCTTTATGAGATTTTTTCTTTTCAAATGGATAATTAGCTTCGCAATGCATAGAGAAGGTATAAATGTCTTTGCTTTTTCCTAAAATATCTGCAGTGCCATTACCTTGATGAACATCTAAATCTATTATTAGTACTTTTTTACATAATCTATGATTAATTAAATATTGAGCTGCTATGCCTTGATCATTTAACATACAAAAACCCTCTCCATGTGCATAACATGCATGATGGGTTCCTCCAGCAATATTAAATGATAGCTTATTTTGAAAAGCTAATAAGGCTCCTTTTAAGGTGCCACCAACTAATAATAACTCTCGCTCTACTATAGCTTTATCTTGCACAAATCCTATTCTTCTTTCTTCTTTTTTGGTTAATTGATTATGGATAAACCTGTGAACATAATCTTCATCATGTACTTTTATAATACTATCTAAATCTATTTTCTTTGGAACAAAAAATTGCTTTTCCTTTACAATTCCTCTGTACAATAATTGTTCTTTTAATAAAACATATTTTTGCATTGGAAAACGATGGTTTTCGGGAACAGGATGCACATATTTAGGATGATATGCAATAGAAAACATGATTATTTGTTTAGTTTTTTCGATACGAAAAATAATAATATACAGGTAATAGCAGCATTTATTATTAATAATTCTACACCAATTTTATAATTCCCCCAAAATGCCGCATTCGCATTTTGAATTTGAATCCATATTTTATCTGAAAATGGTAATTTGTCTTGATACCATTGATAATTATTCCATAAATCCAAAAAGAAGGTCAAAATGAAGGCTAATACACTAATTGGTAATGCCCATCCTTCCTTAATCGTTCTTTTTGTAAAAATTCCAAAAACGAATAAGCCTAATAAAGGACCATAAGTAAATCCGGCTAGTTTTAATAATATATCAATCAGACTTCCATTATCCACTAATCTAAAAAAGAAGATAAAGGCTAAAAAAACGATTGCAAAACTTAGGTGTACTATATAACGTATTTTAGTTTTTTTCTTTTCGGACCAGGTTTTATCTTTCATGCCCAACATATCTATGCAAAAACTAGAAGTCAGAGCAGTTAAGGCTCCATCAGCACTCGGGAATAAAGCAGAAATTAATCCAATAATAAAGAAAATGGTAATAAAGAATGGAAGGCCACTTTTTATTGCAATTGTGGGAAATAAATCATCGCCAATAACATCTATTCCATTGGCATTAGCATAAAAAGTTAATAATCCTCCTAAAAATAAGAAAATAAATACTACAATCATTTGTAAGGTTCCCATAACCATCATGTTTTTCTGAGAATCTTTAAGATTAGTAACACTAATGTTTTTCTGCATCATGTCTTGATCTAATCCTGTCATTGCTATAGTGATAAAAGCACCACCAATAATTTGTTTTAAGAAAAAACTGCCAGAATTGATATCATAATTAAAAGTCTTATTCATGCCTTCTTTTTTCATTGCTTTCCATGATTCCATTAAACCTAAATCCAGAGAATTGGCTAAATAGAAAATACAGACTATTAAAGCTAAGAGCATAAAAGTGGTTTGTAGTGTATCCGTCCAAACAATTGTTTTTACTCCACCTTTAAAGGTATATAGCAGAATTAAAATTAAAATAGTAATTGCCGTCCATTCGAAGCTAATATTGAAGTCTTCTAAAATGAAATATTCTAAAACTTTAATTACTAAATAAAGTCGTAAAGTAGCACCTACAGTTCTTGATAAGAGAAAAAATCCTGCTCCTGTTTTATGTGCATTTCTCCCTAACCTTTTTTCTAAATAGGTGTAGATGGAACTTAAATTCATTTTATAATAAATCGGTAATAAGATGAAAGCAACTATAAAATATCCAATCCAATAACCAATAACCACTTGAAAATACGCAAAGCTTTGTAATCCTACCGTTCCTGGCACGCTGATAAAGGTCATCCCTGATAATGAGGTGCCAATCATTCCAAAAGCAACTAATGCCCAATGACTGCTCTTATTGCCAACAAAAAAAGATTCATTATTACTCCCTCTTGCTGTATAAAAGGAAATAAATAATAATACTAAAAAATAAGTAATTACTATTGCTAATAAAATTGTGGATGTGCTCATAAAGTTAATTGTTTTCTTCTTCTGAAATAAATTCTTCTGAACTGAAAGGTATTGCTCCTTTTTGCTGGTAAACTCGAATCCAAGATAAGTCCTCATTTGCTTCTAAACCCTTACCATACGATGTTTCCCCGTCCATGACTATAGTTACATCTTTGTCAGTAAAAAACTGTTTTAATTTGTCATTCCAGATTAATTCTTCTGTTAAAAGGGAATCTCCTTTTTCTGTACTTACTATCACATTATTTCTAATTATTGCATTATTCTCTTTACTGTATAATCGTGCAAAATCTCCTATTATAGTTGTTTTTTCTTGCGTGGAGTCGCTGCTTAAAAATATTAATTTTACATTACCAATTAAATCGGTGTAGGAAGTTTTAATCAATTCCTTCTGCTTTAATGTGTCTGCAAAAATATGAGCATTACTTTTTCCCATTTCACTAATAATTATTTCTACTGAAACAGCAATATCCTCATTGGTGATTTTTTTATTAAAATCCGGTAAGTCATTCAAGTCATTTTCGCAAGATGTCAAAAAGAAAAGGATACTCCCCAAAAAGAGTATCCCCATGTGTTTTTTTATGAGATATTTTAAAATCATAGATTAATCATATTTTGGACGAACGAACCAAATATCATTCAAGGAAACACCAATAGTCATTTTTATAAAATTCTCTGTTCCTAAATGACTAATATTTGTTTTTCTTTGCCCAGCATCAAAAGCAAGATGTACTTTTGCAAAATAATTATATTGTCTTCTCAAAGGTAAAGAAAATCCAATGCTTCCACCTATAGTTTGAAACCCTGCATTTTCAAGTTGTAAATGATCTTGTTGAAAATACAAGCCTCCTCTATAATTCATCATGTGAAAATAAGTCAATTTATCACTATTTTTACTAGGAGTAAAGGTTGCGCCTAAACGGAAATCATAACTAGCTTCTGGTCTAATTCCTCTATTGTCATTAAAAAATGAAAAAGTACTCCAATCGGTATAATTAGCTTCTGCTAAAACTTTCCACAAATCTTTTTTTCCATAAGCAAGACCTAATCCATAACTCGCAGGTAAAACCAATTCTCCTGCTTGATCTTCAGTTCTTCTTAGAGTGTCGATTAACATTTGTTCTCCTATAATACTATTCGTGATTGCATAATTATTTTGATTAGCATTAAAATTTTGGGCAATATTTCCTTTTAATCCAATATCTATAAATTGTTCATTTTTTATGGGAATATGCATCAATGCACCAAAGTCCCAATATAATCCACCAACTTGTCGTGTAGTATTTAAAACAGAATTCACCATAGAAGCTTCATCGTTATTACTATTTAAGGTTTTTGATTGGGAAAAGCTTCCAAATAAGTATCCAAGATTGGCACCAAGACTTAAGCCTTTATAATTTCCAGAAAATCCTAATTGCGCTTTATTTAAACCCCCAGACCCTTGATAAGTAATAAAATGTTTTCCTAAAAGCTCATTGTTTTCTTCATCTTGAGCATAATAATACATATTACTCAAAGGCTGAAAAGATACACTCATGCCTAAGTGCTTATTGAAAGGAATACCAAGTCCTAGATAAGAAAGTCCAGCCGTACCTCCTTTTGTAGTATTTCCTTGTAAAAGAAAATTGTTTTGTCTGCCTTCAACTGCAAAATCTAAAGAAATATTTTCGAGAAAGCTAATAGTAGCAGGGTTTGAAAGATTTAAATTGTTTTCCTGTTTATCTGCTATTGAAACACCTCCCATTCCTCTATTAATAGTGTGTTTGTTATTTAAAAAATAACCTACTCCATACATGGAATATGGGATATTTTCGGTATTTGCTTTAGGGGCCTTTAATTCTTCTTGCACATTAGGTTTTTGAGCAAATGTCAAAAAAGACGAGCTAATTAAAGCAGATAATAGTAAGAGTTTATATTTTTTATTTTTCATTATGAATCATTATTGCATTTAAGCCACGTAATAAAATTGCTTCATCCATATGAATTTTATTTTTTAATTTTTTATGGATGTAAGAAACAGTCCCTCCAGTAAGAACGGATTTTATGTTAGGATATTGTGTTTTGTAATAATCAATCATGGATTCTATTTCAGCTGCTATTCCATAAAGAACTCCACTACGTATAGAAGTTGCAGTTTCATGACCAATCAATGGGCAATATCCATCTTTTTCTACCAAAGGTAATTGATTACTATATTCATGAAGTGATTTTAATCGCATATCTATTCCAGGGCTAATAGCACCTCCTCTAAAGAAACCCGATGATTGGATAAAATTATAAGTAATTGCGCTTCCTGCAGCTATAATTAAACAATCTTGATTAGGAAATGCTTCTTTAGCACCTACAGCTAATGCGAGTCTGTCCATTCCTAAAGTTTCTGGAGTTCCATATGCATTAACTAAAGGTACTTTAGTATTAGAATCCATAACTAAAAGGTTATTCTCATCTTCTAAGGCTGTAATAAGACTGTGAGAATTTTCATGAACACTGCATAAAATACTAGGAGGAAACTTTCTATCTTGCATGATACGCATAATTTTTTCCTTTGCTTCTTCCTGACTAAAGTTATGAACAAAAATAAGGCGATTATCGTTTTGGAAAATACCTACTTTTACTCTTGTATTTCCCCAGTCAATAGCTATTCTATGATTCTGCATATGTAAACTTTGTTTGAAAGTCTGCAATATAAAAAAAATCTATAAAGATGCCTAAAAAACGAATAATATTTGTACAATTTAATTAAGTAAAAAGATTTATGGATATTTGTATTTCATCTTTTTTTACATGCAAGAAAAATTTATTAGCATATTAGGTCCCTGTAGCGCAGAAAATGT
>DATGSF010000020.1:0-2788 GCA_035302865.1 Chitinophagaceae bacterium
CCGATTGCTTTTACTTAATTATCTTTCATTTTAAATTTTCTAATCCACCCAAGTTCACCAACTTTATTGTAGTATTTTTTAGCTATATTAATCGGTATTGGTGTTCCTCAATTCTTCTCACATAAAAGTATATAGACTATGTTTTATTAGCTATTGCAATCATAGTTGGTGAACTTGGGTGGATTAGAAAATTTAAAATGAAAGATAATTAAGTTAAAGCAATCGGGTGCGATTCACTAATAAGAATTCGCGCTAGTGTCGCATATAAGTGTCGCTTTATAGAGCATGAGGGGGTGAAATCTTGAGTGACAATACTTTAATTATAATACAAATTATTGTAGCTATTATTATAGGAGTAGTTTCTTGGGTTTTAGCTGTAATTCATACAAAAAAATCTATAAGTGAAAAGAAGTTAAGGTATAAAATAGAATCTTTAGCTATGATTTCTGATACCTTCTTAATAGATGATTTAAAAATTAGTTATAAAGAAACTTTGTTGACAGAACCGATTGTAGTTTCAATTCATATTACAAACTCTGGTAACGTGGCTTTAGAACAACCCCCGATAGAAATTAGATCCCCTGGAAAAGAAGAACTTATTCCATTAGGTTTAGCTAGTACACCTGCGGGATATGAAGATAAATGGAAAATAAAACGTGATAATGAAAATAAAGATAGATGTTATATCTCATTAGACCATATAAACCCCAAGCAAATTGTAAAAGCAATTTTTTTATTAGATAAGAAACCTAAAAATAAAAGCCAGCCAAAAGTTTTATGTGCTATGAAAAATTTGGAATTGGAAGAAGTTCAAGATAGGCCTATTATTTCTACGAATCTTATTACAACTCTTCGTAGAACCCTTCGTAGCTTTATCTAGTGAGGCTGCAAGAAAAGGGCGCAAAGTTCTTGAATAAGCATTGTGCCGTTAAAGGGCCACCTTGTTCCATAAAGTGATTTTTTTAAGAAAATATAACTCTATTTGATTAGAGATGGGTGAGCTTATAGCTGTTAGCTAAATTGGCGGTGAACATTATTAAATGAATAAATATAATAAAATAGCAAGAAAAATTAAATTTACGTTAATAATATTAATTCTGTTAGCGATAATGTATCCAGTGACAATTATTGTGTTTAACATATTTAACTATGTTGAACTAACAAATTATTTACTTTCCATATCATCATATTTAGGAGCAATAGTTGGCTCCATTATAGGTATAATTGGTGCTGTTTATGTTATATTCGTGAGTTTAGCTTTTGAAGAGAAAAACAAATATAAAAATAAGTTACCAAAAAAATTACGAACTTTGGATAGAATAAAAGAGTTAGAGAATGAAATGATTTTATTCAGCTATAATGAAGGAATTGATTTGAAAAATAGTGGAATAAATAAAGCAACATATACTTATGTGAAAAGGTTCAAAGAATTCTATGAAAATTTGATGGATTTATCTATAGAAGTAGACATAGACTTTTTTAATAAATGCAACTTATTATTTGAGGAAAATAATTATTTGATTATGCTTATTGAAAATAGTAGTGAAAGCGAAGGTGCAATAGATGATATGAAACTCCCAACATCTATCGTTTCTAACTTAGATTTATTTCAATCTGAACAAACTAAAAAAATCATTAAACTATCAAATAAAAAAGCCAAAGAATTAAATACAAAAAGAATTGATGAGAAAGGCTACTATGATTTATATGAGCTTGCATTTATACTAAATGCAAACGCAAATCAACAACTGAGAGAGTTAATAGACGTCACTAATACTCACAGGGAAGACTTAATAAAAGAAAAATAGTGTTACACTCTAAGGTTACATTTTGTTCAAATGAAACTATACCGTTTACAGATTTCAATAAATAACTTCTCGAAAGTAGGTTGAAATATGGCTTGGTTAAAAAACGACAAAATAATATCAGATGCAGAAAGTCGAGAACTTACTTCTAAAGGTTTTCAATATGTCCAGGGTGTTTTGAAGTCACCCGACGAGGTAAATGACCTAATAAGATCTGGCTATACTACACCACATTTAGCAAATGGCTTACAATATACTTTTACTTCTAAAGAAGCAAAAGACCTTAGAATTTTAGGGGTGGGAGTTTTGGGCGTTGGTTTAATTTCAGTGGGAGCTTTAAAGATTGGAAAGATTGCAAAAAGTAAATTTTATAATAGAAGAAAAGGAAATTTCTAGCCTATTACAGACTGGATATTCATTCTCTCGCTCGTTCAACTAATGGGTGTAGTTTGTAGCATAGTGATGATATAAAATTGGATCAATCTTTTAAGAAGAAAAATGTTTTAGAAGTACAGGGATTTTTAATTCTGTACTTTTTTTCATGCAATTTTTTAACATGGTTTATCGGTAAAATTTACAAAAAAGAAAGGATTGATTAAATGGATATTGATCAAAAAAGTATTTTAGATTATTTTAATGTGAACAGCCATCATGAGTTACTGGATTTTATGAAAGAGAATCCCGATGATCAGGATGTTCTTCTGCTGAAAGAATTAATCGATCGTCTTGAAAAAGACGGAGGTGATTCTTTTGAGTAATTTATATGAGTATTTTAATTGCTCCTCTAAAGAAGAACTATATCAAAAGGTGAAGGATGACGATGCTTCCGTTAGAAGTCTTGTAGATTTTATTGATTATTCAAAGGGAAGTATTGAAAATAAACATAAAGGGATTACTTCGCCTCAGGATTTTATGGATTTTGTATCTCAAAATAAAATGCCGGAAAATGATGAGGTTATTTCTGTTTTTTGTTCAACTAAAAA
>DATGSF010000021.1:0-6052 GCA_035302865.1 Chitinophagaceae bacterium
ATATACTTCCAGAAAATATTTCTTTGATTTATACCTTCCCGCTTGAAAATAAAACTCAAAGCTTTTTTCCACTTGACTCCATTTAAATTGAAACCAATCTGATTTCAATCCATCCATTGGGTATTTTTTATTATCAATCACAAGAAAGAGATCTTCGTGCCACTCTCCACCTTCCAGTTCAACTTGTAATAGTACATCAGAAAATCGAGCCGCTTTTAAATGTTCTTTTTGTACTTTAAAGGTAAAAGGCGCTGGAGGATCAAAGTTTTTTTGTGCATGTATCCAACGATAACTTGTTTCTTTTAAGAAATGAGGAAAAGCTATAGCAATTAAAATCAATAATAAAAAACTAGGAAGCACCCATTTTATATATTTCTTATTTACCTTTAAATCAATAGCTTTAGGGAAAGAAAATACAGTCAATTGCTCTGTTCTTTGCTTTATGCTCGCCAAAATAAAAGGATGCTGTTCTTCTGTAGATTTCCCTTTTTCTTCTAATTCTAAAAGATTCAAAAGCTTATCTTGAACTTCCGAAAAATGCTCTCCTATTAAAATAGCCGCCTCTTTATAATTCATCCTTTTCCACAAAGCCAATCTTTGCCCCAATGGAAACATAACAAATTTACTCAGCAGCAATAAAGCGAAAAATATAAAAATGGATAATAATGAAATTTTTGCCCATGAAGGCAAATAAAATAAGGATTCTAATGCCAGTAAAAATAGAAAAGCAGCACCTGAATAAGCTAGGAACCATAAGACTCCACGAATTATTCGATTCAAATAAAACTTATTTATATAAAGGTCTAATTGCTGTTTAATATTATTCATTATCACACATTCTTACATTTCCACAAAAATACTATCTGTTACAATAGTATTACTTTTATTTTCTGCCTCATCAACAATATATACTTCAAAATACAAAGTATCTTTCCCTAGGGCAATATGCAAGGAGTCTTGTGGAGGAAAATACTCTCTTCCAAAATTCAAAGTTACAGTGCCATGTAAAGCACCTTTAGGTCTTTGAGATTCAGGAATATAAGGAAAAGGATAAGAATAAGTAAAAAAAGCAGCACTAGTATCTCTAGAATCTTTTACAAAAATTTGCATTTGCTCCTCTGTTGCATCCCTTCCTAAATCTCCATCTCCATCTTCAAAATAAAATACTAATTTTATTAAAGAAGTAGAGTCTAAAACATTTATAGTATTAGGTTGCATACTTATTAATTCAATCATAGGCTCATTGGGAACATTTACAGCATCTTTTTTATCGCAAGAGTATAAAATAATTGCCAAGAGTAGAAGAATTATATATTTTTTTACATTAGTTTGCATAACATGTTAGATATTATACCTGAAATTTATAAAAAAAAGAACTGGCCAGAGCATATTAATGCTTTAAACGCAGATGATATTTACATAAATGTATTTCATTATCAGTATAAATATAACGAAATTTACAAAAAATATGTTGATGCCATACATATTAAGCCAGAAAATGTGAAAAATATAAAAGATATTCCATTTTTACCTATATTATTTTTTAAAACCCATAAAGTTACAACTCATAATTTTGAAGCAAAAATAACTTTTGGAAGCAGCGGTACTACTGGCATGGAACGTAGCTTTCATTATCTAAGAGATGATACAATTTACAAAGAAAGTTTTACTTATCATTTTGAAAAATCCTTCGGCTCTATAGATAATTATATTTTTCTCTGTCTTCTTCCTTCCTATCTAGAACGACAAGATTCTTCTTTAGTATATATGGCTCAAAATTTTATAGAAAAATCAGGAAATCCTAGTCAGTTTTATCTTTATGATTGGGAGGCTTTAAAAACGACTTTAATAAAATATAAAAATAGTAAAAAACAAATTATACTATTAGGAGTAACCTTCGCTTTATTAGACTTTGCAGAAGCAAACCCAATGGATTTAGAGCATGTTTGGATTATGGAAACTGGAGGCATGAAAGGCAGACGAGAACATTGGAATCGACAAAAAGTACATAATTTTTTACAAGACAAACTCCATCCTGGAAAAATACTTTCTGAATATGGCATGACAGAATTATTAGGTCAAGCTTATACGCAAGGCGAGGATATTTTTTATGGAAATTCCTTATTTAAACCAATGGTGCGAGATTTGTATGATCCTTTAAATAGCGAAGAGAGAGGAAAAGGAGCATTAAACATTATAGATTTAGCAAATATTCACTCTTGTTGTTTTATAGCAACTGAAGATTTGGTAGAAGTAGCAGAAGGTAATAAATTTAAAATTTTAGGAAGAATGGATCACAGTGCCTTACGTGGATGTAGTTTAATGACGGTGTAGATGAGCTTACCCCAAAAAACAAGCAGAATGTATTTAATTACATTCTGCTTATATTTTTTATAAAAATACAAATTACTATTTTTCTGAATTTTGTTTATCTTCTTCAGTGTTAGTATTTTCTTCAGTATCAGTATTTTCTTCAACTTCTGAATTTGTATCTTCTGCTTTTTCTGCTTCTTCTGCTTTAATTTCAGTATTTTCAGTAGTAACTTCTTCAGTATTTTCCACTTGTTGTTCTGTTTGATTAGCAGCAGTAGATTTTCTACGACCTCTACGCGTACGACGAGTTTTAGGTTTTTCACCTTTAGTGTACAATTCATTAAAGTCTACTAATTCGATAAGAGCCAAATCAGCAGAATCGGATCTTCTTGCTTGTAATTTAATAATACGAGTATAACCTCCAGGTCTATCAGCAACTTTATCGCTAATTGGACCAAACAATTCCTTAATAGCTTCTTTATTTTTTAATTTACGAAAAGCTAAACGACGATTATGTAAAGTGTCGTTTTTTGCTTTTGTGATTAAAGGTTCGATGTACACTCTTAAAGCCTTAGCTTTAGCTTCCGTAGTTTGAATGCTTTTATGTTCGATTAAAGCATTAGCAAGGTTCATCATTAAAGCCTTGCGATGTTCGGCAGTACGATTTAATTTTACATTTTTGTTACCGTGACGCATAAATATTGATATTTGACTATTAAAATTACTTTATACCGTGTCAAGGAAATATAAAGTTTGGATTCCCTATATCCTATTTACAATACTTCACATATCTATAGGGATTTGATAAGGAAGCGATTTAAAAATTTTAGTTGTTGTCAGTGTTGATGATATGTCCTACATCCATTCCGAACTGTAAGTTTCTTTCTTCTAACAATTGTTCAATTTCAGATAAGGATTTTTGTCCAAAGTTTCTAAACTTCATTAATTCATCTTGAGAATATTGTACTAATTCTCCAAGGTTATTAATTTTAGCTGCTTTTAGACAATTGAATGCTCTTACTGATAATTCCAAATCTTCTAGAGAAGTATTAAGAACCTTTCTCAACTGTAATAAACCTTCATCTACAACGTCTTCTTGCTCATCAGATTTATCATCTAGAGTAATATTTTCATCAGTAATAATCATTAAATGATGAATAATAATACGTGATGCTTCTTTCACTGCTTCTTCAGGATGAATAGTTCCATCAGTTTTAATTTCCATGATTAATTTCTCATAGTCAGTTCTTTGTTCTACACGCGTATTTTCAATATTATATTTAACATTCTTAATAGGTGTAAAAATAGCATCTATAGGTAAGAAATTAACAGGAGCATCTGCTGGTCTATTTTCTTCAGAAGGCACATATCCTCTACCTTTACCGATATGAATTTCGATTTCAATTTCCGCACTAGTATCCATATTACAGATAACTAGATCTTGGTTCACAATTTCAAAATTCGTACAAGCTTCTGCAATATCTGCAGCGGTAAATGTTTCTGAATTTTTAATTACCAGTTCCACTTTTTCCTGTTCCACCTCATCCTCGTCTTCTTCACCTTTTATTGGTTTTATTCTAACCTGTTTAAGGTTTAAGATAATTTCAGTAACATCCTCTATCACGCCTTTTATTGTAGCAAATTCGTGATCCACCCCTGTGATACGAATACCAGTGATAGCATAACCTTCTAAGGAAGAAAGTAACACTCTTCGAAGAGCATTACCAATAGTTACACCATAACCAGGTTCTAAGGGTCTAAATTCGAATTCTGCTTCAAAATCGTTTGCTTTATGCAGAATAATTTTATCGGGCTTTTGGAAGTTCAATATTGCCATAATTGCAAATAATTGATTTAAATTTTTTATAAAAAAACAATTTTTCTCTATCCATAATTACAGATAGAGAAAAACTATTATTTAGAGTATAACTCAACGATTAATTGCTCATTGATATTTTCAGGAATAAACTCACGCTCAGGAGCGGAAAGGAATTTCCCTTTAAATTGCTTTTCATCAACTTCTAACCAGTTAATATCCGAATTTTTCGGTCTAGCTAAAGCTGTTAAAGCTTCATTTACTTTAGATTTAGGTTTTAATTCTATGATATCACCATCTTTTAATCTATAAGAAGGGATATTAACAGATTCACCATTTACCCAAATATGTTTATGAGATACCATTTGTCTAGCAGCAGAACGAGTAGGTGCAAAACCTAATCTAAATACTGTATTATCCAAACGTGATTCTAATAATTTCATTAGGTTTTCACCAGTTGGACCAGGCAAGCGACTAGCTTCTTTATAAGTATTTAAGAATTGACGTTCTAATACTAAATAAGTATATTTTGCTTTTTGTTTTTCACGTAACTGAATACCGTACTCACTTAAAGCTTTTCTTCTACGGTTACCTCCATGCATTCCAGGAGGGTTACTATTTTTACCTAAGTTTTTACCTGAACCTAAGATTGGTTCACCAAATCTTCTATTTATTCTATTTTTTGGACCTGTATAACGTGCCATAAAAAAATTTTATTCAGTTTTTAATTTAAAATCCTTTAATTCATTTAAAAACTGTAAAAGCGGAATTAAAGAATATATATTTATAATTTATTTTATTAAACTCTTCTACGTTTTGGAGGACGACATCCATTATGTGGCATAGGAGTAATATCACGAATTGAAGTTACTTCTAATCCTGCATTAGCAATGGAACGGATTGCTCCTTCTCTTCCATTTCCAGGACCTTTAACGAAAACATCAACTTTCTTTAATCCTGCGCTTATTGCAACTGCTGCTGCATCTGCTGCTGCTTGTTGTCCAGCGTAAGGTGTATTTTTCTTGGATCCACGGAATCCCATTTTACCAGCCGAAGACCAAGATATAACTTGACCTTGCTTATTTGTAATGCTGATTAAAATATTATTAAAAGAGGATTTAATGTGCACTGCTCCTTGAGGATCAACCTTCACATTTCTCTTTTTTGCGCTTGCTTTTGATCTTGCTTTTGCCATAATTTTAAAAGGTAATCTTTTTTTAATAATTCAACTTAAACAGTTTTTTTTGTTTAAGCATATTGTTTTCCAACCCGCAGGTATAAAGAGCTCCAAAAACAATATTTTATACTTTCTTTATTTCTTTTTACCTGCTACTGTTCTACGTTTACCCTTACGAGTACGACTGTTAGTACGAGTTTGCTGTCCACGAAGTGGTAATCCTCTACGATGACGAACACCTCTGTAACAAGCAATATCCATTAAACGCTTGATATTCATTTGAACTTCAGATCTTAATTGACCCTCCACTTTGAATTCTTCGCTAATGATATTACGAATTGCAGCTTGCTCCTGATCATTCCAATCAGCAACTTTCTTGTTTACATCAATGTTAGATTTTTCTAAAATATAACGAGCAGAGCTCAAACCAATCCCATGAATATAGGTTAATCCAATCTCTCCACGCTTGTTCTTAGGTAAATCTATTCCAGCTATACGAGCCATAAATTCTACTTAATTTTGAGTAATAAAAAAATAAATTCTTATCCTTGACGTTGTTTAAAACGAGGATTCTTCTTGTTAATAACGTAAACTTTCCCCTTGCGGCGAACGATTTTACAATCTGAGCTACGTTTCCTAACAGATGCACGAACTTTCATTATATTTAGATTTAAAAGGTTCAATAATAATAAATATGACCCAATACCTATTTGTATCTATAAGTAATGCGGCCACGGGTTAAATCA
>DATGSF010000022.1:0-17176 GCA_035302865.1 Chitinophagaceae bacterium
ACTTCTACAATTCCCGCACTCATAGCATTTACAAGAGGATTTGTTTGGTAGCAATCCTCAAAATACACTTCCCCACCCACATTAGGAACACCAAGTGAATTTCCATAAAAACCAATTCCCTCTACTATACCTTTAAATAAAAATTTGGTATGATCCTTATTTAAATCCCCTAAACGCAAGGAGTTTAAACCTGCTATAGGTCTTGCGCCCATAGTAAAAATATCACGGTTTATTCCACCTACGCCAGTGGCTGCTCCATGGAATGGTTCTTTGGCTGATGGTGAGTTATGTGATTCTATTTTAAACACAACGCCTAAGCCATCTCCAATATCTACTAATCCTGCATTTTCTTCACCAGCTGCAACTAGAATTCGAGAGCCTTTTGTTGGCAACTTTTTAATATATTTAATAGAGTTTTTATAGCTACAATGTTCACTCCACATAACAGAGTACATTGCTAATTCAGTAAAATTAGGCGTACGACCTAAAATTTCTTTAATTGATTCAAATTCAGATTCTAATAATCCTAATTGTATCGCTTGTTCAAGAGTTGCTTCCATCTTGTATATTGATTAGATAAATAAAAAATTTATAGTTTACAAAATTACATTTAAAGATTTAAAATCTAAAGTTTCTCATTAAAAACATAACATTTTTAATCTAAAAAACTACAGTTTATTGATTCCCTAAATATAATACAATTTCATTTAATTCTTTAATAATAAACTCCAGTTCTTCTATTTTAAGTTCAGAATGCATTGGCAAAGATAAAACACTTGGAGTAAGAGTGTTTGTAACTGAAAGATCATGTAAAACAACCTTTTGATAATTTTTAAACATAACTTGTTCATGACATGGAACAGGATAATAAATCATACTAGGAATACCCTTTTCCATTAAATAGCTTTGCACTTCATTTCTAGAAATATGTGCTGCTAATTTTATAGTATATTGATGGTAAACATGATAAGCTTTAGAATCTCTAGCGGGAGTAGTTATAAATGGATTTTCTTCTAAACCTTTATCATAAATATCAGCTGCCTGCCTTCTTCGCTCACAATAAGTATCTAAATGAGGTAATTTAGCAGAAAGAACAACCGCTTGTAAAGAATCCAAGCGACTATTACATCCAATTATTTCATGATAATAGCGTACTTTTTGTCCATGATTAGCAATCATTTTTAACTTTTCTGCCAATACATCGTCATTTGTAAATATGGCACCGCCATCACCGTATGCTCCTAAATTTTTTGAAGGAAAAAATGAAGTACAACCTATCGTACCAATAGTTCCTAATTTATATGTATTACCGTCATCAGAATAATAAGATCCTCCTAATGCTTGGGCAGTGTCTTCAATGACAGGAATATCAAATTCGTTAGCAATTTCTAAAATAGCATCCATATTTGCTGCTTGCCCATATAAATGCACTGGAATTATAGCTTTTGTTTTATTTGTAATTGCATTTTTTAATGCTTTTATATCCATATTAAAATAATCTGGATCCACATCAACAAAAACAGGTGTTAAACCCAATAAAGCAACTACTTCGACAGTAGCTATATATGTAAACGAGGGAGTAATCACTTCATCACCTGGTTTTAAACCCAAAGCCATTAAAGCTATTTGCAAAGCATCCGTACCATTACCACAGGGAATTACATGCTTTACACCTAAATAAGTGGATAGTGAATCAGCAAATTGTTGAACTTGAGGTCCATTTATAAAGCTTGCATTATCTAAAACCTCATCAAAGCCCTTTTGAATTTCATTTTTTAAAGGAAGATATTGTCTTTTCAAATCTACCATTGAAATTCCTTCCATTTTATTATTCTTCATGTATTTCTGATTTTTTTCCAGCAAGAAGATAAAGAGCAGCCATTCTAACGGCAACACCATTTTGAACTTGATCTAAGATTATAGACTGTTGCGAATCTGCCACATCTGAAGAAAGCTCTATACCTCTATTTATAGGACCTGGATGCATTACTATAATTTCTTTATTTAAACTATCTAACATTTCTTTATTAATTCCATAATATAAAGAATATTCTCTTAAACTTGAAAAAAGTGCTTTGTTTTGTCTCTCTAACTGAATACGGAGCACATTAGCCACATCACACCATTCTAGTGTTTCTCGTACATTATAAGAAACTTCAACACCAAAGGATTTTATATACTTAGGAATTAAAGTAGGAGGTCCACAAACTCTAACTTTTGCACCCATTTTTGAAAGTAAATACATATTACTCATTGCCACTCGTGAATGCGAGATATCACCTATAATTGCTATTTTTTTATTCTTGAGTGTTCCTAATTTTTCCAAAATAGAAAACCCATCTAATAATGCTTGTGTTGGATGTTCATTTATACCATCTCCAGCATTTAATACTGCAGCATCAATATGTTGACTTAAAAAATGAGGAGCACCTGTAGCAGAATGACGCATAACAACCATATCCACTTTCATTGCTAAAATATTATTAACAGTATCGATTAAACTCTCTCCCTTTTTAACGGAACTTGAAGAAGCAGCAAAATTAATAGTATCTGCACTTAATCTTTTTTCTGCTAATTCAAAGGATATCTTTGTGCGGGTTGAATTCTCATAAAACAAATTAACAATGGTGGTATCACGTAAAGTGGGTACTTTTTTAATAGGTCTTTGCAAAACCTCTTTAAAATGTGCTGCTGTATTAAAAATCAGCTGTATATCCTCAGGAGTTAAATCCTTTATGCCTAATAAATGTTTTACGGATAATGCCACTTTATTATTTATTTTTTAATTTTCATGTTCTTTTAAAACTACTTCATCCTCTTGCGTTTCATTTTTCCATTGTACCCGAACCTTTTGAGCCCCAACTGCATCTACGGTCATCCCTACAAAGTCAGGTTGTATCGGCACCTCTCGATGAAACCTTCTATCTATTAATACCAATAATTCAATTTCTGAAGGACGACCATGCGCTAATAAAGCATCCAAGCCAGCACGAATAGTGCGCCCAGTAAATAAAACATCATCAATCAGCACCACTTTTTTACCGCTCAAAGAAATTGGGATATTAGTTGATTTTGCAATTGGGAGATTATCAGAGCTTGTATTGAAATCATCTCTATAAAAGGTAATATCTAACTCTCCATACAATATTTCTAAATCAGGAAATTGCTTTTTTAAGGTTTTAACAATACGATTTGCTAAAAATACTCCTCTAGGTTGTAAGCCTATAAAAATAGTATTTTCAAAAGGATAATGCACTTCTGCTAACTC
Organism: Chitinophagaceae bacterium; assembly: GCA_035302865.1. Taxonomy (GTDB): domain Bacteria; phylum Bacteroidota; class Bacteroidia; order Chitinophagales; family Chitinophagaceae; genus DATGSF01. Next base: position 3,269 of record DATGSF010000022.1, read on the forward strand.
ATACACTAAGCGATCAATCGTTATTGCTAATTGGTCTTTATCAAATATTGTACGTACTGCTTGACTCATATTATTAAGGTGCTAATCTATATATTTTCCAATTACTATCCGCTAATTTTTCAAAGGCTATTCTATCATGAAGACGACTTTCTCTACCTTGCCAAAACTCCATAAAATAGGGTTTTACTATGTACCCTCCCCAATGTTCTGGTCGTTGAATACTGGAAGGATCCGATGCTGCTTGCTCCTCTAATTGTTTTTGCTTTTTTTCTAAAACATCTCTACTTTTAATAATTTGACTTTGTGGTGAAGCTAAAGCACCAATACGACTACCCAAAGGGCGACTATTAAAATACTCTTCAGACTCCTCAGCACTTATTTTTTCAACCCTTCCTTCTATACGAACCTGTCTTTCCAATTCTTTCCAAAAGAATAATAGAGAAACTTTATTATGCTTCTCCATTTGTTTTCCTTTATTACTTTGATAATTTGTAAAAAATACAAATCCTTTACTGTTTATTTCCTTTAACAAGACTATTCTAGCATGAGGAATGCCAGCATCATCAACAGTTGCTAAAGTCATAGCATTCGACTCGCTTATTTGAGAGTCTATCGCATCTTTAAACCATTTTTCAAAGAAAACAATAGGATCTAAACCTACCTCTTCTTCACTTAAGGCCTTTTGTTTATATTCTACTCTAATAGATGAAATATCCAAAACTTAATCGTTTAAATCAGATGTATCTAAATATTTGTACATTACAAATATCCATACGATAACAAATACAATAACTAAAGCTAGTGAAACCGCAGCACCTACTTTATCTATAGCCCAATAAGAATTTAATAATACTGATTGCATAATTAAAAATTATTAAAAGTTTGAATTTTATAAAGCCAAAGGTACAAAGGGATTTTAATATTTCTCTATTTTTTACAAAAAATCTATTCTTGCCATAAGAATGGAAATAAAATACTCGCTAAAGCAAATATTAAAATCGCTAAAAAACCCATAATTAAAAACATACTTCCTAAACCTTGTTGCTCCGCAGCTCCTAACATACTTGCTTGACTCATTTTACTTAAAATAATCAACATTGGTATTGCAATTGGAAAGCCTAAAATAGCCATCATTGCAGCATTTTGTCTAGCTTGCGCCGCAATTGCAGATAAAAAAGTAAATAACAAGCCCAAACTTAATGAACCCAATAAAGCTACAAACATAAATAACAACCAATCTCGTAAAGGATTCCCTAATAACAATAAAAAGAAGGCAAAACTTATTAATGTCATTCCTAAGCTTAAAAAGAAGCTATATATTAATTTAGATAATACAAACTGCACAGGAGAAACTAAAGTGTAATAATAACGCAAACGTTCTGGTTTTTCCTGTAAAAAACTCTTAGCTACCGTATTAACAGTGATAAATAATTGCGCTATCCAAAACAAAGCATTCCATATCTCCACATCTGGCTGTCCGGTCATCATATATAAACTAAAAACCGTACTTACCATATACAATATCATCCCAAAAAGAGTTTGCTTTTGCCTAAATTCAAGCAGTACTTCTTTCCTTATTAGTAAAATTACGGGCTGATTTTTCATATTTACTCTTTAATCCATTGGGTTTTTTCATCAAGACTTATTCTTCTTTTTGCCTCTTTATCTAATTCAGTATCTAAATATCCAAGATATACTAAAGCTACTACCTGATCCTCTTCTTTAATCCCTAAATATTCTTTCATTTTATCAGAATAAGTCATACCTCCAGAATTCCAAATTGCTGCTAATCCTAAAGCCTCTGCTCCTAATAAAATATTTTGAACTGCAGCACAACAAGCAGCATATTCTTCAAAGTCTGGAATTTTAACACCTTCAGTTCTCTCCATTGACACTACAATTAAATGAGATGCAAATTGATATAAGCTACCAAATAAATCTCGCTTGGTTGTATTTCTAATCGCTTCATCAGTACCTTCCCAATAAAGTTTAGCATGATTTTCACAAAAAGCTTCTAAACCTTTATCAGCATAAACTTGAAATCTCCATGGTTCTGTCCGTCCATGAGTTGGAGCACAATCAGCTAATTCTAATAAACTTTCTATAGTTGCGTCTTCAATTTTCTTTCCATTCATTAATTGGGCTTTCCTAGTTCGCCTCTCTTTAATAATTTTAGATAAGATGAAAAATTGATTATTTGTCTCCATTATTTATAATTTGCCAACAAAACTAATGGATTTATTCCTAATTTACTTTGTTTTTATTAACTAAAAGATAGTTTATCCTTTATTACCTTATACCTATTTTTCAAAAAAGCACTTTATGAAAAAAAATATTTCTAAGAATTTGTAATTAAAAAGAATAAAAATTAGCTTTTAAAAATAAAATATTATTTGTTCAAAACGCACTCATTATTGTAAAATCACACAAATTGAGAAATAAACTCTTGAAATGAAAAAAATATTGCTACAATACTTAAATCTACAAATAATAAAATTTTAAATTTATCATTAGGGATAAAAAAATAAAAAAAGATAAGTATAATACATTTAAAAGTCAGCATTACTAATAACAATAACTCCTGCAAAAAAGCAATAATCGAATTTCAACGTAAGGAAAAAAATACAGTAAAATGTAAAAAAGAAAAGACAATTGCTTTTGAAAAAAAGCTCAATTAAGCCATAATTTGAAATTATTTTTTTATTTTCGGTAAAATTCAAATTTATTTTACATGCAATCAAAGATAAACAGCATCATTTCTGAGTCTATAGCGACCAAAAAAGCAATTTTAGAAAATGAAGACTTACTTGCAAAAACCCAAGAAGTCATAAACATAATCACAAATGCATTTAAAAATGGAAATGCCTTGTATTTTTGCGGAAATGGTGGTAGTGCGGCAGATGCACAACATTTGGCTGCAGAGTTCTCGGGTAGATTTTATAAAGATAGAAAGCCCTTACCTTCAGAAGCACTACATTGTAACACTTCCTATTTAACCGCTGTTGGTAATGATTATGGTTACTCCTATATTTACAGTAGATTAATTGAAGGATTAGGAAAAGAAGGAGACATCTTGATCGGCTTATCCACCTCTGGAAACTCTAAAAATATTATTGAAGCATTTAAAAAGGCTAAAGAATTGGGGATTTTGACAATTGCATTTACTGGTAAAGATGGAGGAAAGCTAAAAGATTGTACTGATTATTTAATAAATGTGCCAAGTGAAGACACTCCGAGAATTCAAGAATCTCATATAATGCTAGGACATATTATCTGTGAAATAGTGGAAGCCAATCTTTTTCCTTAATTGTACATTTCTTACTATTTAAGATTTACTGGTTAAATAAAACCAGTAAATCACCAATCTTTTTCTATCTTAACTCCCCCACTTTGCTCCCCTTTCTCTTTATCCATAGCATCCTTTTCCGCTTCCTGCAATGCATCTAAAATCCGTTCCGCTTGTTCAGGACTTAATTTACTTTCTGGCTTAGAATCTTCATTTCCTTTATCTTCCTCCTTTTCTTGTTCTGCCTTATCATTTTCGTTATTATCCTCTTCATCTTCACTATCATTTTGATCTTTATCCTCCTCATTTTCTTTTTCCTCTTCCTCGTTTTGATCATCTTGATTTTCTTGCTCTTTTTTCTTTAACATAGCATAAGATAAATTATATTTAGCTTGCTGATTATTCGGATTTAGTCGCAAAGCTTCTTTATATTTATGAATCGCCTCCTCCCAGTTTTCTTCCTGCATATAAGTATTGCCAGCATTATAATTCCCTGAAAATCTTTCTTTTAAGTTCGCATTCTCATTTTTCGCTTGAGCTTCATATGATTTTCTTGCTAATTCCCAATTTTCATTTCTATAAGATGCATTTCCTTCTCTCCATTTTACAGCAGGGTTAATTTGTAAAATATTAGCTGCTGTTCTATATTTTTCTTGAGCAAGTTGAAAATCATTTACTGAATAAGCCTCATCTCCCTTCCGCATTTCTGATCTGGCTTTTCTTTGTTGTAAAATAGAGATAGAACTATTTGATTTTTTTTCTTGAGCATGCAAGAACGCAGGGCATATAACCAATAGCAATACACCAAATATTTTACTTTTTTTATCAGTGATTTTAAGATCAAAGAATTTTTGAAAATTATAAAATAGCAACAGGCAAATTGAGATAATTATAAAAAGAAAAGAATAAGATTTTGCGATGCCCGGCATCCAAGTTTGCACTGTATCTCCTTTAATATTTTCAAGCATTCGATTAAGCGTGTTAGAAGTTTGTGTAATATTATTTAAATGTAAATACTTGCCATTTCCTGCATTGGCTAAATCTTCAAGCATAGAGGTATTCATTATGGAAACAATATCATTGCCTTCCTTATCCTTTTTATAAGACTGTAAATCTTCATCCCAAATTTTGGCACCTTCCAAACTACCTACTCCAATAGTATAAATAGTAATGCCATTTTTTGTAAGGTTTTTAGCTTCTGCAATGGCGTTTTTCTCATGATCTTCACCATCAGAAATAATTACCAAGGCTTTATTGTTTAAAGAATTAGAATTAAATAAAACCTGGGCTCTTTGTATCGCATTTGCTATAACAGTTCCTTGTGTAGCTATCTGATTTGGATGTGCCTTATCTACATGCATTGCAAAAGAACCATAGTCTTTAGTTAATGGAATTTGCATATAAGCTTGACCTGCGAATACTATTAATCCTAACTGATTAACGGTATTTTGTTTTGCAAAATGCTTTAAAAAACTTTTTGCATGCTCTAATCTATTAGGTTTTATATCCTCTGCCAACATGCTATTAGACAGGTCTAAAGCAAATACAATTTCTCGACTTTCTTGCTCCTCCCATTTAGGTGTTCCTTTTTTCTGTGGATTAGCTAATGCTATTAATATACTAATGCCACTCAATAAGAGAAGCCCATGTTTATATACATGTTTTTTCATATCTAACAATGCCTCCCAAATTGTATTTTCAACAATTAAAACTTGTTTTGCTTTTTTAATTTTATTATTTCTATCAAAAATAAAATAGATAAATAAGAGTAGTAAAACTACTATACCAAGCAACCAATAAGGATGTTCAAATCTATACATATATCGAATAGTTTGCGAATACAAAATTAAGAAATCCCTCTGATTTAGGAAAACGAAAATTAAAAGCTTAAATTTGTAGCCATTAATGTAATTAACGTAATTAAATTTTTAATAGTATTAATAAAAATGAAACAGACACCTTTTACAGAAAAGCATATTGCACTGGGTGCTAAAATGGCTAATTTTGCAGGCTTTAACATGCCTATCTCCTATTCAGGAATTAAAGATGAACACGCAACTGTTCGTAATAATGCAGGAGTTTTTGATGTAAGTCACATGGGAACAATTATGGTTAAAGGTCCCAAAGCTCTAGACTTAATTCAATACACTACTTCTAACGATGCTGCTAAATTAAATAACAACCAAGCACAATATACTTGCTTTACTAATGAAAACGGAGGAATTATTGATGACTTTATAGTATATTGCCTTGAAAAAAACCAGGAATATATGTTAGTTGTTAATGCTTCTAATGTAGATAAAGATTGGGACTGGTTAGTTAAACATAATAAAAACATCGGAGCAGAACTAGAAAATATTTCTTCTAAAACTGGAATTCTAGCAATTCAAGGCCCCAAAGCCTTGGAAATCATTCAAGAGCTAACTCCTGTTGCTTTATCACAACAAAAATATTTTCATTTTGAAGTAAACACTTTTGCTGGTGTAGAAAATGTAATCATTAGTGCTACTGGATATACTGGAAGCGGAGGTGTAGAGATTTATTTTGAAAACAAAGAGGATAATGCTGAAAAAATATGGACAGAGCTTTTTAAGGTTGGTGAAGCTAAGGGTTTAAAACCAATAGGATTAGGAGCAAGAGACACATTGCGTTTAGAAAAAGGCTTCTGTCTCTATGGAAATGAATTAAATGAAAGTACTAATACCATTGAAGCGGGTTTAGGATGGGTTACTAAATTCTCCAAGGATTTTATTGGCAAAGAAGTTTTAGAAAAAATTAAAGCTGAAGGAGCAAAAAGAAAACTTGTGGGCATTGAGTTAATTGATCGTGGTATACCAAGAACAGATTATTCAATAGTTAATAATGAAAATGAAGAAATAGGTATTATAACTTCTGGAACACAATCCCCTTCATTAGGTAAAGCTATTGCTATGGGATATATCCATACAGATTATGCAAATCCAGGAACAGAAATAGCTATTTCTATAAGAAATAAAGCTGTAAAAGCTAAAGTAGTTCGCTTGCCTTTTTTATAGAGATTAGATTCATAGTAAAATAAAAAGCTAGCCTTGTAAATTTTAACAAGGCTAGCTTTTTTAATAGATTATATACACCACACTTGATGTATTAATTTTATTTTTATTTTACAACTATGGATGCTGACAATACACTGTTTGTCCTTCATCCACTGTTATATTTTCATAGTCTACAACCCCAAAGGATTCAGGAGAAGGATGATAAACTGACCAAATTGCACATTCTTCCAAGTTGGAATTTCTAAATTCCGTATCAGTTATTTTTAAATAAGCACTGGGTGAATTTCCAACTCGGACATTATAAACTTTGCTTGGATCTGATGAAATAATTCCTGTATTTTCTATAATAGCATTTGAAATTTCATTTCCAGGATAATTAGAAACAAAATAAATACCTTTCCAATACTTTGGAATATCCTCTTCACTTGTAAAAATAATAGGATTATCGGGTGTGCCTTTTGCAATCAATCCTCCTCCAGTGCCTTGCGGACCACCAAGCCACCCAATATTAAATCCAGTATTTTTAGCAAACTTTAAAACTGTACCCGCCTCAATAATAACTTTACTATCAATATAAACATCATTATCAAAAACATATGGAACGCCTAAATTATACCATGTCCCATCAACACGTAAATTATGAGTAGCATTTGCACTTCCTACCACATCTATTTTATTTTTAGAATTTTCATTAATTTTATTTGATGAATGTAAATATTGCATAGTGTATATAGACGCATAAATTGGTGCATCATTATCTTCAAATGTATTATTCTTTATTACAAAATGTTCATTATTATCTACATCCGTATTTCTTGTTTCTAAACCATATTTTTTATTATTTACAAATTTACTATTGGTAATTTTAATAAAAGGATATCCATGATTTCCATTACCCAATAATAGTCCAGCTTGCCCGCCATGCGTGTACGCCTCTCTACCTCCATCTCTAATTATTACATGATTTAATTCATTTAAAGGATTTTTTGTAGCAATTAAAACTCCTTTCCAATGACCTTTTTCAGCTCTGCTTCCTTTAAAAACAATAGGATTTTCCGTATTACCTTTTGCAATAATAGCACCTGAATGATCATCAAAATATCTTTTTATACTTAAACTCCCTGCTTCATTAAATTCAATTACTGTACCCGCATCAATAATTAACTTTCTACTATAAATTGAGATATCACAATCTACAAAGTAATCTACAGGTCGATCAGGATCGCTTTCTAATATTACATCTCCTTCTTCTTGAATTATATCACATAATTCTATGGCGGCTTTATCACCCGTTGGATTTTTATTTCCATCTTGATTATTTTTGTCCTTTTTACAAGATACCAATCCAACAATACTTAAAATCGAGAAAACAACCAAACTTCTCTTAAATAACAAACTTTTCATAAGCCTTCATTTTTTTTATGATTATTAAACTTTATCAATGCAAAAATATATTAGCATCTTGACAATATGGGTAGGGAATTACCCCATTTAAATAATAATTAAAAACAAGGGTAAACCCTACCTATTATTCCATTGAAATTAATTTTATTTGTGTCATAAATACCTTATAATAGGAGACAAAAATATTTTTATGAATAAAAAGTATAAAGTAATAATATATCTATCACTATTTACAATATTATATTCTTATTCAAAATGTTTATTTGCAACTGCAGACGATTCATTGAGCATGATAAATCATTTTGAAAGTGCAAGACTGCAGCCTGAAAAGGAAGAACAATACATAAAAGAGTCTGAAGATATTTTAAAAACAAATCCTCATTTAAAAAACCTCTATGATTATTCTCTTGCAAAACATTATATATTAAAAGGAGATTTCACCTTAGCAAAATCTTTGGTTGAGGAGAAAATCAATAACTATTCCAATCAAGAAAAGGATATATATCTAGCCAAATATTATAACTTATTAGCTTCAATTCTTGCTTATCAAAACAAGCCTGAAGATGTAATTAAAAATTACAAAAAAGCAATAGAAATATTTGAGTTGAATAATGAAAATGATAATGCTGCTATGGTATATTTCAACTTGAGTAATATTTTTTTAGGACGATTAGATTATAATTCAGCAAGACAAAATATTAAAAAAGCAAAAAAGCTTTTAGATCCTCATAAAAATATTGAATACAACTCTCTCGTAAATTCTATTCTATCCATCACTAGCTTAAAAACAAATGAAGATGTTGAGAATGCAACTAATTTAGCTAAAATTGCTTTAGGCTTAGCTGATAGCTCGAAAAGTATTCAAGCTATAGTTTTAGCTAACTATGCAATGGGAGAATCTATGAACTTTGAACATAAATATGAAGAAGCAATTAAATATTTAAATAAATCTGTGGAGTTATCTGGGAAATATAATTTGAGCAATATTGCACTTTCTTCTTCTGCAGCACTTATGCATAGTTATTTAAATAGCGAAAATTATGAAAAAGTTATTGATATAGGCAAAAACACCTTGGAAAAAGCAAAGCAATTTGAAAATAATGAAATTCAATTTAACCTTTTTAAAAATATAGCCCAAGCACATGCAGCCTTGGGTCATTACGAAGAAGCATATTCAAATCTTAAAGTAGCCTTAGAAGAATATATGCATAAGGTGAACGAGGAAAATCAAAAAAACATTCAGAATTATTTAATTCAATATGAAACTGAAAAAAAAGAAAATGTAATTTTATTACAAGAAAAAAAATTAAAAACACAACAAATTTGGATAATAATATTATTAAGCTTTTTAATACTCAGTTTTGTAATTCTTATCTTCAATAGAGAATTAAATAAAATTAAAAATTTAAAATTAAAAGAAGAAAAAGAAAAGGCAGTACTAGAAAGCTTAGCGATCGGAGAAAGAAAAGAAAGGAAAAGATTAGCAAAAGAACTTCATGATGGTATAGCATCACAACTTACAGCTATTAAATTATTACTTGAAAATAATGATTTTAATCCTAAAAAAGAAAAGCAAATATTAAATATTATTAAAGAAACGCATAGGGAAGTTAGAAACATATCGCACAGTATAATGCCTATAGATTTTAACAAAATACAATTGCATGATGCCTTGAAAAAATTCTGTTACCAAATTCACTCGAAGGAACTTAATATTTATTTTTTTAGCAACATAGAGGACCTTCCTATAGATACACCAATTGCTCATAGTTTATATCGTGCGACCCAGGAAATAATACAAAACGCCATTAAACATGCAAAAGCAAAAACATTACATGTCCAAATTTTAATAAAAAACCAAATTTTGGAAATTAGTGTAGAAGACGACGGAATTGGGATAAATATAGAAGACCATAAAACACCAGAAAACACATTGCATTTTTTACATGAAAGATTGAAATTAATAGATGCTTCCATAGAAATTGAAACAAATGACAATAAAGGAAGCGCATTCACAATTACAAAAACACTTGAAATATGAATATATTAATAGCAGATGACCATCATTTGATTTTAGAAGGAATGAGCAATATTTTGAGAAAGCTTAAAAATGCTGCGGTTTATGAGGCAAGAAACAAAAAACATTTATTTTATCATTTAAAAAATGATAAAATTGATATCTTATTTCAAGATATTTTATTTGGTGAAGATGATGCAAGAGTATTTTTAAATAAAATAAAAACAGAGTATCCAGATTTAAAAATAATCATCATTTCTTCTATCTCTGATATGGATATTATTCAGAGTTTATTAAAACAAGGTGTTCATGGATATCTTCTAAAATCAGATAGCATTGATGAAATACTCGACTCCATTGATTCTGTTTTAAATAATGAAGTTTACATCTCAAAAGAAATAAAAGAACAACAACTGGGTAATTCAAAAATTGACGCACAACAATCTATTATTTTAACTCCGAGGGAAAAAGAAATATTACATTTAATTATGGAAGAAAAAACCATAAAAGAAATAGCAAGAAACTTAATGATCTCAACTAAAACTGTAGAAAAACACCGAGCCAATTTATTTATTAAATTTCAAGCAAGAAACCTAGCTGGACTGGTAAAAAAAGCTATTATGGAAGGTTATTTTTAAATTAAAAGTGCTAGGTTTTAATAAAAAATATACCTTTGCAAAAACAATAAATTAATATGGTTAAAAATTATATCACATTACTCTTTTTATCAGGTATTTTTTTATTTAGTAGTAAGAGTCATGCTGAAACTATAAGGGTTTTATTTATAGGTAATAGTTACACCGCAGGAAATAATCTACCACAAATAGTTAAGGATTTTGCATTATCAAACAATGATACCTTAATTTATGCAGCACATACACCAGGAGGCGCTACTTTACAAGATCACAGCACAAATTCTACTGTGTTAAATTTAATACAGCAAGGTCACTGGGATTTTGTAGTGCTTCAAGAGCAAAGTCAGATTCCATCATTTCCCGATCCACAAGTTCAAAACATGTTTTTTCCAGGTGCAGAATCCATGAATAACTTAATTAAACAATATAACCCTTGTGCTAAAACACTATTTTTTATAACTTGGGGAAGAAAAAATGGAGATGCGCAAAACTGCCCAAATTTCCCTCCACTTTGTACTTATCAAGGAATGGACAGCCTATTAACCTTGCGTTATACTCAAGCTGCACAATTAAATGAGGCTATTTTAGCTCCTGTGGGACCTGTATGGAGAAAAATAAGAGAATTACATCCTCAATTAAACTTATACACAAGCGATGAAAGCCATCCAAATGAAATAGGCTCTTATGCTGCTGCAGCAACATTCTACACTGTATTATTTGAAAAATCTCCTAGGAATATATCTTTTAATTATAATTTAGATCCATCCTCAGCAGAGTTAATCAAAGAACTTGTTCATACAGAAGTTTATAATAAATTAGATATCTGGCAACAATATATGCCATTACCTAAAGCTAAATTTGAAATTATAAACATTTTTGAAAATGAATTTGAATTTAGAAATAATTCAGAGCATGCTGATTTATACTTTTGGGACTTTGGTGATGGGAATACGAGCAATGATTTTGAACCTAATCATGCCTATCAAGATATAGGAAATTATCAAATTAGCTTAACAGTTAAAGAAAACATCTGCAATTATACAAATAAATCAATTGACTCAATTGAAATTACAAATTCGATTGATATTAATGAATTAAATTATGATTCAGTTATTTCTATTTATCCAAATCCGAGTTCCAATTTTATTCAAATCAAATCAGATATAGAAATTCAAGATTATTCAATTTTGACTATAGATGGTAAGGAAAAGAAAATTAATAATTTCCATTTTGAAGAAAGCAATAATATAGTTCTAAATATATCTCATTTAGAAAATGGAATTTATATCTTGTATATAACCGATTCTAATAAGAGAAAACTAGCAATAAAATTCAATGTTGTACATTAAAAAATATTATTCTCAACTGTTTTTAGAAAGTTATAAAACAGTTGAGAATACATTTTCTTTATTTTTAAAGTTTGTTATTCTTTATTCAAGCGTTGAATTAGGATTTGTCTAAAATCCTCCTCCGCTTTTTGCAATTTTAAGTACTGTTCTGAATTAATAACTTTTAAGAATTTTTCTTTATAGTTCGATTTTATTTTTATTATTTCTTTATCCAAACGCTCATTCTCTTCAATTACAAATTCTGGATTACTATTATTTCGCAAAGCTCTTTTCTTTACTCTAATTACATGCAATTCGTCATTATACTGATTATAAACATGTAAAAAGTCATTTTTTTGTTTTGATTGCAATTCAATTTTTTCGGAAACAAATTCAATTTTTAAATCCCTTATTTTATTTCCAGTTGTTTTACTCTGCGCAATAGCAGAAAAATGTAAAACAAAAGAAAGAATAAAAAAGAATAATATTTTATATTGTTTACGGAAACTCATAGTTCAAATTTTAAAAATCATTTACTAAATACATTTCAATATCTGCTTTTGATAAAGCATTCAATTTTTCTTCAAAAGCCTTTTCAGATTCTTTAGAAGAAAAGTTTAACTCCACATCCCCATCAGGTAAATTGAGATATTCTGCAATTTCCTCTTTAGAAATACTCGCCAATTGATTTTCAAAATAATTAGAATTTTTTGAAGAATTTAAAATATCACTCTTGTTATATATTCCGAACAGCCCAATAAATATTGCTAAAGCTGCTGCCATCCATACCCAACTGAATCCTTTTTTCTTAGAAGGAAAAGCTACATTTTTATTTTTCTCAGCATTGTTTTGCGAATGTATTTTAGATAATATTTCTTTATCGAGATTTTCAAAATAAGATTCTGATACTTGTAAAGGAGTTGCTATTTTCTTTTCCTTATTTAAATTTACTTTCTTTTCATCCTCTTTTATAGCGTCCATTAATCTATTAGTAAAGGAATCAAAATATTTAGATGGCATTTTTGATTTTGCTATTTTTTTCTCCTTATCTATACTATTTAAAAATGCAACACTTGTAATATTTTGTACATTTTCCTCAAAATATTTCTCTGATGGAATTCTAAAAGGCTTCGTTTTATTGGGAAATTTCAACTGTATTTTAATTTCAGACAAAATCTTTTCGTCCACTTCTTCAAAATAGCCTTCTGGAAGTAAAAAAGGCATTTTATTTGTATATTTCCAAGAGATTTTTGGATCTTGATTGTTTTGCATCTTGTTATCCATAATCCTATAATTTATAAAAATTGTAAAGAATGATTTCTTTTCAAATTTTAGACTTTTACTTTATTCAAAAGTTTAATTATTTTTTAAATACTCTTCTACTTTTTTAACAGCATGGTGATAGGATGCTTTTAATGCACCGATTGAAGTTTCTAAAACCTCTGACATTTCAGCATAAGGCATTTCATCATAATAGCGAAGATTAAAAACTATCTTTTGTTTTTCTGGCAACTGTTGTATTGCCATTTGTAATTTCCATTCTATCTCTGAAGCATCAAAGCCTGGTTCTGCTTTTAATACATTTTCCATTCCTAAATCTTCATCTGATATTGATATAGACCCTCTTTTTTTCTCTTTGTTTAAAAAAGTAATTGTTTCATTTGTAGCAATTCTATATAACCAAGTAAAAAGATTTGCTTCTTCTCTAAAATTCTCCAAGTATCTCCATACTTTTATAAAAACATTTTGTAAGATATCATCTGCATCATCGTGGCTTATAACTATCCTTCTGATATGCCAATATAATCTTTCTTGATATTTTTTTACAATTTGGGTAAAAGCCCATTCTTTAGAACTTTCAATTTTAAAAGCTTGTAATAAATCTTTATCTTCCTCAAAAACTGGTTGCGATTTCATACATTCAGCAATTTTTGCACAATTTAATAAATTGATTACTTATTTTTGCCATTATGATACAAAATAATTCATTTCCGAAAGTAATTTTCTTTGGAACTCCTGATTTTGCAGTGGAATCTTTGGATGCAATATTGAATGCTTCCATTCCAGTACTCGCAGTAGTTACCACTCCTGACAAGCCAGCTGGAAGGGGGAGAAAAATTCAAACTTCTGCAATAAAAGATTTTGCAGTTGAAAAAAATCTACCAATATTACAACCAGAAAATTTAAAAGATGCGGATTTTTT
>DATGSF010000023.1:0-3061 GCA_035302865.1 Chitinophagaceae bacterium
GGAGACGGTTATATGACAACTACTCAAAGCATACTTTATGTTTTGTTATCCGGAGTTGTTTTTTATTTGTTAGCTGTCTGGAAGCTATCCAAAGAAGATTCTGACAATTAATGGCGGAGTCTTAAAAAATAATATAAGAAAACGACTAGTTCACTATAGAACTAGTCGTTTTTAGATTTTATTTAGAGAATAAGATGGTAATTTATAACTTCTTTTCTAGTCACTGAGAGAAGCTTCATACCATCTGCGAGACAATTCATTCGTTTTGGCTTCTTCACTTTGCATTTTTTTAATCGTTGCAATATTTTTCATCATAAAATTTCCCACAATTCCAACAACAATTCCAGCAATAATTCCTGCAAAAGATAAAATGGGAAGGTATAACATGACGGTAAAAGATTGCGCAATCAAGCTAGCTACAACTAATTGACCTACATTAAAAAGAATTCCCCCAGTTGTACTGATTCCTATAAAGCTTACTCTTTCAGGTCCTAGTTTTCGTACGAGTAGCATACCAAAAAAGCTTAAATATGACCCGGCAAAACTATACATAAATGTGGATAAAGTCCCACCCAATAAAGAAGTAAGCAGTAAACGCATGGTGACCACTTTAAAACTATCTTTAAAAGATAAAGAGAAGATAGCAACCAAAGTAACCATATTTGCTAATCCTATTTTTGCTCCAGGAGCAAACGCTAAAAGATTAGGCAACATTCCTTCTACTAAGGATATTACCGTTGCTTGGGCAGCTAAGAGTGCAATATAGACTGATTTTTGTGTTTTACTCATAATCCTACCTAACTTTCATTCTGTCCTTTTATTCTATCATAACTTAATAATAATGGGTAGAAGTAATAAAGTTCAAAAGAATTCGTATAAAAATTTAACTTATTTGTGAAGATTTTTTAAAAATATTCGTATAGAAGATTTTTTTTGGGAATCATGTTGTTATTTGATTTAAAGAGTCTATAATTTTATTAGACTGTTTTTTGTAAAAAGTCTTATGGTAAGTTAATTTTTAGAGAGATTCTTCCGATAATAAAAAGGTAAGCAGGAAAGTGATTATGATTTATAATGATAGAGGTTAATTTGCTAGATTATTTGGATAAAAAAATAATTTAATTATCTATAATAATGGCTTAACATTAATGTTTTCAGACAATGTTCAAATTGACTTTATGGTTAAATATTGTTATATTGGGTAATGTAATTTCTGTTTTACGATTTTTGTTTAGATGATTCATGTAAACTGTATAAGGATGCGTCGAATCATATTGAAGGATGTATGGAGGGGATTATGACCAAATTACATTTTACGTTAATAATTTTAGGCTCTGCACTATTCTTTTGGGATATTTCTTATGGCGTAGGGTGGTTAATTGGTTGGCTTTTTGCTGGATTATTACGTCAATATCGTGAAAAATTGTTAGATCATCTAATAGATTTTGACAATTTTTCTGTAACAAAATATATTGCGTATTTATTTGGAGTGGTCATCTGGATTGCTATTCCCTTTTTAATTTCATTCCTTTTGCCAGATTACATAAATCCAATTTTTGTGTTTCTAGCATTTTTTGTAGATAGAGCCTTAATGTTTATTATGAGATCAATAAGAAAGGAGACTTAGTGTGTTTCAAATTGAACAAGTATCTATTTTAATTGTAACTATTTTTCTTGCGGTCTCTTTTTGGCTAATCAATAAACAGTTACAGACATTAAAAGGCAATCAAAAACCAAATCGAATTGCCGCCGGGATTGTACAATTTGTAAGTTGGATCAATCAGTATACCATTGATGCGATGGGAGAGGAATATGGTCGGAAATTTTCGGCTTATATTGGTACAGTTTTTATTTATCTTTTCGTATCTAATATTAGTGGTCTATTCGGCTTATCTGCACCTACATCAAACTATAGTGTGACTCTGGCTTTTGCCGCGATTACTTGGATATTTATCCAAGCGGTAAGTATTAAAACAAATGGTTTTAAAGGTTATTTAAAAGGATTTTTAGATCCATTTGCATTCTTTTTAATTCCAAATATTTTTGGGCAAATTGCTCCATTATTAAGTTTGTCTTTACGTTTATTTGGGAACGTCGTCGCTGGTTCGACCATTATGTCTTTGCTTTATATGTTTACAGGATGGGTTAGTCAATTTGTTCCAGTAATTGGCGGTTTTAACTTTTTTGGAGTGATTGTTGCTCCAGTTTTACATTTGTATTTTGATTTGTTTTCAGGATTTTTACAATCTTTTTTATTTATTTCGTTAACAATTATTTTCATTGGGGTAGAAACGCCTCAAGAAAATGGATAAAAATAATATAAATTATATAAGGAGTTGTTTTTAAATGACAATTGGAGATGGATTAGTAGCAATCGCAGCAGCTTTAGCAGTAATGACAGGGATTTTCTCAACGGCAGGGCAAGGTTATGTCGCAGCAAAAGCTGTTGAAGCAGTAGGTAAAAACCCAGAAGCAGAAAATGAAATCCGTACAATGCTTATTTTAGGTGCTGGTATTGCTGAAACGGCAGCGATTTATGGACTATTGATTGCTTTCTTAATACTCTTTGCATATTAAACTTAAAATGAGGGATAAAATATGATCGATATAGCGGAAAAACTTTTTCCAAATCTATTAACATTACTTGCCCAGTTAGCTGCAACGGGGATCATTTATCTTTTATACCGAAAATATTTACATCAACCCGTGATGAATTATTTAGATAAACAAGCAGAAGAGCTAAATGAAGCTCAAAATTATGCAAAAACAGTAGAGGAAGAGGCGCAAGTTAAGACGCAAGCCTTGGAAAAAGAGCATCAAGAAGAAGTCGAAAGATTAAAACGTGCACAACAAGCGATGGAAGTTGAAGCAAGAAAAGAGCGTGAGAAAATCATTGAACAAGCTACTCATGAAAAAGAACTAATGCTTGAACAAGCTCAAAATGAGATTGAAATTCAAAGAGCAAATTTAATTGCAGAAGTAGAAGATTATCTACTAGATGTCGCTTTAAATTTAACAGAACGCACGCTTGAAAACTATGACTATGATGAAACAGAAATCT
>DATGSF010000024.1:0-2884 GCA_035302865.1 Chitinophagaceae bacterium
ATTCCTGTAAACATATTTATTAATAATTTTTATAAGCTCTTCCGTTAATAATTAAATTGAGCTCATCAATAGTTCTTTTATGAAAACGAAGTTTTAAAGTATCTGCAGACAAAGAATCCAAACTAATGAAACCATTTAAAACACTTGATTCATCACAGTCTAATTGCCCGACATCATTTTCAATATTATCATATACAGTTGCCAACAAATGTCTATTTGCTTCCAGTAAAATAGAAGAGTTTTCAGAACAATAGTCATGCATTAGCATCATATGCTTCAGAGTATCAATAGCGGTATATTCTTCAAAATAAATCGTTCTATTCCGCGTTTCTAAAACTTCCAAGTCTTCATTAAATACCGTATCCAATAAAGTCCAGGAGTAAGCTATAAAAGGTTCAACAGGGAAAATACATAGAGAATCATTAGGTTCTCCTGGAAAACCCCAATTATAATTAATAGCATCTGTAATATTACAATATTGATTCTTTAATGCATCTTCTATATCTTTCTGTGCTTTATCCTCATATTTTTCACAAGAAACAAAACCCAAAGCAAGCATGCATAAAATTAGGCAGCTGCTAATACTATTTTTTATAACCCTTTGTTGCATAATATAATATATAAATGTAAGCAGGTATCATGACAAATAAAAACACCCATTGAAAATCAAAGTATTCTTTACCATAAGCAAATATTTTAGGTAAAATTGCACCACCTGCGATTCCCATAATTAATATTGCAGATCCAAGTTCTGTCCATTTTCCCAATCCTCTTATTGCCATAGGGAATATAGCAGGCCACATTAATGCATTTGCTAATCCTAGTAAAGCCACAAAAACAATGGACACATATCCTTTAGTTAAGAACGCTAAAATAGTGAATATTATTCCTAAATAAGCAGAATATTTTAAACTTTGTTCTTGACTCATGTATTTTGGTATAGTAGCAATACCAATTAAATACCCTATAAGCATTCCTCCTAATGTAAAAGAAGTAAAATAAGTAGTTTGACCAGCAGGAATACCAAAGCCTTGACCATAAATACCAATAGCATCTCCTGCTATTACTTCCACCCCAACATATAAAAATAAGGCACAAGCTCCTAACCATAAATGAGGAAAATCTTTTAATTTTTTATCTTTTGCACTCTCTTCCGATTTGTTTACTGTATCAGATTTTATTTCAGGAAGACTGGAAAACCACACCCATATTGCTAAAGCAATTAAAATTATAGCCATAACCATATAGGGTATATAAACCTGTGAAGCAAACTCAGTTAAAATTAATTCTTGCTCATTAGGATTTGCATTTGCCATTCTTTCATCTAAATTTTCTATACCTTTAAAAGCTACAACACTTAAAATTATGGGGCTTAAAATTCCAGCTATTTTATTTGCAATACCCATTATACTAATTCTTCTTGAAGCTGTTTCTATAGGTCCTAAAATACTAATATAAGGATTAGAGGCAGTTTGCAAAACGGATAATCCCGCACCTATAACGAATAAGCCAATAAGGGACCAAGTATAATTACGTGCAGTTGCATAGCTTCCAAAAAGGAAAGTTCCTATAGCCATTACAATCAAACCAATAGCCATACCTTTTTTCATTCCAGTTAGTCGCAATATACTAGCTGATGGCAAGGCTAAAAAGAAATAAGCCATATAAAAAGCAGTGGTAACCCAAAATGCTTTAGCATCTGTATCTAAATGGAATGCATACTTTACAAATGTAATTAAAGGACCATTCAGCCAGGTAACAAATCCAAAAATGAAAAATAATATTCCAATAAGCCACATGGCACTATTAGATTGATTGTTGGTATTTTGATTCATAAAAACTTCTTTGAATAAAATAATATGGGATACTTAATCTCTTTACTGCTGCAATATAATTTTAAAATCTGAATTTAAATAAAATTCATGCTATTGTTATTTTGTCTAATTATTATTTAGTATATTTGTAATAAAGGAAAAATCCTTTAATTAGATTATAATTATATTAAAAAAACAACAATGAAGAATAATATTTAAATAAAATTCATGCTATTATTATTTTGTCTAATTATTATTTAGTATAGTTATAATAAAGCAAAAACCCTTTAATTAGATTATAATTATATTAAAAAAACAACAATGAAGAATAATAAAAGCAGTCTTGTGGTTGGAGCATCAACCAATCCAGCGAGATATAGCAATCAGGCAATGCATTTACTTAAAGAAAAAAACTTTCCAGTATATGCATATGCTTTAAGGGAAAACCAAATGGATGAAATAAAAATTGAAAATGATTGGTCTAAATTCAAAGATAAAAATATTCATACAGTAACTTTATATGTAGGTCCACAGAATCAAAATGATTTAATTGATCCCATTATTGCATTAAAGCCTCAAAGAATAATTTTCAATCCAGGTGCTGAAAATCCAGAATTCGAGAAGAAAGCTTTAGATGCCAATATTGAAATTCTTAGGGCTTGTACTTTAGTTATGTTACGCACTGGTCAATATTAAATTGTATTAGTTATAAAAACAAAAAACACAATAATTATGAAGAAGTTAATAATTTTCTCTTTTAGCGCATTATTACTTTTTAGCTGTTCTGAGCAACAAACAAAAGAAGAAATAATCGATAATCAAATTGAGGAAAATGAAATCTTATTAGAAGAAGAAAAACCATCAGCAAAAGAAATATCTGAGAAGCAACAAAATATTTCTTTAAATAATGGAGAACGTTGGGAAGTAAATGAGGAAATGAAGCCTTATGTAAATGAAGCGGAAAGTATTTTAAAAAATTACCAAAACACAGAGGATAACAATTATCAACAATTGGCAATTGATTTAAAAGAACAAAATGATGCTTTAATTAAAAGCTGTACTATGGATGG
>DATGSF010000025.1:0-3695 GCA_035302865.1 Chitinophagaceae bacterium
GTTATTCTGTTGTCGTTTTAGGGTTGCACATAACGGGTTGAAAATTGGCGAAGAAGCGGACTTTTATTTATAGCTTTTAAAGCGAGTGAAAAACTTCAATTTTAAACAAAACTTTGAACGGAGATAGTTACCGCTTTTTTGCCAATTTTTTTGTTATGCACATTCGGTTTTTATCCTGATTTGTGAGTTTTAATTCATATTTAATGTAAACTACAAATTTTGCCAAAACTGTTTAATTTCAAATAACTCCCCTTTATCAAACTCTTTCATATTAGAAATAGCCTGGCCTTTTTGAATTTTTTCAAGACTTCTGTAAGCCTTAGTCCCATCTTTATCACTGAATCCTAGGAACTTATTGATTGCTTTTGTATTTCCTTTGTCTTTGACATTTAGTAAATATGATATTTCGCACATACTAGAAAAATCAAAACTTGGTTGATTAAATTCCTCTATTCCTTGTGATAATAATACAATAGAAACTCCTTTAGAACGTATTTCTCGTAAAATCTTTTCTAAGATTTCTTGATATTTTTTCTCCTTAAAAATCACATGAGCTTCATCAATTAATAAAACATATCGCATTGAACGGAATCCGTTTTCAACAGGTGTGTTTTCCATATTCATAAATACATTGTAGATGTAATTTATGATTAGAAATAATGAAGTGAAACGCACTGAATTAGATAAATCTCCAGATAATGAAAGGTAAATGTTTTCGTTTAAAAAGTTTTTAATTGTTTTATCTTCTTTAAAAACTTCATAGCGACTTAATTCATCAATAATTTCCGTTAAAGTATCTCTTTTTTCTCCGACAATATTCAAAAGTTGTTCGTTAATTTCAGAAATACTTGGAAATTCACCCGGCTTTTTAGTTATAAAAGCTTCATTTGTTGCCTCTCTTAAAATTCCCCTTTGTTTGATTCCAATGTTGGAATATTTACAAATAATATCGACAAATTTATCAATCCCCATTTGCTTATTAACATCATTGATACTGTCAATAAAAGAAAGAGGGTTTACTGGAAATGGAGCTTCAGGAGCATTTATAAACTTTGCTTTTGTTTTGTCAAAAAATGGTTGTAACTCTACTAAATCATCATCTTTTAACCCTTTAAAATCTAAATAGATAAAGCTAACATGATGATTTGATTTCTCTGTAATTTCCTTTAAAAGTTGTAATGCAAATTGAGTCTTACCTGTTCCTGAACTTCCTGCAACTGCAATGTGGTTGTTGTTATAAGAGGTGGTGTCATTGAAATTAAGAATAATTTCCTCTTTGGGGTTATTTAGTTTGTTCCCAATAGACAGTTTAATGGCTTCACTGAAATAAGATTTTTCAATATTCTGGTTGTTATTTCTAACCGCACCTAAATCAACTTTAACAGTATCAAGCAAAGAAATTCCTTTGTCTAAATGTTCGGTAAGAAAATCTAAGAAAGTATAATTATTATTAGTGCTAAATAAATTATCCATTAATTCTAGCCCATGGTCTATGTGTAATTTAATGTATTTTGGGATGTTCTCATTTGTCTTATATATACCATAATGTTGGCAAATTAGGGCAACAAAAAAATCACGATGTTTTGCATCAAATAGGATGTGGTCTTTATACTCTTTACCTTTTGAATCATACAAGTTAAATTCAGACGAAGAAAATAGTCTTCCGTTTTGCAAGGAATAACCTATAGCTATTCTAGCAATAACATTTTCTTTCGTACCTACGGGCAATTTAGCCGTAAGTTTTCTTATTATTTCTTGATTAGCTTCTGATGTTCTTATATTAATTTGCATAGAGTTCGTTATATGTTTTTATTAAGTCTTCTGGATTAGATTCTACAAATTTAGAAGCGTCCGTACTAAAATTATGGATAATATATGATTTACCAATATTGCCTTTTAATAATTCGAACTCACTTTCTGTAAGTTCTTTATGAATTAATGGGAAAAGGATTACTTGCTTAGAAACATTTGGATAAAATTCTTTAATCACGTTTTCCGCATGGTCTTTGTCAAATTTTTGCATTGGCGAATCAATGAAAACTGGGAATTCAATGTCAGATTCATCAACTAAAGCTTTTAAAAGAGCAGAAGCATACATTTGCCTTTCACCCATTGATAGTGAACCTTTATCAATTTTTTCGTTTCTAGAATTGAATAGATTAATGTCAACATCATCACCTGCTTGATTAATATCAACCACCACTTTTTTTATAAATCCTTTTTTGTGCATTAAAACATTTAGTTCGCTCAGGATATTTTCTTCAAGTTTCTCCTTAGTAGTTACTTTGAATCTTTTAATAAACTCCTTTAAGTTTGATATTAATTCCTGCGTTTTTGCATCTTTTTCAGAATATTTTCTAGAATCATCTAATTTCTTTCTTAACTCTTCTTGCCTCTGTTTCAAGGTTTTAATTTCATTTTTCAACGAGCCAATTTTCTCGCCAAAATCATAGATGTCATTTTCAATTGTAAGAACACGTTTGTCTAATTTATTTTTATCATTTCTTAATTGTGCTATATACTCATCCTCGGCATCTTTTTCAGCATTTCTGATTTTTCTACGAATAGAATCTATATTAGTTTTTGAACGCAAATATTCATCACTTAGACGGGTGAATATTTCTCTAAATGTATGTTTTAAGTTATTGATTAAAGCATTAAATTCATTCATTTCAGAGTCAGAAAAATCATGAAGAGTTACAAAATTAGAAGGCAAGTCTGGCACATCAGAAAAGAAATGTTTTTTGATTAAACTTTTAATTTGAGTTTCATAGAAATTTCTAATTTCAAAGCCAATGACTCCCTTAAAGTTTTTCCTTTCTTCTTCCAATTCATCAAGAATCCGATTTGTTTTTTCTCCTACATCATCTTGTTTGAATTTTCCTTCCTTATATTTTTTTTCATTTTCCAGTTGATCTGAAACTTCCATTAAAAGCCCACCGCTTAAACCAAAAGGAATTAAATCATAAAGTTCTTTTAAATCACCTTGTAAGTCATTAATTTTTTCGGTTAATGTACTTTCTTCTGATTTTAAATCATTTAATTGTTCTAAAGTCATCATGTTACCCTCTTGAATAAGCTTCATTTGGATTTCATTTGATTCACTTTGTTTTTCAATCTTTTCTTGATTTAATTCTTCAATCTCTTTGTTAACTCCCTCTATTTCAATAAGCTTATTTAAAATATCCGTTTCAACTTGATTGAATTCAGATCTTTCTTGAGGTTTTGCTGATTTTTTTCTGTATTCATCTTGAATATTTTCAAGCTGATCTTTTAAATCCTCATATTTTTTTATACCTAAAACCTCGGTATAAGCTTTACTTAATAATCTCCTTTGTTCAGGAGAATTGATTTCTGCTAAAGAAACAATTTTTTCAGCATCAAAGAAGAAGAATTTTGCAATTTCAATAGGCAAAATAAAATCTCTAATGAAAATTTCTTCGCCATCCTGTTTACCTTCTGTTGTTAAATCTTGGATTAATTCATTTTGATAACCGTCTATCAAGACCTCCACTTTATCACTTGCACTTGTAATTACATCATAGGTTCTTGTAATTTTGATTTCTTGGCATGTGATTTCTGGAATTTTAACGTCTGTAAATGTTACGGAAACAGAAAATTTTGTTTCTCCTTCTGATTTGGCTAATCGGTTTAAACTATTCCCAATGTATTTACCATAACCACCTTTGTCGGCT
>DATGSF010000026.1:0-4864 GCA_035302865.1 Chitinophagaceae bacterium
CAAGTCACAAGTCACAAGTCACAAGTCACCACGAATAAATTTCCTCAAAAAAAACAATTTAAAATCAAGATGACATTTAACTTGGTTTGCAGTATATTTGAAACTAAATTAAATGATGCATAATTCATTGATATATACTCAAAATCAATAACGATGGGAAGAAGGGATATTTCCTTAAATTAGTTTCAGCAATTACTTTATCGTGTTAATTAATTCCTCTTTTTTAAAGAAAACTTGGAATAAGGATAAGTTGCCTTAAAGTACCAGGTATCGAAATATAAATCATCAACTTTAAAAATGGTTAAAGTGAAATTGACAACATTGAAGACGCAGGCATTAAGTGTTCTAATTCAACTTATGTCTTGGGTTGTACCAAAAAAGAAAGGTTTAATAGTCTTTCGTCAGTTACACAATCCAAATCAATTTACTGGAAACATAAAAGCATTGATGCTTTGTATGGCTGAAAATTTTCCTGAATTTCAACCTATATTAATATCTCATAATTTAAAACTACTCAAAGAAGCAGAGAAGTTAAATATTAAGGTTGAGCAAAGTCGTTTACCAACTATCAAACTACTTTTACGCGCCCAACATATAGTGTTAGATGTTCCTGACCCTATGCTTTCCTCAGGTCGTTTTTCTATCATTCAAGCATGGCACGGTACCGGATTTAAAAACATAGGTATATTGCATAATCCCAAAAATGAAGATCAAAAGGCTTATGCGAAACGACAGCAGAAACACCACCAAAATGATAAAATCATAGTCACCACCTCAAGTGCCGATGCCAAAAAGAAAGCACGTTCCTTCGGTACAAACAACACTGTGATTACAGGTTTACCAAGAAATGACATTTTCTTTTCGCAAAAATCCTCCATCGGTAAAATTAAAACAAAATACAGTTTAAGCTCTTACGACAAAATTATTTCCTACACGCCCACTTTTAGAGATTATGAAACGGCTCCTCCTTTTTCGGAGGATGCATGGCAAGGGTTAAATGAAATTTTAAAAAAGCAAAACAAGGTGTTTGTAGTTAAAAAACATCCATGGGATACGCTGATAAAAGTTCCCAATAATCATTCAAACATTCTGGATTTATCAGATAAAATAGAAGATGTTCAAGAGCTTTTATTAATCACTGATTTGTTGATTTCCGACTATAGTTCTATCGTAACAGATTTTGCCATAACTGGAAAACCCATCCTATTTTATATGTACGATTTTGAATTGTATAAAAAGGGAAGGTCCATTTATTATGATTTAGAGAAAATCCTTCCAAAACCTTTCGCCTATAATGAAGAAGATCTTTTATCAAAACTACTTGACCAATCCTGGATGGATTCCCATGAATATACCAAAAGCTATTCTAATTTTCAGGAAACCTTCCATTTCCATAAAGATGGAGAATCATGTAGGCGGGTGATTAAAGAAATTAAAAAGCTAAATTGAATCCTCATTTAACGAAGATATGAATATAGCAATAGTAACAAAAACCTTAGCGCTAACCGGTGTAACAACCCATATCATGGAGTTGACAAAAAACCTGACCATGATGGGACATAAAGTTTATCTTTTTTCAACAGGCGCAAGAGATAAAGAAAGTCAAGCAAATTTAGCATTGGAGCCTAAATTCGAAAAGATAGGAGGGATCATGATTAATATTCCTTTTCCGCTACAACTAACCAAAACCCCATAGAATTAAATACTGCGGAAAGAAAAACAAACTTAAATCCGCTTAGCACTGATCTAAAAATGGGGGAGTAGTATAGCTAAACCAATCAGTTAAAGTTATTAGTCCTTTTCTAAGCTACATTTTGTTTATCATATAAAACTAAAATCCCCTCCCACTTTTATTTGAACAATAAGTGCAGTAAATTCGCTAATTTCTTTATACTATTTTAGTATAGCTTTCAAAAGGATAAAATAATTAAGAATAATCAGCAAATTTGCGAATTATAATTTCCCTAAAATATGTTTTTAATTTCGACCATCATTCCAATCTACAACTCATCAGATCATTTAGGTAGGTGCTTAGATTCTTTGTTGACTGCTCAGATTGATAATGTTAATAATGAAATAATTTTAGTAAATGATGGCTCAACGGATAACTCACTCGAGATATGTGAGCAGTACGCCAAAAAGCATAAAAACCTAAAAGTGCTTTCCCAAAGCAATCAAGGTCCCTCTGCTGCTCGGAATTTAGGAATAGAAAATGCAGTTGGAGAATACATTACCTTTGTAGATAGTGATGATTATGTAGAAAAAGACTATTGTAAGGAAATTCTATCTGCACATAAATCCTATCCTAATGTAGATATTATCACTTTTGGTTATTTTAAAGTGGAAAATAATAAACGAAAAGAAAACTATTCAGTTTCAAAATTTGATGAAATAATACACAATAAAGAAATTAAAAACTTATTAAAGAATACTGTAGATTATGGTTTTTTATTATTTCCAGTGAATAAACTATATAAGAAAAGTTTAATTTTAAGTTCCAGTCTTTTCCCAACTAATATAAGACTGGGTGAAGACACTATATTCAACCTTAAACTTTTCTATAATGCTACCAACATAGTTTTTGTAAAGAAATCAATTTATAATTATTATTATAACGAAAAATCAGTTACTAGCCAAAAGTATAAGCCTGATCTAATAAAGCGAATGGCAGCACATTTTCAATTAAAATTAGACTTTTATAAATGTAAATCAGATTTAAACAATAAATTGTATTTTAAAGACATTGGACGAATAAATCTTGAAAAAACCTTTTATGCTTTTTTAGGAAATAGCTTAGCTAATCCGAATCTTGATTTTATAGAAGAATTAAAACATATTCGTGAGTTAGATTTGATTAAGTTTGGATTTAAATACTGTGAAATTAAAGATATTAACGGGGTAAAAAGAAAGACAACTTTATGGTTATTTAAAAATAGATTTTATAATATCTTAAAACTCATTTACTCATAAAAACTATGATCCAATTACAAAACATTTACACCGAACGATCTAATGACAGAGTTTATTTAAAATCGGATTGTATTATAGGTGGTGAACAACAAACATTATGGTATGCAACAGCTTCTGAGCATGAAAAACACATCTCAATTACCAATGCCGACGCTTTTATTTTGTTTATCTTTATTTATGCAGTCAGGGAAAACTTGGAATTCAAATCGATTGTTCCAATTTCCAAACGTTTAAAATTTGGTTTGTTGGAAGTTTTATTACCCGCTTTTCAAGAAATGGGCTTCCAAGCCAAAACAGAGCAGTTTTCTTTTGAACAAGAAGATGAAACCACTTACCCGGAAGCCAAAGCCGTAGGGACCGCTATGTCCTTTGGTGTGGATTCCTTTTTTACTTTTATTAAAGGATTGAATTCAATTGAGCAATTAAATTATTTAACCTTATTTAATGCAGGTGCATTTGGTCAAGATGGTGGCAAAAAAGCAGCAGAATTATTTCAAGACATGAAAAGCAAAGTCCATGATTTTGCTTCTGAAAACAATTTGGGTTTTATATGGATTGATACCAATCTCAACGAGATTTTTAAAATGCCTTTTGTCCAAAGTCACACTTACAGAAATTTTTCTTGTGTATTGATGCTACAAAAACTATTTAAAACATATTATTACGCTTCTACATTTAGTGTAAAAGATTTTAAGCTTACCCAATCGGATTCTTCCAATTACGAGTTGCTAAATTCAAAAGCAATCGCTACGAATTCAATAGAGTTTCACGTTTCAGGATTAATGCAGAATAGAACCAATAAAACGAAAGTAATCGCTGGAAGTGAAATTACTTTTGATAACTTAAATGTCTGCTTAATAACCCCAGATAATAAAAATATTAAAACAGCAAATAGAACTCAAAATTGCTCAAAGTGCTTTAAGTGTATTAGAACTATGGTTACTCTGGATATAATAGGAGAATTAAATAAATTTAGTAAAGTCTTTGACTTAGCCGTTTATAATAAGAATAAAAATAAATATTTAGCAAGTTTGCTTTACAAAAAATACAGAGCAAAGGATGATTATGCAAAGGACATTTTCAAAGAGGCTAAAGTCCAAAAATATCATATAGCTCCTATTGTTTATTATTATGCTGTTTTACGAGCTTTCCAACCTATCCTTAGAAAAATAAAAAATGCCTAAAGTCTCCATCATATTACCGTGTTACAATGTCGAAAAACACCTTGCTCAAAGCATAGATTCCGTATTATCACAAACTCATTCCAACTTTGAATTACTGGTGGTGATTGACGGATCTCCGGATAACAGTAAGGAAATCGCTGAAGAATATGCCGTAAAAGACGCGCGTATCACAGTCTTTGACAAACCCAACGGCGGTTTATCCGATGCTCGCAATTATGGACTGAAAAAAGCACAAGGGGAGTTTATTTATTTTATGGATAGTGATGATTGGATTGAGCCCGATCTTTTGAAAGATAATCTCAAAATTATAGCACAAGAGAATTTAAACTTTATCGTTTTCGGCTACTTTGCGGACTTTAAAAACACCGAAGAAGAGCTTACGCAACAAAAAAACAATAAACCCAAAATTGAAACTTTAAAACCATCGGATAGCATAGACAATTACCATTTGGGGATTTTGGGTTATGCCTGGAATAAAATCTATCGGAAGTCTTTTTTAGATCAACACCATTTCCGGTTTAAAAAGGGAATATCTCTCATTGAGGATATCCTCTTCAATGCCCCAATTTACCAAGTTTCAGATATTATTCGGTTTAATCCCCACTCCTATTATCACTATATACAGCGGGAGGAAGAAACCTTGGTTAAAAAGTTCTATCCCGATATTTTCGAATTACAAAAAATGAAAATAGAGGTTTTAGAAGATTGGT
>DATGSF010000027.1:0-7088 GCA_035302865.1 Chitinophagaceae bacterium
CGGTTTAAAAACTTTTTTAATTTTGCACCAGGAATGAAGTTTTATCCTGGCAGAGTAGATAGGGTTTTTAGCTTTGCTTTTGGGCCGAGCTTATTATATTCTTACGGCACTTTTACTGATTCATATAATGATAATGTTTATCCAGGTTCTTATATGTTGTATAACAGAACGGAGCATTCTCTAGGCTTTCTGGCTAATTCTTATATTCATCTTACTTTTTCCAAGCAATTCGTTATGGGTTTTGATATGGGTTTCGGAGTTAAATATTTAAAAGTTACTAAAGCAAACAATCCTAACATTAATGTGCCAACTGAGAGAGAGGTGTTTGTTCCTACCGGACAGTTTTCTTTCTCATTTGCTTATAAATTTTAGAAGTTTTGGGTAAAATTTACCTTCAAGAATTTTGAAATATAGCTGTATCAAAAGGAATTAAAATGCCTAACTAATTTTAGTTTTAAATTAAGTGTATTATCATCACTATGTAGCATTTTGAAATTTTGATACAGCTACATTTTTTTTTATGAAAAATAATAATGAACTTCACTTATTAAACAGTATCAATTTTTTTTAAAGCAATTATAAAATGAGATCTATTTACTTTAAAGAACTTAGTGCTTTTCTAAGTGGTCTTACTGGATACATTGTGTTTATAGTTTTCGGTTTAGCAGCAGGTTTGTTTCTTTGGATTTTACCAGATACCAATTTTATGGATTATGGTTATGCAAGTATGGAATTATATTTTGAATTTATTCCATGGCTATTATTATTCTTAATCCCAGCAATTACTATGCGCTCTTTTGCTGAGGAGTTTAATAAGGGAACAATTGAATGGTTGCAAACCAAGCCTGTTAGTATGTTAGAAGTGCTTTTAGGCAAATATTTATCATCATTAAGTTTAGTTTTAATTGCAGTTATACCCACTTTAATCTATGCATTTAGTATTCATTATTTAGCATTTGATGCCAATTCTTTAGATTTAGGTATTCTTGCTTCTTCAGTATTAAGTCTGTTTTTTCTAGTTGCTTGCTTTACAGCTATTGGAATTTTTTGCTCTACTTTAGCTACTAATCAAATTGTAAGTTTCCTATTAGCATTGTTTTTATGCTTCTTATTTTATGCAGGATTTGAATCATTTTCTAAAATTTCAAGTTTCATAGGAGGTTTAGATTATTATTTAACATTGTTTGGGATAGAATATCATTATAAAACTATGATTACAGGATTGGTAAGTTTAAGGGATATATTGTATTTTCTCGCTTTTATCTTTCTTTTTTTACATTGCACTAATTTTAGTCTAAGAATGAAATATCTAAAAAGTTAAAATTTAAGAATGAAAATTAAAGGCCAAGTATATCAATCAACGGGTAGTTATTATAGTGTAAAAGATACAGAAGGGAATTTTTGGAGAGCAAGATTAAAGGGACGTTTTAAAATTTCAAAACATACCTCAAGTTCAAATCCTATTGCAGTGGGTGATTGGGTGCAAATGGAAGCGTTAAAAAATGAAGAAAAAGAAGCGGTAATTTCTGATATTGTAGACCGAGATAATTATATTATTCGAACTTCTCCTCAAAATAGACATCATAAACATATTATAGCTTCAAATCTAGATTTAGCTTGCTTGGTAATAACTGTTACACAACCTGTAACCTCCTTTGGCTTTATAGATAGATTTTTAATAACAACAGAAGTATCTAATATTCCCTGTGTTTTAATTATTAATAAATCCGATTTGATAACTCAAGAGAATGAGTCAGACTTCCATAGGATTTTAGATATCTATAAAAAAATCGGATATGAGATTCATATTGTATCAGCTAAAAATGGCGAAGGTATAGATAAACTTGAAGAGAAATTATTTGATAAGAATTCCTTATTTACAGGACATTCGGGAGTTGGAAAAACGACTTTAATTAATCGGTTAATACCTGGTTTTCAATTGAAAACTAAATCCGTTTCAGAATGGAGCGGAAAAGGACAGCATACCACGACTTTTGCAGAAATGTTTGATTGGCCCAATAAGTTAAATACTGCAATAGTTGATACGCCAGGTATTAAAGAATGGGGTTTGCAAGAAGTGGAACGAAGTAATTTAAGCCATTTTTTTCCTGAAATGTTAGCATTGTTACCTTCTTGTAGGTTTAATAATTGTTTGCATGTGAATGAACCACATTGTGCAATTAAAGATGCTTTAAAAAATGGTGAAATTGCCCAAGAACGCTATTCTAATTATATTTTGTTTTTAGAAGAATTAGAACGTCCATTTTAATTTTCTTCTTTATCTTCAGAATTGTTGTTTTTATCTGCTTTTTCTCTTAATCCACCTTTAGAGGTTTTTGCTTCAAAATAATCCTGGATTTCTTGTTTAGGGTCTTCCCATTTTTCTATAGTAAATTCATTGTCCCAACCTGCTCGCAACGGGCGATCTTTTAAGACAGGAAACATAAGTTCGGGTTGTTGCTTTTCCCAAAAATTACCTGTATCCCATTTTTTATTATCATTCGCATCTAAATAAATATAAAGATCAAAATTTTCCGCTTTTAAATTGGGAATATTTATTACTGCTTCCGAAATAGCCAGCTCCTTTATAGTATCTTGTTTTTGAATCAAAAGCATTCTGTAATTATTAAGTAAAAAAGTATCTGTAAACTTGAAAATCAAATTAGCATAATCTTTTTTTGCTTTAGTTGTAAAGGTATATTTACCAGGTTTTAAGTCCTCATTTTCATGATTTTTAGCCCAGGAAGAAACTAAACGTAAAGTATAATTTGTATCTTCCTTCCACTCTGTCTTAAGTTTTAAAGTGTCAGCTTTAAAGTTGGAAGTAATAATTGATTCAATTTCTGTCCCTTCTCTGTCATAAGTAAGAAGGATTTTATCTATATCCAAGTTTATGGCAGTATCTTTAAAAATGATGAATAGCTCTTCATATAAATCTTGTTTTTTTTCTCCTGAAGTATCTACAAGTACCTTATAATCTTCATTGAGTTTTTGAGGAGTCTTTTTCCTTAAACCTTGAACTTCTTCTTCTTTATTTTCTTCATCCTCCGTAGCATTAGAAAAACTGTATAATAAATAGCTGTTTTTAAAATCTGAGGGATTATTAGCTAAAACATCTTCTTTTAAAAATGCAATTCCTTCTTCAGAAGCATTCCATAGATAATCTATGCTATTTTCTCGAATTGCGTATAATTTATAGAGGCGGTCAGGCAGCATTTTTATTTCAAAATAACCTTTAGCATCAGTTCTGCTTGCAAATTCAGGTCTTTTACTGAGAATTGCAGAATCCGATGCTTCTATAGGATGTAAAATTACAGTAGCACTTGAATCAGGCATCCCGTCTTCTGCTCTTATAATTCTTCCTTTTATACTTAAGCTATCAAAATAAGATCCAGTAGAAAAGGTGTATTGCAAGTTTTCAGCAGCTGTCCCTTCTCTGTTATCTGTGATGGCTTTCCCAAAATCAAAAAAATAAGTAGTATTATCTTTGATTAAAGAGTCAGGAATTTCTATAATTACTTTTTTTCTATTTGCTAAGACCTCAGGTGGAAATGGCAATAAAGGACTCATGTTTAAGTTTTCATTTAAATCCTTCACATCCATATTTTTATCGAAAGTAAATACTATTTTATTTACCTTAGTTTCTAATAGAGAATCTTTAGGATTGCTATGTAATAATTTAGGAGGTCTTGTATCCTTTGGCCCACCAGTTGGAGGAACTATATTTGCACAAGCACTTAGAAGAAAGATTGCGAAAATGAATAAGCAATAAAAAATACTATATGCAGGGCTTTTAAACATGTTAAAACTATTTTCATTCAAAAGTATTAAATTATAAGATGATAACGTTAAGAATACAAGATTAGATTCTTATTTTAGACAGTTTTTTTAAAATTTATGCAGAAATTACAATTTCATAAATATTTTAAGGTTTTTTATAGTAGTGCAATTTGGTTATTATTTATTGGCATGATGTGGAGTCGCGCTATTTTGAGTATAGGAGTCGTAGCATTTCCCGCCCTGTCTTTATTGTTTATGCAAAAAGGTGATTTCCATCGTTATTTCAATAGTAGGATTATTCGGGGGACATGGTTATTGTTTTTATTAGCAAGCATATCCCTTTTATGGACTTCAGATGTAGCAAGTGGCTTAGATGCTCTAATGAATAAAACCATGTTTTTTTTATTGCCATTATTTTTCTTTTTAATGCCAATGGAAAATGCAAAATGGAGAATAATAACTTTATGGGGTATTGCGATCATTCATACCATTCCTATGCTGGAAAGTATTTGGCTTTTCTTTCAAGATATAAATAAATGGATGGAGGTATATAACGAAATGGGTACATTGTCAATTGCTTCCTATGATGACCATATACGCTTTACTTTAAGTCTGATTTTGTTAAATTTTTTATTAGCAAAAGAGTATATTTATGATAAAACAGCAATAGTAAATAAAAATAGTAAAAAAGTTTTTATTGTTTTTAGCTTGTTTTCTTTTTTGTTTTTACATTTTATTGCTTCCAAATCAGGGATTATACTTCTCTATATTAGTCTTTTTACTTGCATTGTTACCTCTCTTAAATCATGGAAAAAGAAAATTATTTTCAGTGGTATATTATTTTCTATAATCGTTGGAATGTTTTATATATCTCCAACTTTTCGAAAAAAAGCAGACATGTTAAAATACCAATGGGATACTTATCAAGATACGAATTACTTAAACTATAATAATAGTGAAGAAGGTAGAATAATTTCATACAAATTAGCATGGTATAACATCCAGGAAAATTTACTTTTAGGAACAGGAATAGGGGCAGAAAAAAATAAAATGCAAGAAAAATATATTTTATACTTCCCTGAAATACCAGAGAATAACCATTTAATACCACATAATCAATATCTTTTTTCTGTTTTAAGCATGGGTATTATTTTTGGAACACTATTCTTATTGTTGTTTTTTGGAATATTTATAGATTCAAAAAGTAAGAGATTTAATATGAGGAATCTTATAGTCTTCGTTATCTTTGTTTCTTTTTTTCCAGAGGCTAATTTAGAATCGCAATTTGGAATATTTATTTGTACATTTTATTTATTATGGGTTAAAAATAACAATGTACCAAAAAATCAAGAAAATACGAAAATAATATGAAAAAACAAGAGATGTCTATTACTGAAAAGGTGCAATTGTTTTTAATGGCAATGATGTTTTTGGGATTTATGTTTTCCCGTGCATTATTGTCTATATCCATGATAATATCTTTTGTTGTAGCCATATATATATTTTATCAGAAAAAGCATTTATGGAAGAAAGTGGCAAAAACGAAAGAGTATTTTATGGTAGTATTGTTTTTCATAATCCATTTGATTTCTGGTTTTTGGGCTAATAATTTAGCAGTATGGAGTTTAGATATTCAATTAAAACTCCCCTTACTTGTTTTACCAATAATATTGTTTTCCTATCCATTTTATAAAAAAAAATTCTTTCAATTAGCGATTTACACTCTTCAAGCTGTATTGTTGCT
The DNA here is from genome assembly GCA_035302865.1 of Chitinophagaceae bacterium. Lineage (GTDB taxonomy): Bacteria > Bacteroidota > Bacteroidia > Chitinophagales > Chitinophagaceae > DATGSF01. The sequence continues at coordinate 5,525 of DATGSF010000027.1, forward strand.
AGGTATTGCATATACTATTTTTAATTTGCTAAATGATATTCCAAGGTTTTTAGAAGGCAGAAGAATAGTTGGACCAGTTGGAAACGGGGATTATTTGCGTTTTGGAATGGCTTTAATCTTAGGAATAAACTTAAGCGTATATTCTTTAATTAAATACCGAAAAGAACATAATGCAAAAATAAAAAATTTTCAAATTGCTTTTATTATTCTTAGCGTGGTTTATTTACATATACAATCTAGCAAACTCGGCTTAATTTCACTTTATGTATTAGGTGCATTCCTAACTGTTATTTTATTAAAAGCAAAATGGGGATGGAAAAAACTTTCCTTAGTGTTTGCGTTCGGGATAATGGGAATATATTTTGCAGGTCGCACTATTCCGGTATTTAAGTATCAAATTGAATTGGCGCAATTGGAATTAGAAGCATGGAAAAAAGCAGATATAGATGCTTATAATGAAAGTGGGGTATCCTCATTTGTTCCAAGAGTTATCTCCTACGATGTCGCTTGGGCTACCATTAAAGAAAGTCCTTTAATAGGATACGGAGCGGGAAATGTTTTGCCAACAATGGAAAATGTTTATGAAGAAGATTATCCAGGATATAATGCAATTATTACTGTACATAACCAAGTTCTAAATTCTATGGTAGCATTTGGAATTCCAGTAGGGATTGGTGTCTTATTATTATTACTATGGCCTATTATAGCCTCTCCTTCTTTATTTGAAAAAGCAAATGCTCTGGCTTTATTTACTGCATGTCTTGTAGAAGCTATGTTGGAAATTCAGCATGGCTTATTTGTTTACTTGTTTTTTACTTTTTGGTGGATTGCTAAACGAGAAATGAGTTTACTGCATGATACCGATTCTGGGAAAACAGTAGCATTGGATTTTATAGATTCAAATCTCAAGTAAAAAATAAGGAAAATGCGTAACTTTGCATTTGAATATGAATTTTGATAGTCTAAAAGAAAAATTCTCAAAACATCCTTTAATTTTTAAGGGGTTAAAAGAATTTTTAGAGAATAAAGAGGTAGAAAAAGCAATTAATATTGATGGTGTAAAGGGAGCGAGTATTGCTTTTTTATTAGGAGAGTTATGGAAATTAGACAAATCGCAATCCTATGTCATTGTTGTAGATGATTTTGAGCAAGCTTCTTATTTACAAAATGATTTGTCCGTCTACTTAGCTTCCAAAGAAGTCTATTTATTTCCTTCTTCTTTTAAGCAAAAGAACAGTTATGAAGCTGTAAATAGTTCACATATTTTATTGCGAACAGAAACTTTAGAACATATTAGTAAGTCACAAACCGGTTTGTCTTTTATTATAACTTATCCTGAAGCTTTATTTGAAAAAGTTGCAGATCCTAAATCTTTAGCACCTAAAAGCATACAAGCACAGGTTGGAATAGATTTAGATGTGGAAATGACTTTAAATAAATTAGTGGACTTGGGTTTTAAGCGAGAGGATTTTGTATATGAACCAGGACAATTTTCAATGCGTGGTGATATTCTAGATATTTACTCTTTTGGAAATGAATATCCTTATCGATTAGAATTGTTTGG
>DATGSF010000028.1:0-2440 GCA_035302865.1 Chitinophagaceae bacterium
TTTAGGCGAACGGGTTACAGAAGAAGCTTACAAAATTTGTGATCATAAAGATCGAACAAAATTTCATTTAGAAAAAGAGGGGTTTAATGTTCCTAAGGGAAAGTTATTCGGTATAAATGGAACGTATGAATCAATATATCAATATGCTAATGACTTAGGATATCCTCTGGTAGTAAAGCCTTTAAATGCAAATACAGGAAAGGGCGTTCAAGCTAATATAAAAAATAGTAAAGAATTAACAGAGGCAATTACTTATATAAAATCACTAGGATATACAAATGTTATTTTGGAAGAACGAGTAATAGGGACCGAATATAGAATATTAGTACTAAATAGTCGAGTACTAGCAGTTGTTGAAAGAGTTCCAGCTAATATAATTGGTGATGGGGAGAGCACTGTACAGCAATTAATAGATATGAAAAACAAATATAAAAATAAAAACCCTAACTTATATGATCGGCTTATTCAAGCAGATTCTGAAGTAATGAAGAAGTTAAGTGAAAAGGATTATACCATGGATTCAATTATACCTGAAAATAAAACAGTTCTTTTACGTGATAAGGTTGGACTAGATGGTGATCCAATAGATGTAACAGAGCAAATATCGGAAAAGGTAAAAGAAGTATCTATTAAAGCAGTAAAGTCTATTCCAGGTTTAGATTTATGTGGCTTGGATGTTATTGAGAACAATCGCACTGGGGAGATAACAATAATTGAAATGAATACAAGACCTATGTTGGGATTACATACATTCCCAATAAAAGGCAAGCCAAGAGATGTTATGTCACCAATTATTGATTACTATTTTCCGGAGACGAAAGGTAAAATTAAATCTAATTTGTACTTTAATTTTAATTCAGTAATAGCCCCTATATTAGATCGTTCTGTTAGGGAGGTAACCTTACAACCTATTAGAAACATTGAACCATATGTTAGTAAACGATTATTATTAAAAAAATTATCAACTAAAAAAAAGTTTATTGTCGAAATGATAGGAATTGCTCGAAACTTAAAAATCAATGGTGTACTTCGGGAACTGAACAATGATGAATGGGAAGTTATAGCCGGAGCACAAACTGAAAATGTTCTGCAAGATTTTATAAAAAATTTAAGATCAAAAATAAGAAAAACTGAAGTGAAATTTTTATTTCAAGAAGATTGGAAATATCCGATAAACACAGGGTTCCGACTTAGAAAAATTAGCAAGAATATAAAAAGCCTTGGAAAAGCTAGGTTAGAAGCGAAAAAAATGAGAGTTAAAGTAAAGAGAATAAATGATAAAAAAAAGAGTTTGAAAATAGAATTAAAAAAATCACAATCTGATTTTAATAATTTAAAGAATAAATACAATGCATTAGGAAGTCGCTTAAATGATATATTAAACAGTAAGTCCTGGAAGATTACGAATCCGCTTAGAAAGATGATGGGCTGGCTTTCTAGAATTTAAAAACAAACGAAAATAAAAGGTAATTTAATCACCTATAAATTATGGCATAGTACAAGAAGAGTCTCTTTATAATTTCTTCAATAAAAATTTCTAGAGGGGAATCGACTCTGGTAGTAAAAGTAATGTTTTATCGAATATATTTCATTAAAAGCAATAGTTGCAATTATCAATTTTAATTATAAAGAGAGATAGTAGTATATTTTTGAATATAAAAAATCTAGAATTAGGCTCTTAACCTAATTCTAGAAATATAGGTGCATTATAAAAACACTATTTTTTTCTTCTAAAAATAGCCGTATATCTCCAAGATTTACTATTTTTAATTTGGTTTATTTCGCCCTTTAATTTCTCAATTTCTTCATTCAATTGTTTTATCTTAATGTTTTTAGATTTTAAATCCAATTTTAACTTTCTACTATTACTTTTTATTTTCTTATTACGTTCCTTTAAAGTAATTACTTCTTGTCTCTGTTTTTTTAAATTATTTTTTAAACTTTTAATGCTACTCCTTCTCCTCTTTTTGGAGCGAACTTGAACATTTCTATATCGTTTATTCTTCATAGGACTAATAGTTTGTAAAATTTCTTCAGTTAAATCACCAAAAAGTGGCTGTTTACTTGCGAACTGATAAAGCCATGTGGCTCCTGCAAAATTTGCCTCGATAAAAACGGGTTCACTATTATGATCAACAGCAATATCCCAAGATATAAAATCATGATGTATGACCTGATGATGTAAGTAAATTACAAATTGTTTAAATGTGTCAAAGTTTTCAATGCGTGTTAGGCTTTTAAATTTATATCCTGTAGTTGGGTGTATTGTGTGCAGACAAGCGTTCGCATCTATTGCGGTATCAAAAAACTCGCCTTTTTCGTTAATACCTATACAGACTCCGCCGGTACCTGCATTATCTTTCACTGAATTGTTTGCACCGAATCGAGCAAAAGTTAATAAGTAATGTATATCTCCTTTCCATCTTAATGTAACCATCCT
>DATGSF010000029.1:0-20555 GCA_035302865.1 Chitinophagaceae bacterium
ATAATGATGTTTATAATAAAGGTTTTGGATCATATGAGGTTTCTCAAGTCCAAAAAACCGACGGTGTTAAGTATTTATTAGTTGATGGATCTTGGGTTATGCTTCGAGCTTCCGGAACTGAGCCTTTGTTGCGAATTTATGTAGAATCCAATAGTAAAGAGTCAGTTGAAAAGCTTTTAGAAGAAGTTAAAAAAAACATCTTGTAGGTTTTTATAGTAAAGTATATTCTATAGGTTAAAGGAATCTCAAAATATTAATACTTTTTTAATTTGCCTTTTCGCTATAAAATAGAATTGCATCATTAAAGTGTACCATTTTTTATTTATTAGCTAATTTGTAAAACAAAATTTATCTTTGCAAATAAAAAAATGAAAGATATCAGACCTTTAAAGCAATTTGCGTTTATTGCATTATTAGAAGGAATTTCAACAGTGGTCTTGTTTTTTATTGCTATGCCATTAAAATATTTGGCGGGTATAGAAAACGCTGTTAAATATCCAGGTTGGGTTCATGGATTATTATTTGTAGCATATATTGGAATGTTGATAAATGTATCTGTAAAGTATAATTGGCCTTTAAAACGTGTGTTAACTTATTTAATTGCATCAATTGTTCCACTTATGCCTTTTTGGATTGAGAAGAGCTTAAGAAAAGAGATTAAAGAATCGGAGAGTATATAAAGCCATTTTAAAAATATAGTTTATTATGAGACGATATGTTTTAGAATTGGCATATGTTGGGAAAGGGTTTAAGGGATCACAAATTCAAGGAGAATTGCCAACAATTCAGGGCGAATTAAATAAGGCATTATCCATTTTATTTAAGAAAAATATTGAAAGCTTTGGTGCTAGTCGTACGGATGAAGGTGTAAATGCTTATGGTAACATTTACCATATTGATGTGGACATCGATTTGTGGCCGAGTTTTAAATACCAAATGAACGCATTGTTACCTAGTGGAATAAGCTTAAGAAAAATTTACAAAGCTAATAACCTAGAATTTAATTCTCGTTTTGATGCGATAAAGCGTAGTTATATATATAAGATATATAATCGTAAAGATCCGTTTTTATATGAAAGAGCATATTATTATCCTTATGAATTAAATATGGATATATTAAAACAGAGCGCTACAATCTTAAAAGAGTATACTAATTTCGAAACATTCTCTAAGCGGAATACTCAGGTATACACATATAATTGTACTATTTTTTCCTCGAAATGGGTAGAAAAAGAAGATCATATACAATACGAAGTAAGCGCTAATCGTTTTCTGCGTGGGATGGTTCGAGCATTAGTAGGTACTCAGCTAAAGGTTGGGAGAAACAAAATGAGTATTGAGGATTTTAGGAAGGTAATAGAATCCAAGAATTGTCAATTAGCTGACTTTAGCGTTCCTGGCTTTGGTTTATATTTAGAAAATATTCAATACCCTAATGGAGCTTTGGAGGAATTGGAATTTTAATAAGAAAGCTAATATAAAAGTATTTTTTAAAATTTTATCTAATTGGTTTGGCGGATAAAAAAAAGTATTATATCTTTGCCAATCTGAAAAAATAACAAGGAAGTTTTTTGATATGTCACAACGTATTCGCATTAAGTTGAAGTCTTATGACCACAATCTCGTAGATAAATCTGCTGAGAAAATAGTAAAAACCGTTCGTAATACGGGCGCGGTAGTAACGGGTCCAATCCCTTTACCCACACGTAAAAGAATATATACAGTTTTACGTTCACCGCATGTAAATAAAAATGCAAGAGAGCAATTTGAATTAAATACTCACAAGCGTTTATTAGATATTTATACATCCTCTTCACGAACTGTTGAAGCATTGTCTCGATTAGATTTACCAAGTGGTGTTGATGTAGAGATTAAAGCATAAAAGTATTAAGAAGGGTTGTGGCTTATTTATAAGTAAGGAAATCAACCTTTAATTGAAAAAAATTATTAAGTTCTTTTTAAAATAGTAAATGGCTATCCCGCGCTTGTTTTTCTAGATATTCTAGAGAGTGAGTCTGGGCGCTGGCTAAGAGATAAAGATAGAAATCTTTTTCCATTAGGCCGTTATACGTTTTAAATAAAAAAATGGCTCAATAATTTATTATTTATAATAAATGTTGGGCAAAATTAATAAAATAGCATGAAAGGTATTATAGGTAAAAAAATTGGCATGACCAGTATTTTTGATTCTAATGGAAAGCAGGTAGCTTGTACCATTATTGAAGCTGGTCCTTGTGTAGTAACACAAAAAAAATCAATAGAATCAGACGGGTACGAGTCTATTCAAATCGCTTACGGCGCTCGTAAGAAAAAAAACACTCCTAAAGCTCTCATTAATCATTTTGAAAAGGCAAATACTACGCCTAAAGCATACGTTAGAGAGTTACGTAATAGTTCTATAGATAAACAAGTTGGTGAAGAAATCACAGTTGATATTTTCAAAGAAGGAGAAAAAGTAAACGTGATTGGAACTTCAAAAGGAAAAGGATTCCAAGGTGTTGTTAAACGTCATGGTTTTGCTGGGGTTGGTGAATCTACTCATGGTCAAAAAAATCGCCAAAGACACCCAGGTTCTATTGGTCATGCTTCTACTCCTGCTAAAGTATTTAAAGGTAAGAAGATGGCAGGCCGTATGGGCGGAGCTCGTTCTAAAGTTAGAGCATTGGAAATTTTAAAAGTATTTCCTGAAAAAAACTATCTATTAGTACGTGGTTCTGTACCTGGATATAATGGATCCATTGTAGTGGTGGAGCATAAATAATAATCAAATTCTGTAAAGGATTGCAATTGAAAAACTACATCTTAGATAAAGATGAAAATTAATTGAAGGTTTAATACCATAAAAAATATTACAATGCAAATTGAAGTTTTAAATAATAAGGGTGAAAAAACAGGTCGAAATGTAGACTTACCTGCTGATATTTTTGATATCGAGCCCAATGATCATTGTATTTACTTAAGCGTAAAGCAATATCTTGCTGCACAACGTTTAGGTACGCATAAAACAAAATCACGTGGTGAAGTAAGAGGATCAACTAGAAAATTACACAGACAAAAAGGTACTGGCGGCTCTCGTAAAGGTAGTATCCGTAACCCAATCTATAAAGGTGGGGGTATAGTGGGAGGACCAACACCACATAAATATGATTTTAAGCTGAATAAAAAAGTTAAAGATTTAGCTAAAATGTCTGCTTTAACATATAAAGTGAAAGAAGATTGCATTATAGTGGTTGAAAATTTATCCTATGAATCTCCTAAAACTAAAGAAGTTGACAAGCTTTTAAAAGCTTTGAATGTACAAGGTAAAAAGGTGTTATTCGTAACAGCAGATTTAGATGAAAACTTTTACCTAAGCGCAAGAAATTTAAATAGAGTTAAAACAACTGTTTTAAGTGATATTCACACTTACGATATTTTAGATGCTAATGTGCTTGTTTTCTCAGAAGAAGCTATTCAAATTCTTAACGAAGACGATTTAGTTGAAGCTTAAAGTAAAAATTTTATAAAAGATTCAGTTTTTTGAATAGAACTGTAAAATTGGTTAATAATGAGAAATATGGAAATCTTAATTCGCCCTATAGTTACGGAAAAAGTAAACGAGCAAATGGAAAATGATAATCGTTATTCCTTTGTGGTTGATAGAAGAGCGAATAAATTAGAAATAAAAGAGGCTATTGAAGAGTTTTATGGAGTACGTGTTGCTACTGTAAATACTATGATTGTGCCTGCAAAAAATAAAAGTCGTTTTACTAAAACAGGCTTTGTAACAGGTCGCAAACCTTCGTATAAAAAAGCTATAATCACGCTAGAAGAAGGAGATGAGATTGACCTATTCATGATATAGAATCAAAAATGTTAAACAAACGCAGAAGATGCGTAAAAAAATAATAATATAATGGCTTTACGTAAATATAAACCTACCACACCAGGAACTCGATGGAGAGTAGGAAATGCTTATGCTGAAATCACAACAAATAAGCCTGAAAAAAGCTTATTACAACCTCAAAAAAGCAAAGCTGGTAGAAACTCCAAAGGACGTATGACAATGCGTAATCTTGGGGGAGGTCATAGAAAGCATTACCGTATTGTAGATTTTAAAAGAAATAAATTTAATATCCCTGCAACGGTTAAAACTATTGAATACGATCCAAATAGATCCGCATTTATCGCTTTAGTAGCTTATGCAGATGGAGAGAAAAGATACATTATTGCACCGCAAGGTATTGCTGTTGGTGCAAAAATAGTTAGTGGTGAGAATGTAGCTCCTGAATTAGGAAACACTATGCCATTAAAAAATATGCCTTTAGGTACAATAGTGCATAATATTGAAATGCAACCAGGTAAAGGTGGTGCTATAGCTAGATCTGCAGGTTCTTACGCACAATTAAATGCTAAAGAAGAAAAATATGCAGTATTAAAAATGCCTTCTGGTGAATTAAGAAAAATCTTAAACACTTGTATGGCTACAGTAGGTAGTGTATCTAACCACGATCACAGCTTACAATCTATGGGTAAAGCTGGTAGAAATCGTTGGAGAGGTAGAAGACCTAGAGTTAGAGGTGTTGCGATGAACCCAATTGATCACCCTATGGGTGGTGGTGAAGGGCGCACTTCGGGTGGTTTACCAAGAAGTCGTACTGGTATCTACGCAAAAGGACAAGTTACTAGAGATAAAAACAAAAAATCTAGTCAATTAATCATACAGCGTAGACCTAAATCTAAGAAAAAGAAATAATATTTTAAACGATAAAATGGGTCTATATAAAATAGATCAAATCATCAAAACCATTAATTATATATGGCACGTTCAATTAAAAAAGGTCCTTACGTGGATCACAATTTGTTAGCTAAAGTAGACCAAATGAATGATGGAGAGGTTAAAAAATCTGTAATTAAAACATGGAGCCGTCGTTCTACAATTATTCCAGATTTTGTTGGTCATACATTCGCTGTACATAATGGAAATAAATTTATACCTGTATATGTTACAGAATACATGGTAGGACATAAATTAGGTGAATTTGCACCAACTCGTAACTTTAGAAGTCACGCAGGCGGGAAAAAGAAATAAAAATCTAATTTCATATAAATAAAATATTTTTTAACCTTATAAATAAATCCGAAAGGGTCTAGGTTTATGGAAGCAATAGCTCGATTAAGAAATTATCCAACTTCACCAAGAAAAATGCGCTTAGTAGCGGATCAAATTCGTGGAGTTGACGTTGAAGAAGCATTAAACATCTTAAAATTCAGCAAAAAGCACAATGCTTTAGCATTAGAAAAATTATTATTAAGTGCTATAGACAATTGGCAAGAAAAGAATGAAGGTGAAGATGTTGCTGATGCTAAATTATATGTAAAAACTATTTATGTTGATGGAGGTCGTGTTTTAAAAAGAATGCGTCCCGCTGCACAAGGTAGAGCAAATAGAATTCGCAAACGCAGTAATCATGTAACAATAATAGTAGATTCTAAATCATAATAACTTAAATCTGTGAATTTGCTGCTAGTAAGAAGTAAAAAAGAAGCAGATTTTCAAATTTTTAAATTAATATAATGGGTCAAAAAGCACATCCGATAGGCAATCGTCTTGGTATCATTCATGGTTGGGATTCCATGTGGTATAGTAATAGTAAAGAATACGGTAAAAACGTTATTCAAGATAAAAAAATTAGAGATTATCTTAATGCTCGTATCTCTCGTGGAGGAGTAGCGCGTATTGTAATTGAAAGAACTCTAGGAAAATTAATAGTTACTATTCATACTTCCAAACCAGGGATAATCATTGGTAAAGGAGGACAGGAGGTTGACAGAATTAAAGAGGAATTAAAGAAATTAACAGGTAACGATGACGTACAAGTTAATATTTTAGAGATTAGACGTCCTGAAATTGATGCACAGATTGTTGCAGAATCAATAGCACGTCAAATTGAAGGAAGAGTTAGTTATAAAAGAGCTGTAAGAAATGCCATTGCTACTGCTATGCGTATGGGAGCTGATGGTATCAAAGTTAAAGTTGGAGGTAGATTAGGCGGTGCTGAAATTGCCAGAAGTGAGGAAATTATGCAAGGTAGAGTTTCTTTACATACCTTTAGAATGGATATTGATTATGCAAGCTTATTTGCTTTAACTGCATATGGAAAAATAGGGATAAAAGTTTGGATTTCTAAGGGTGAAATCTTAGAGAAAAGGGAATTGAATCCTAATATTATTTCAGGAGGTTCTGGAAGAAGAAGCGGTAGAGAACAAGGTGGAAGAAGAAGAGGCGGTAGAGATCGTCGTAGAAAATAAGAAAGTTATATTCTAATATTTATTGAATTGGATTAAAAATCCGTAAACATATTTACAATGTTACAACCGAAAAGAGTAAAATTTCGTAGACAACAAAAGGGACGTATTCGTGGTAATGCGCAAAGAGGTACTACATTAGCATTTGGACAATATGGTCTCAAAGCATTAGAACCAAAATGGATTACGAATAGACAAATTGAAGCGGCACGTCAAACTATGACTCGTCATATGAAACGTGAAGGACATGTTTGGATTCGTATATTTCCAGATAAATCAATAACTAAAAAACCTGCTGAAGTTAGGATGGGTAAAGGGAAAGGAGCTCCTGATCACTTTGCTGCTGTTGTTAAGCCAGGTAGAATTATGTTTGAAGTAGGTGGTGTTTCTGAAAAAATAGCTAGAGAAGCACTTGCTTTAGCAGCTCAAAAACTTCCTATCAAAACAAAATTTGTTATACGTAGAGATTATGTAAAACTATAAATCTCTCTAATTTAAGAATTATGGCAACAAAAAATTTAAGAAAACAAAGAAGTGAATATAGATCTTGGGATGATACTACTATTCAAGATAAGATTAATGAGTTAGAACTAGACTTAAAAAAGATGTCTTTTGGTCATGCTGTTAATCCTTTAGAGAATCCTATGATTTTACGTACTACTCGTCGTAGTATTGCTATGCTAAAAACAGAATTAGCTAGTCGTAAAACACTTTAATTTATTTATTAACAATATTTAATTCTCTTTCAAAATGTCAACAATAGAAAGAAACGTTAGAAAAACCCGTATTGGTCTTGTAACAAGTGATAAAATGGACAAAACCATAACGGTTGCTGTAGAAAGAAAAGTTCGACACCCATTATACGGAAAGTTTTTAAAGAAAACTTCCAAGTTTCACGCTCATGATGAAAATAATGAATGTGGAATAGGTGATACAGTAAAAATAATGGAAACTAGACCTCTAAGTAAATCAAAGCGCTGGCGTTTAGTTGAAATTGTAGAAAAAGCAAAATAATTTTGCTTCCCTAAATATCTCAATCAAAGAGAAAATTATTATTTAATCTTAGCAAAAGCTAAATTAGAAGAAAATGATACAACAGGAATCAAGACTTAATGTCGCAGATAATAGTGGTGCTAAAGAAGTACTTTGTATTAGAGTACTTGGCAATAGTGGTCAGAAAACCGCTGGTATTGGAGATCAAATTGTAGTTACAGTAAAACATGCAATTCCATCCGCTACCGTTAAAAAAGGAACAGTTGCAAAAGCTGTAATTGTTAGAACAAAAACAAAACTACGCAGAAACGATGGCTCTTATATCAGCTTCGATGATAATGCGGTAGTTATTTTAAATAATGCTGGAGATCCAAGAGGTACACGTATCTTTGGTCCTGTAGCAAGAGAACTTAGAGATAAAGGACATATGAAAATTGTTTCTTTAGCTCCTGAAGTATTATAATATAAATATATTTTGTACCTTTGCACTCTAGTAATACTGAGGCAAACAGAAATTTTGAATATGAGCAAAAGATTCAAACCTAAATTTAATATAAAAAAAGGCGACCAAGTTGTGGTTATTGCTGGTAACAACAGAGACTTATCTTCTCCGAAAGAAGTACTTTTAGTTCTTCCTGAAGAACAGAAAGTAATCGTTCAAGGAGTTAACGTTGTTTCTAAACATAAAAAACCAGATGCACAAAATCCACAAGGTGGTATCATAAAAGAAGAGATGCCTATACATATCTCAAATGTACAATTGTGGGACGCTAAAGAAGGTAAACCTACAAGAGTTAAAAGAGAACGTAAAGACGGAAAAAGTATCCGTATTTCTAAAAAATCAGGTCAAGAAATTTAAAAATGAGCATGGAAAATTATAAACCAAGATTAGCGACCAAATATCATGAAGAAGTCGTTCCAGCTTTGGTAAAAAAGTTTAACTACACTTCTGTTATGCAAGCACCTAAACTAGAAAAAATTTGTTTAAATCAAGGTGTAAAAGGTGCAGTGGCAGATAAAAAATTAGTGGATGAGGCTGTAAAAGAAATGACTCTTATTACTGGTCAAAAAGCAGTACCTACTCTTTCGAAAAAAGACGTATCTAACTTTAAACTAAGAAAAGAAATGCCTATTGGTGCTCGTGTTACTTTGCGTGGAACTAATATGTATGAATTCTTAGATCGTTTAATTTCAGTATCTTTACCTCGTGTAAGAGACTTTAAAGGAATTAATGAAAAATCTTTTGACGGTAGAGGAAATTATACTTTCGGTATTACTGAACAAATAATATTTCCTGAAATTGATATCGATAAAACAAATCGTATCAGTGGTATGGATATAACTTTTGTTACTTCTGCTAAAACTAATGAGGAAGCTTATGAACTTTTAAAAGAATTAGGTCTTCCTTTTAAAAACATAAACAAAGAAAACAATTAATCATTTAATTAATATGGCTAGAAAATCAATTGAAGCTCGTCAAAGAAAACGCGAAAGATTAGTTGCAAAATATGCAGCTAAACGTGCAGAACTTAAAGCGGCGGGTGATTATGAAGCATTAGATAAATTGCCAAGAGATGCATCTCCAGTACGATTAAGAAATCGTTGTCAATTAACTGGAAGACCAAGAGGTTATATGCGTGACTTTGCTATTTGTAGAATACAGTTTAGAGAATTAGCTCTAGAAGGAAAATTACCAGGGGTGAAGAAAGCTTCATGGTAAAATAAATTTTTGAAAAAATTAGATGAAAAGACCGATAATCTTCTAGGGTAACTTTCATCAATTATTAAATATTAAAATTATAACTACAATGGTTACAGATCCAATAGCGGACTTTCTAACTAGAATAAGAAATGCACAAGTTGCACAACACAGAATCGTTGAAATCCCAGCTTCTAACTTAAAGAAAAGAATGACTGAAATCTTATATGAGAATGGCTACATTCTAAGATATAAATTTGAAGAGGATAACAAACAAGGTATTATTAAAATCGCTTTAAAATATGACCAACAAACAAAAGAGCCTGCTATAGTTTCTTTAAAACGTGTGAGTCGTCCAGGTTTAAGATTATATAAAAAGCCTAGCGAAATTCAAACTGTTAAAAACGGATTAGGTATTGCTATTATATCTACTTCTAAAGGTGTTTTAACAGATAAGCAAGCACGTAAAGAAAATGTGGGTGGTGAAGTATTATGTCATATTTGGTAATTAATTGAATTTTACAGTTCTAATTGATCATTTAAGTATTCCTATACATTACTGAACACTTTAGAACTTTTTTAAAATATATTATACATGTCTCGTATAGGTAAAAAAATAATCGAAATTCCTGAAAATGTAACAATTAATGTTTCAGAAGATAACGTTGTTACAGTTAAGGGTCCCAAAGGTGAATTGTCAGAAAAAATTCATCCTGATTTTAAAGTTACTATTAAAGGTAACGAAATTGAACTAGAAACTGAATTTGAAACAATTCAACATAAATCATTACATGGTTTATCTAGATCTTTAATTTATAACATGGTTGTTGGTACTACTGAAGGTTATGAAATCAAGCTCTTATTAGAAGGTGTTGGGTTTCGTGGAGCAGTTAATGGTCAACAATTAGATATGTCTTTAGGCTTTTCTCATAATGTAGTATTTGAACTTCCAAATGAAGTTACTGCTACAGTTGAAACTGTTAGAGGTAAAGCACCTATTGTTACACTTAGTTCTATAGATAAACAATTAGTTGGTGCTGTTGCAGCTAAAATTAGATCACTTAGAAAGCCAGAACCATATAAAGGTAAAGGTGTTTTATTTCAAGGTGAAGTTGTTCGTAGAAAAGCTGGTAAGACTGCTGCTAAATAATTTAAAGTATATTAAAATAAATTTTTAACCTTAAGAATGTGGTCTGGAGTACCTCTTAGGTGGTGTGTAAAAACTATAATGAGTTTATCTGCCTCATTGGAGTTTCTAGTCCAACATTCTATAAATAATTCATTATGGCAAAAACAGCTCATAAAACGTTAAGACGTAAGAATATACACAAGAATATCAGAAAAAGAATTTCTGGCACATCTACATTACCACGTTTAAATGTGTTTCGTAGTAATAAAGAGATTTATGCTCAATTGATTGATGATGAAACTGGAAATACAATCTTGGCAGTTAACTCTAGACAAAAAGATTTGAATGAGATTGAAGGTTCTAAATCTGATGTTGCTTTCAAAATTGGTCAAGAATTAGGTAAGCGAGCTAAGGAAATTGGGATTGAAAGGGCTGTATTTGATAGATCCGGATATATTTATCATGGTCGCATAAAAGCCTTAGCTGAAGGCGCGAGAGAATCAGGATTAGAGTTTTAATTAATCCCTTATATTTAATCAATTGAAAAAATAAATAGTCTAATGGCACAAAATAAAAATAAAATTCGTGCAGGCGAATTAGAATTAAAAGATAAAGTGGTTTCCATCAACCGTGTTACTAAAGTAACTAAAGGTGGTCGTAATTTTCGTTTCTCTGCTTTAGTTGTAGTTGGTGATGGAAATGGTATAGTAGGATATGGTCTAGGAAAAGCTAATGAAGTACAAGAAGCTATTTCAAAAGGTATAGATGATGCCAAAAAGAATTTAATCCGTGTTCCTGTTATGAATGGAACTATTCCTCATGATCAATGGACAAAATTAGGAGCTTCTAAAGTATTAATTAAACCAGCTGCTCCTGGTACTGGTGTTCTTGCAGGTGGTAGCATGCGTGCTGTTTTAGAAGCTGCTGGATATACTGACGTTTTAGCTAAATCCCTAGGTTCACCTAATCCTCAAAATGTTGTTAAAGCTACTGTACAAGCTTTAAGAGAATTAAGAGATCCTTATACTGTTGCTAAGCAAAGAGGAATTTCAGTGCAAAAGCTTTTTCAAGGATAATTTTATTATACCTGAAAAAATATTTATTGAAAAGGAAATTTAAAAATTATGTCCAAATTAAAAGTAACTCAAATTAAAAGTGCAATAAGAAGAACTGAAAACCAAAAAAGAACTTTACAAGCACTTGGTTTGAATAAAATGAATGCCAGCGTTGAAGTGGAAAGTACACCTCAAATACTGGGTATGATTAAAACTGTTAATCATTTAGTAAAAGTTGAAGAACTATAATTAAATTTTTAAAGCGAGCGATAAATTTTTCGCGTAAGTATTAAAATTATGAAATTACACAATTTAAAACCACAAGAAGGTTCTGTTAAATCTCGTAAAAGAGTAGGACGTGGACAAGGTTCAGGGCATGGAACTACTGCAGGACGCGGTAATAAAGGTCAAAAAAGTAGAACAGGTTATTCTAGAATGATGGGCTTTGAAGGTGGTCAAATGCCATTACAAACTAGAGTTCCAAAAAGAGGATTTAATAACATATTTAGAAAATCCTATAAGGTATTTAACTTAGGTCAAATAGACGCAATTGTTGAAAAATATGAATTAACGGAAGTGTCTCTACAAACACTATATGAAAATAATTTAATTCAAAAAACAGATTTAGTTAAAATACTTGGTAATGGCGAACTATCTAAAAAAATTGATTTTAAAGTTAATGCAATAAGCAAAACTGCAAAATCTGCTATTGAAGAATTAGGTGGTTCAATTGAAATACTATAAAATATAGCTCCTCCTATTTTAGTTAAGAGGAGCTTTTTTATAAACTACTTTTAAATAAAACTACTATTTTTACATTTAATCGAAATTAATGTATTATACATTTGGTTTTTATCTCGAAAAGTTGTTTATTCGCATCCTATAAAATCGCTGATTCGTGAAGAAATTAATTCAAACAATAAAAAATATTTGGAGTATAGAAGAATTAAAAAATAGAATCCTTCTAACTCTTGGGCTTATATTAATATACCGTATTGGTAGTTTTATCGTTTTACCTGGTATTGATCCCCATCGTCTAGATGCTATTGCAGAACAAGAAGGATTATTAGGCTTAATTAATATGTTTGCAGGTGGTGCATTTAGTAATGCATCTATTCTTGCTTTAGGTGTAATGCCCTATATTTCTGCCTCTATTTTTATGCAACTCGCTGGGATAATAATTCCGCAATTTGCTAAACTTCAAAAAGAAGAAAGCGGTAGAAAGAAAATGACTCAATATACCCGTTATTTAACGGTAATTGTTACTTTGTTCCAATCCGCTGCATATATAGCTTATCTGAAAACATCAGTTGGGCATGCCATAGTTTATGATGGTCCTTTATTTCTTATTGCTACTGTTACTATTTTAACCGCAGGTACATTATTTGTTATGTATTTAGGTGAAAAAATAACAGATAATGGAATAGGTAACGGTGTTTCTATGTTAATTATGATAGGTATTCTCGCACGATTACCACAGTCTTTTGGGCTTGAATTTGCAGCAAAGTTAGAAAATGATCAAATGATATTTTTTATTATTGAATTAGCTTTGTTTGTTGCAATCATTATGGGAATTATTGTATTAACACAAGGTGTTAGAAAAATCCCTTTGCAATATGCAAGACTTATTAGAGGTAGTAATGCTGCAAAAGAAATTAGTGGTGGATCTAGAAACTTTATTCCGTTAAAGGTTAACTCAGCAGGTGTTATGCCTATTATTTTTGCACAAGCATTGATGTTTATTCCAGCAATGTTTGCGGGCTTCTCTACTTCAAGTGAAGCAGCTAATAGCTTTTTAATGGATCTTTCTGATTATACATCATGGCAGTATAATTTAATCTATGCTATATTGGTTATATTATTTACTTATTTCTATACATCTCTTATTTTTAATCCTACAGATATGGCGGATAATTTAAAGAGAAATAATAGCTTTATTCCTGGCGTTGCTCCTGGACAACCTACTGCTGATTATATTTATACAGTAATGGATAGAATTACTTTGCCTGGTTCAATTTTCTTAGCGATAGCTGGTATAATGCCTGGTATTGCAGCCTTATTTGGGGTAACGAATGGTTTTGCTTCTTTTTATGGCGGTACTTCCATGTTGATTGGTGTTGCTGTAATATTAGATACTTTACAACAAATTGAAAGTCATTTATTGATGCGTCATTATGATGGATTAATGAAAACTGGTAGAGTTTCTAGTCGTCAAGGCGTTGGTGTTTAACTTAAAGAAAAATAAAATTTAAAACACTTCATTTTTATGAAGTGTTTTTTTTATCTTTATACTATGATAAGTAGATTTTTACATCATTTAGGCTCCTATACGCTTATGTTAGGAGGGATGTTTTCAAGACCAGAAAATACTAAGGTTTATTGGAAAGAATACATGCAACAAGCCTATGATATAGGCATTAGAAGCCTACCAATTGTAATTATTATATCGGTGTTTTTAGGTGCTGTTATGACTGTTCAAACAGCCTATCAATTAGTAAGCCCTATGATTCCTAAATATGTAATTGCCCAAGTTGTAAGAGATTCTGTTATTTTAGAATTAGCTCCTACAATTATTTGCATTGTGCTAGCAGGAGTTGTTGGTTCTAAAATTGCCTCGGAGCTTGGAAATATGCGTGTTAGTGAACAAATTGATGCTTTTGAAACAATGGGCATTAATACTAAAGCTTATTTAATTCTTCCAAAAATATTTGTTTCTGTTTTATTAATCCCTTGTTTGATTATTCTTGCTATTAGTTTAAGCATTGGAGGAGGATATTTTACTGCTGTTTCCGGAAATATAATGTCTGCAGAACAATATAAATACGGTTTAATTGAAGGCTTTGAATCGTTCAATATTCTTGTTGCAATTGTTAAAGCTACTGTATTTGCATTTATTATATCTTCTGTGCCTTCTTATTATGGATATAATGTAAAAGGTGGAGCTTTAGAAATTGGTAAATCTTCTACTACAGCTGTTATTGTTACTTGTATTATGATACTCTTAGCAGATTATATTATTACCCTTATTATGTTATAGGCTATTTGAAGAAAAAGTTCTTGTTATTTTATTTTATAAAAATTTAATATTTTTTTCACAAAAGTTTTGATATTTAATTTTTACTACTATCTTGTGTGGTAATATTGACTAAATTTTTAAAATTTATGAAAAAGTATTGTAAAATAATTATCGCGAATTTTTTAGCTATTGCTATTTATTTTCCTCTTAATGCGCAGCAGTATTGCACTCCAAACTTTGTTGACCCCGATTGTGGTGATGGATTTGTAATACATTCTTTTATTCTTGATGGTGAAAATGGTACTGGAATAAATGAATTAAATACTGGATGTGCACCTGGTGCTTACCATGATGGTACTAATTTGCCTGCACCTCATCTTTTTACTGGTACATCTTATAATATCAATATGTCTTCTATTGCTTATGAAGAATTGCTTGGAATGCCTATATCAGGAACTGGTGCTGTTGTATGGATCGATTTTAATAATAATGGGATTTTCGAAGCAAGTGAACGCATTACTATGAGTCCAAACGTACTACATCCTAATGGATCTAATGTGCCTTTACATATCCCAAATAATGCTAACCACGGTATGCATAGAATGCGTATCGTCGCTGGTATGGTTAATGCCATTGGTGGTAATACCTCTATGTTTCTTGAACAGTTTGAACCATGTCCTAATTTATTAAGTCAACCTATGATTGGTGAAGTACATGATTATAATATCTATATTATGGATTCTACTTCCACAGTTGATTGTGATGATCCTATAATCGATTTAGGAGGTATTCGTGAGTTATGTGAAGGTGCAAGTGTTACTCTTGATGCTGGGAATCCTGGACTTACTTATTCTTGGAATACTAATGAGACGACACAAAGTATTTCTGTGAATACACCAGGTACCTATTTTGTTACGGTTTATGATGGTTTGTGTGCAGGTTCGGATACGGTTGAGGTTATTGTAATGGATTTACCCAGTATCCAGACTTTTGACTATTTGGAAAATCCTAATGGTTCAATCACCTTTACTGCGGTAGGCGCTAATAATGTTTCTAATTATACTTGGGATTTTGGAGATGGAAATACAGGAACTGGTGCTAGTGTAACGCACTCTTATAGTCAGGAATCTTCCTATGTAGTTACACTAACTGCTAGTAATGATTGTGGAGAAGATGTTGTATCAAAAACAATTTTTGCCTCTGTATCAATTTCTGAATTAAATGCTCTTCCTATTGAAATTTATCCAAATCCTTCGAAGGGTTTGATTAATATTGATTCTTATAATAAATATATTGATGAAATAATAATTTTTGACAATTTAGGTAGAGAAGTAGATCGATTTTCAGGAAATAATAAGACAAAATACCTCTTGAATATTTCTCATTTTAAACCAGGAATGTATTATATAAGAATTCTTCTTGAGGACAAATCAATAATAAAGAAGTTTATTCTTCATTAAAAAACTTAAAGCATCTCCTTATAAAAGAGATGCTTTAATTATTTCTACAAGAAATATTAACTATCTTCACATAAAAAATAACAGCACCAATACTATTATTGGTGCTGTTTGCAGAGAGGAAGGGATTCGAACCCTCGATGCGTTGCCGCATACACGCGTTCCAGGCGTGCGCCTTCGACCGCTCGGCCACCTCTCTATGAAGTGCAGCAAAGGTAAGTAAAATTTTATTATTTAAAAAAATATATTCATAGTTGAATTATGAAAAATAAATTATGGAATAAACACCAGCAGATTGTTATTGAATTTTTAGAGCAAAATAATGCAATGGATAAAAAATTACTTTTAGCTTGTAGTGGAGGGATTGATAGTGTTTATTTATTTTACTTATTGAAAGAATTAAGACTGAATTTTAGCATTGCACATATTAATTATAATCTAAGGGGAGAAGATTCCTTAATGGATGCGAAATTTGTTGCAAATTTAGCCGATACTTATAAAATTCCTATACATATAAAATCATTGCAATTAGAGCAAGAATTAAAAAATGGAGGTAATCTCCAGAATTTAGCTAGAATTCATAGATATACCTATTTTGAGACTCTTATAGAAAAAGAGCGTTTTGATTTTGTTTTATTGGCGCATCATCTCAATGATCAAGTTGAAACTATCATTTTTAATTTAATTAATGGAGCCGGCATAAATGGACTTAAAGGAATAAAAGAAAAAAGACAAAAATACTTGAGACCTTTACTTAGTATTCCAAAAGAAGCAATTCATCAAGCTATGAATGAAATGAAGTTTACTTGGCGAGAAGATTATACTAATCAAAAGAATAATTATAAAAGAAATAAAATTAGAAATGAAATAGTTCCAAAAATTATTGAAGTTAACAATAAAGCATTAGAAAGAATAGATTTTACTCGCTTGTTAATGGAAGAAGCATCTACTATAGTTGATAGTTATTTCAGAGAATGGAAAGAAAAGCATGTTCGTAAACAAGAGGGAAATTATTATTTAGATTCAAAATCCTTATTAAATGAATCAGCTCCTTATACCTTATTAAATGCTTTTTTAAAGGAATTGGATGTTTCTAATACCTATGTATTTGAATGTGAGAAGTTATTATATAGTCATGTTGGAAGTAAAATTGAAACTACAAAATTTACGATATGGCGATATAGAGAAGGTTTGTATTTTGAAAAAAACAAAGAAAAGCAAGAGAAAGAATTGTTTGTAGTTGATGAATTTGAAAATCTAAAAATTGTAAATATTAATGATAGGCTAAGTTTAAGACTGGAAATTAAAAAAAATATAGATTTAAAATCAATAGAAATTTTAGAGAGTGAAAGATTAGAAATTTGGAATGCAGATAAAATATCTTGGCCTTTGAGAATAAGAAAATATCAGGAAGGAGATAAAATGCGACCATTTGGAATGCAGTCATTTAAAAAGCTTAGTAAAATCTTCAAAGATTATAAGATAGAAAATTTTAATAAAGCCAAATTCTGGCTTGCAGAAGATCAAAAAGAGATACTATCGGTTTTATTTTTACGAAAGTCAGAAAAAATGCGCGTAAATTCTAATTGTCAATTTATTATGACAATTGAAATTGTTAATAAAAACTAAAAGTATTGATAGTCAGCAAATTATTCCTAAAATGTATTTCTTAAAAACTTTCAAAATGACAAATTAATTACATAGTTTTGCCATCGAGCAAAAATAAAAACTAGGAAAATAAAATTTATTTTACTAAAAGTGTAGAAAATATCATTTTCGTGTTGTATTTTTGACTTTATCATTACCTAAAAGTATCCGTAAAATTGAAAAATAATTTACTAGTGTCTTACTTAACGAGGTTTAAAACCAATAATCGAAGAGCGTCAATTTCTTATATCGCTCTATTCTTTCTATCGTTTTTATTTGCTACAACATCATTGTATGCGCAAGATGGAAAAGCTATTTTTAATACTAATTGTGCAAGTTGTCACCATCCCACTAAATCATCAACTGGTCCTGCACTTCAAGGAATTACCAATGAAGTAGATATGGATTGGTTATACTCATGGGTTAAAAACTCGGGAGCTTTAATAGAGAGTGGTGATAAAAGAGCAGTTGCAGTTTACGAAGAGTATAATCGTTTAGCAATGCCTCCTTTCCCATCTTTATCGAATGATGATATAGATGCAATTTTTGATTATGTAAATAACTTTAGCGATGCTCCAGCAGGAGGTGGCGGAGAAGCTCAAACTGCTGCGGTAGAGAAAAAAGACTCTACATGGTTATATGCTATAATTACTATTATGTTGCTTATTTTAGTAATAGTATTATCTAAAGTAAATAAAACATTAAAGAAAATAGCTAATGATCAAAAAGGTATACCTAATAAAAAGGATGTTCCTTTATTTAGAAATAAAGTATTTATAACTTTAAGTTCAATTGTATTAATTGTATTGGCAGGTTATTATGCTGTAAGCGGTGGATCAAGAATGGGTATCCAAAAGAATTATATGCCTGAACAGCCAATTTTCTATTCGCATAAAGTGCATGCTGGTATTAATCAAATTAACTGCTTATACTGTCATGCAGGTGCAGAAAGTAGTCGTCAAGCAATGATTCCATCTACAAATGTATGTATGAATTGTCATAAGCAAATTGACGAATATACTGGAGAGCAACTTTATACATATGAAGGGAAAAAAGTTGATGGTACTGCTGAAATCCAAAAGTTATATGAATACGCAGGTTGGGATCCTGACTTAAATGATTATTTAAGAGATGCAGAAGGGAATATTATGGCTAAGCCTATCGAATGGGTGAAAATACATAATCTTCCAGATCATGTTTACTTTAATCATGCACAACACGTTTCTGTTGGAAATGTACAATGTCAAACATGTCATGGACCAGTTCAAGATATGGATGAGGTGTATCAATTTGAAACATTATCCATGGGTTGGTGTGTTAACTGTCACCGTCAAACAAAAGTAGATTTTGTAGATAATGATTATTATTCCATCTATCAAAAGTACCATGATGAAATTAAAGAAGGTACTCGTGAAGGTGTAACAGTTGCTGATATTGGCGGTTTAGATTGTCAAAAATGTCACTATTAATTTGACTGAATTTTGAAATCTGATTTAATAAAAATAAATTAATTAATAAACAATAGTATTTCCAATTAAGGAGAATACTTATATATATAAAGTTAACTTCTTTTAATATGGCTCACAAAAAACATTGGAATGGTATAGAGGACTTGGAGCTTTCTTCAGAAAAGCTACAAGTAGAAGAAAATGAATTTAAAGAAGAGTTACCAGTTCTTGAGATGGATGAAGGCTTTTTAAATAAAGCAACTCCGCGTCGTGATTTTTTAAAATATGTTGGGTTTAGTACTTTAGCTGCAACTATTGCTGCAAGTTGTGAAATGCCAGTAAGAAAGGCAATTCCTTTTGCAATTAAACCAGAAAATGTATTACCAGGAGTACCTTATTATTATGCTTCTACTTTTGTAGATAATGGTGACTATGCTTCTGTTCTAGTAAAAACAAGAGATGGACGTCCTATTATGGTTGAAGGTAATAACTCTTCATCCATTACCAAAGGTGGTTCTTCTGCTAGATCGATTGCCTCTACTTTAAGTTTATATGATAAAACGAGGTTAAGATCTCCACAAGTAGAAGGAAAAGGAGTAGATACCTTTAATAAAGTAGATCAGCCAATTAAAGAGGCTATTGAAAATGCAAATGGTTCAATATACATCATTACTAATACTATAATGAGTCCAACAACTCAATTAGTGATTGATGGATTTATAGAAAAATACCCAAATGTGAAACATGTGCAGTATGATCCAGTTTCTTATTCTGGTATTTTACAAGCAAATGAAAATACATTTGGAAAGCGTGCTATACCTTCTTATCATTTTGATAAGGCTAAAACTATATTTAGTATAGGTGCTGATTTCTTAGGTACTTGGTTGTCTCCTATCGAATTTAGTGCAGGTTATGCAAAGAATAGAAAAGTTAGTATTAAAAATCCTGTAATGAGTAAACATTACCAAGTTGAAGGTATGTTGAGTATGACAGGTGCAAATGCTGATGATAGAGCAACTTGTCGTCCTTCTGAATATGGGAAAGTGGCTGCTGCTTTATATGATGCTATCACTTCAGGAACAAATCCAAGTTTTGCTTCTGAGAATTTAAATATACTTATTAAAAATGCAGCTGCAGATTTAAAGTCAGGGAATGGATTAGTGGTTTCAGGTAGCAACGATATTGCAACGCAAACTATAGTTAATGCTATAAATGATGCTATCGGTGCGTATGGAAATACTATAAATTGGGCTGTTTCTTCCAATTATAAAAAAGGTATCGATAGTGAATTTAGACAATTCGTAAATGATGCCAAGAATGGAGGTGTTGGAGTAGCATTATTTTATAATGTTAATCCTGTTTATGATTATAAAACTGAAGACTTAAGTGAAGTTTTTGGTAAAATTAAAACCATTATATCTTTCTCTGATAGATACGATGAAACAAGTAAATTAGCAAACTACATTGTTCCTGATCATCATTGGTTAGAAAAATGGGGTGATGCTGAACCAAAAACTGGATATTATAGTTTTATTCAACCTACTATACCTCCCTTATTTAAAACAAGAGCTTTTGAAGATAGTCTTCTAACTTGGATGGGAGAATCTGATGATTACCATACTATTTGGAATAAATATTGGTCAAATAAAATCGGTGGACAATCAGCTTTTGATGCTGCTTTACAAGAGGGGGTATTTGAACCAAAGAATATGTCTTTTGAAGCTGGAAGCTTTAATGGAGATGTTTCCTCTGCTTTACAAGCTGTAAACAGAAAATCAGATAGTGAATATGAAGTGATTGTTTACGAAAAAGTATCTATTGGT
>DATGSF010000030.1:0-4165 GCA_035302865.1 Chitinophagaceae bacterium
TCTGAAACAGGCTTATTGGAAATGTTATTACAACTGCATAAATAAAGGACAAGTCCAAAAATTAGTAATGTATATTTTTTCATAACTATAATTATTTCTTACGTTTGAAAACAAAATTGACTTCGGCCGTTCTAACATTTGGTTGAATACCATTTACATATTCCCTTTTTCCGAAATTAGGATGAACCGTTTCTGTTATTGGGTAGACCCCCACTAATTCCCAACCCTCTTTACCGAATAAGTTCAGATTTTCGTCTGTAACTTCAAATTTGTTTGAGTCAAATTTTGAGACTTCTTTATCAACTCCTTTTACGGTTACAACTTTATACTCCCAATTGGTGGTACAAGAAGCAATGCTAAGTCCTAACATTGTGATAAATAATTTTGCTTTCATCTTATACTTTTTCACTTTTATATATTTTTTCAACTTTGTAGATATTTTGTTCCGTTATTTTAGTTTGACATTATTTTTGCGAGCTGTTAGTTAAAACTTAACTATATCTTACCTGAACGCGTTACTTTATCTCGTATATTTGTTTATATTTGGCCAAATATACGTTTCTAAAGAATTATTTCCAAACAAACATAATTATTATTTAACAATCATTAACCAAACTTTATAAATCTTCAAGTAGAATTCTAAAATGTTGAATATCACAATTACCTTTATGCGTATAAACTTATATTTGATTCTACTTCATAATCAATCATATTAAGACAATTATATCCTAACTACTCCTTAATTTAAACTATTTATCATAAAACTTCTTATTAGAAATAACATATTGATAGGTAAGACATTATGACAAAAATTATCGAAATTATTATAAGTCAATTCAGGCATCATATTTTCATTTTGCTTATATTTATTTTATATCTTTTTCGTTACAAGTCCTTTGCATTACAAAAATACTACGAAAAAACTTGGTGCCTCAAAGATATCTAAAACCAATCTCACGAATAATGTAAATTAACATATCTTCTTTTTTATATAAAATTATTAAATTAAGAAAAGTATCAATATTTAAAGTTTAAAACAAATAATTAATAGTAGAACCTATATTTTCGTCATCAGATTTTAGATTATCCAATGAAGTTTATCAAACTCTTTTTTACACCAAATAAATGTTCCTTTAAAGAACACAACACTAGAATTTTTCAATATTGTTAGAATATTAGGATTCTAACTAAACTAGATACAAAATACTATAATTGAAACCAAACACAAAAAAAGTAATTAAGGGCTTAATCCAACCTATCTATCGAGGAGAAATGCTCAACTGGAAACAAAGTGTTTTACAGTTAGCTTTAAGATTAGAATATGTAGATTGGAATATTGGTAGAATGACTAACTATGACAACACAATAAAAGGGGAAGAAATGTGGAGTATTATGCCCGGAATAAGTTATAGACCGAATGATAAAACAGTTATAAGAGCATCTTACAGATTTAGACGAGATTACGATTTTCTTAGAAACCCAGGTGAAAATACTGCAGGTTTTACTATAGGAATTTCAAGCTATTTCTAATTTAGAGACATTCAAAAAACAAAATAATTCCTGTTTTTTCTAGGAATAAAAATATACACAATGCTTCTTTTTCATAAAAATCACATGAAAAAGAAGCATTTTTATTATTTGACAAACTCCCTTTAAGATATATTAATATATTTGGTGGTGTTTCTAGACTTTTAGACATAGTTTTCTAAGTAACTGAGAAACAACTAAATAAATGTTAGGTTTTTCTGTCTTTATGCTATAGTTCTAAGTTGTTTAAACATTTTTCGACCAATATCTAAAGCGTTGAAAGTGTGAATCTCAAAGAAAATCCACAAGATTTTATTAGTTTTGATGCGCGTCTTAATCTTTCTGAAATGATAATGTTCTTTATCTTTTCCAAAACTCCTTTCAAGCCTTGTTTTTTTCTTTTTGAATAAAGCGCTTAAGTTGATCTTGCACTTTTCTATCTTTTCTTCTTGGTCCTTAAACTTAAAATTTGTCTTTATGTTTTGTGAAGTAGCAAATTTACGATTGGCATTAGTTACGTAAATCGCATCTGCTCCTGCTACTTTTATTTTACTTTTCGTCAATTGCTGCACAAGGTGAATACTGTTTGTAAACCTTGTTCTTTCATTGAAAGCATTGAAGTTAAGATACTTTATAAAACTAATTTCTCCAATTTGGATTTTTTTTGCCTTAGCACCAAACTCCACAGGCTTAATTTCTTTTGCTCGAACAATAGGATGCAAATAATTTTATACAAACTTACAAATCGGTTTTTAGCCTTTATGTTTTTATAAAACCATGTATATTGGTGCGTGTACACTTGTTTAACTATGTAGAGTATAGCATTATCTCTTCTATTCAAATACTGGAGATGCTCTGACAAGAAATCAACATTTGTTAAATCAAATTCAAACTTGCTCGATGAAGTGCACACCTTTTCTTTTGGGTTTTACAACGCATTTTACTGTAGTTTACGTGGCGCCTTTTCCATTTCAAGTATTAACTACGAACTTGAACTTGATTCAATACTTTACTTATCTGTCACATACGAACTTAAGACCATTCTACATATTCCCATAATAGTTTTATATTAGTTGGATAGTAAAATTCAATTTCATAACAAGTAGTATACAACGTTATTTTATTTTACTCTTTTATAAATGGTGCCAGAAATTAAATATTGTTTTTTGGAGTTTTTGTATATTTATATTTTGAAATAACTCATAGTAAACCTGACTGACAATCTTATAATTTTTTTTTCGATTGAAACCAAAATAAATGCCACAAAAAAACTGTCATTCTATATTACCATTTAATTGTTCAATAAACTTTGCATCGGAAAGATTTGAATACTTATAAAAACATTAAAGCTAATCGACCATTTCCAGGGAAAAGAAAAGAAAGACCAATGGGTTTTTCTTGAATATTGAAATCTCTAACTAAATCTCTCCAAAATATTATTTTGTAAATTTTCCCTAATTCACTATTTAAAAAACATTTTTTTAAGCGCTTTAAATATTATTCAGAAAAAAATAAAATTCTTTCTATATTCCAAAAAAAATACTATGTCTTTATGATAATTATTTTGTAAACAGACTCTAACTTTGAGCGGCTTTGTCTTATTTCGTGTTTTATATTGAAAACAACTTATTACATTAATAATCAATTACTTACAATACCTATAAGAGTATTTATATTTAACTTCCTGTTGCGTTCGAAATAGGCAAATTGTTAATATTTTATACATCATCAAAACCATATTCTTCTGACAATTTACCAACTGAACATTAATGAATTTCTTTATGTTTTAGTATTTTGTTCTTATATATTGCTGACAATATTTCAAAAGTTTTCCGAAGACGACATTTTCAACTTAAACCTTAAATCAAAGCTATTATTCTTGTATTTGGCAAACCATGTGTTGTAAGCTGAACTTTTATTTATATAATTCATTCAAGAAATCAAAACAAAGTTTGTCTTTCTTTTCAAGTATTTCATCAGCTTTTTTATCATGATATTCCCATTTATCTAGGTAATCTATTTTTATTAGCTTCCTTATTAGGTTATTTTTATATAATTCAAATAGGTATGGATATTCATTTTCAACTTCTAAACATTTTGTAACTTCTTCTGGAATACCAAAGTTTTCTATACTTATATTTACACCATCTTTTCTAATTTGTATAACTTCAATATACATATTATAATCTCTTAAAAATGTTTCTACACTTTTTCCCTTAAATTTATCTATATCTAAATAATCTACTTCCCAATATCTGATTGTTGGTGATGAAAAAGGTGATGTTGAAATGCAATTATGTTTTTTATAAGGTTTACTGTCACCACTTATTTTAGCCTTGTATCCATAATTAAAATGAACTTGTTGAATTTCACCTTGTAATGGGGTTAATTTAAACCCTAAATTAACTTCTCTAAGTTCGTCTATATAATAGTAATATTTTTTGTCTATTTTCGCCAACTCTACTTTAACATATTTATCTAATGAATTTTCTTCCAAATATTCTTTCCAATAGTTTAAAATAGAGTCAGCTTTGGTTGAATAATTACCGAATTCACTTTCCCATTCTTTTTCCCATTTTTCGGATAATGGTTTCCAATAGGTTGTGTCTTGTAAAAATTTAAAATACTTGAAAAGTCT
>DATGSF010000031.1:0-19585 GCA_035302865.1 Chitinophagaceae bacterium
TATTATAGTTACCTTCAGGTAGTCGCTCTAAAGTAGCAATTCCATTTTCAGATGTGCTTATTTCAAAACTACGATTGGTTTCAATATTTTTAATACTAACAAGCGCATCAGAAATTGGTGTCTTTGTTTTTTTATCTATAACTTGAACCTTTAATTCCTTGACATTTTTATTATCCGAAGCTTTTATATTGTTTTGCTCTGAATTACTTCCTGAACCAGACTTTGAAGTTTTATTTGTGCCAAACCAGTATTTTAATCCTGCATTAGCACTGAAATGCATTAAATCAGAATTATCATATCCATCTTTATAATCAAATAAATGTTTTGTAAATCGTCCTGAATCATGTTCATAAGATGAGGTTCCATTAAGTTCTTGATTTCCATTCATTTTAGGAGTTCCTATATACCAGAAATTACCTCCAAGATGTAGTGAAACCTGAGGAATGACAAAATATTCTAAATTTAAAGAAGCTCTACTAATAAAATGTAACTCCAAGGCTTGTTTTGTATTAAAATCAAAATTAGAAGCTTGTAATTTATCGTAATATTTTTGAGTCATTCCATATTGTCTGTATTGAATATTATCTGCCTTTAAGGTGTAATCTTCAAGATTGCTTCCATTATCCACTTTGAAATCAACAGAACCGTTTGCAGCATTTCTTTCTCCTGCAACAAAATAATAACCTATTTGACTGAATCCTAAACCTGCTTCTAAACCTAAATTTACTTTAAATTTATTTTTTCCCAACCATAGGCTAGGTCCTGTCATTAAATAAAAACCTTGAAAAGGTTTATGTTCAAAAGTTTGATGCTCGGGCTCCACATATAAAGAGTTGTTTTCTAAACCAGAAACAACTGGGCCAGGTCTCATATCACCTGAACTGGTATCGGCTCCATCATAAATCATTTGAGAATTAAATTGTAGTTTTTCAAATTCGGAGGAGGAACGATTAAGACGCAAATATCCTAAACTAGCATCCCAACCAAAATAATCTTTCTTAAATCCGAAATTTAATTCTATATGAGAACCATCATTTAAATGCCAAAGTGGATTTTCTAATTGATTTTTATTCTTGAACAAATAACCGCCTTGGAAACCAATATATGGTTTAAAAAAATCGGTGGATTTCTTTTCAACTTGGTCCTTGTTTTTTATCTCAACATCGGTATCTTGTGCAAAAGAAATACCTAAGATGCCTAAAAATAATAAGCTTAGTAATGATCTCTTCATAATGTAATTTTTTAATGTATAATGTTCTACCTAATTAGACGATAGTAAATATAGTAATCCTTTGGTTAGATTTTTATGTCTTTCCTTCTTTACCGTTTAAAAATGAGAAATTATAGGTTTTAATTAAGAGTATTTTGCTAAATATTTAAGGAATTTTAGGTTTGTTTAACCTTGTTTTTTAACTAAAAAAATACTTTTCCATAAATGGAAGCAATTATTCTTTAAGATTTCATAGTCTCTAAATTGTATTTACTTATAATAAATTAGAGGAAGAAAGACTTCGTGATATCAGAATTGTTTTACTCCTGCTTTTTTATTATCTCTAATTTAAAGCATAGCATTATATATAATTTTAATTCTAACACTTTCATAGCTTTTCTACCGTTAAAAAATTAAAAATCTACAGCTTTAAAAGCTACAGATTTAATAAGTATCTTTATTTTTACTAATAAAAACCTGAAAGGTTTTTGATCTTGTTTTTAAAAAATAGATCTAAGTTTACTATTCACTAATTAAAAGGTTTTCTACCAGATATTATATTGAATAATATAATTATAATAGCTATTACCAGTAGAATATGAATAAGATTTCCTAGACCCATGCCACCTCCGACACCGATTAGTCCTAAGATCCAAATTATAAGGCAAATTACTGCCACAAACCATAAAATTGAGCGCATAAATTAAAATTTTTGTTGTTTAGAATACTTAGATAACATAAAAATTATGAAATAGTTTAAAAAAAATAGGTATCTTTATAATGAATTTTAATACATGTTATGGGAATATTATCAAGTAAGTATGAACGTTATTTAGAATTTTTTACTTTGATATTAAAATATTGGGATATAATATATTAAGTAATGAAGATGGATTATCAAAAGAATTGGAATTAGATCAAGAAGCTTTAGAAAAAGAAAGAAAGGCAGCAAAGGAATTAGCTGATGATTTAGTTGAAATGGGTCCAACTTATATCAAATTAGGCCAACTGCTATCGACACGTCCTGATTTACTCCCTGAAGTGTATTTAGATGCTTTAACAGAATTGCAAGATGATGTTGCTCCAATTGCTTATGAAGTAATAGAAGAAATTATTCAAGAAGAATTAGGCCTGCGTATTTCTAAAGCATTTAATTATTTTGCGAAAGAGCCTTTGGCTAGTGCCTCTATTGGACAAGTCCATATTGCTGAGCTTCGTAATGGCCAAAAGGTTGCAATTAAAATACAAAGACCAGGAATTAGGAAATTATTTGTTGAAGATTTAGAAGTTTTATTATCCTTAGCAGAAAAAGCTGAAAAGTTCAGTAAAACAGCAAGACAATTTTCGCTATTTGATATATTGGAGGAGTTGAAATACATGCTTTTACAGGAGTTGAATTATGAGCGAGAAGCAGATAACTTAATAATGCTTAAAGATAATTTAGAAACTTTTCCCTTATTAAAGGTTCCCATGGTGTATCAAGATTATTGCTCGTCTAAGGTTTTGACAATGGAGTTAATCGAAGGGAAAAAGGTTACAGATTATTCTCCGCTATCTTTGATGGATTATCCTACAGAAGAATTGGTTGATGAAGTTATAAAGGGTTATTTAAAACAAATTATTGTTGACGGTTTTGCTCATGCAGACCCTCATCTTGGGAATATACACTTGACAAAGGATAATAAAATAGCTTTGTTAGATTTGGGCATGGCTGTTCGTTTTTCTTCAAAGATGCAAGAAGAAATAATGCGTTTAATAATAGCTCTTAGTTCAAATGATGGTGAAAAAGTAGCAAAGATTTTATTACAAATAAGTGATTATAATGAATCAGAATTAGATATTAAAAGTTTTAAAAAACTTATTATTCGTCAAGCACAAGAAAATGAATTTACTAAGGCTAAGGATCTTAGCACTGGAAAAATTATTATAGAAATTAATAAAATTGCTGCAATGCATGGAATTAAGCTTCCTGTAGAGCTTGCAGTTTTAGGAAAGATTCTTTTAAATCTAGATCAGATTATAGCAGCTTTATCTCCAGAGCATGATTTGCAAAAAACAATGCGTTCTTATGTGGATTCTCTAATGAGACAACACATGAAGAAAGAACTCAAGACGGGTAATCTTCTTGAAAATTTGTTACAATCAAAAGAGTTGGTAGAGAGTTTTCCTGAAAGAGTGAATATGATTACTGAAAATCTTGCAAATAATAACTTTAAAATGAAAATTAAAACGATAGATGAACATCGTTTTATACTTGCTTTTCAAAAAGTTGCTAATAGGATAACGATTGGATTGATAATTGCTGCTTTAATTCTCGGTGCCGCTTTATTGATGCGAATTCCTTCAAGTTGGAATATTTTAGGTTATCCTGGTTTTGCAATGTTGTTTTTTATTTTTGCGGCTTCAATTGGTTTGTACTTGATTTATCAAATTCTTTTTAAAGATGAAAATAATTCATAAATAATTATCAAAAATACAAAAAAACACATAACTAAACAGGTTTTTCAATTGAAGATTGTCTGGCTAGCTCTGCCTCATCGGGATGATTCTCCAATTCTCTATCAAATAGTAATAAAGATTCATTTGTAGCATCTTTTCCACCTGCTAATTCTAAACGATCTATTAAATCCATTACTAATGTTTCTTCTTCAATTTGTTCTTTTACAAACCATTGTGCAAAGTTCCAAGTTGCCCAATCTTTTTCTTCTTGGCTAAGATT
The DNA here is from genome assembly GCA_035302865.1 of Chitinophagaceae bacterium. Classification (GTDB taxonomy): domain Bacteria; phylum Bacteroidota; class Bacteroidia; order Chitinophagales; family Chitinophagaceae; genus DATGSF01. The sequence continues at coordinate 3,930 of DATGSF010000031.1, forward strand.
TACAATTTCGTAAATAGATTGAGTATTATCTACCTCATGTTTAAAGAGTTGATTAAAGCAATCTTCTATATCTTTTGGGTCTTCTGTCGGAGCAGATAAGGCACTTATTACAGCTTTTCCACCACGAGCTTGGATGTATTCAATAACTTTCATCATATGATCTCGCTCTTCACCGGAATGCCTATAAAGTAAATTAGCAACTCCTGGATATCCTTGATCATCAGCCCAAATTGCATAAGATAAAAATATTTGTGTTGCTTCAGCTTCTTTTCTAACTTGATGATTTAAGCATTTTTTCAATGCTCTTAGATATACGTTTTGTATTCATTCTTTTTAAATTTATTTGTTTTTTTAAGTAACAAATAATAGATAAAAAGGTTTGAAGTTTTTAGGGAAATATTATATAATAGATAGCTTAATTTAGAAAAAAATTATCTTCTTTTTTAATTAGCTTTTCTTCTAATGCTCTATATTGTAAATCAACCAAATCATTTACATTCTTTTTTGCCCATTTTTTCCAAGACCGTATAGCTATTTTCCAATAAATTCTTTGTGCTATGAATGCTAAAGGTAATACAAAAACTAAATACCAGTTTGGAAGACTGGAATATAAAATTGTAGTTGCACTTATTACTAAAGAAAGAAGACCAATTATTATACTAGGTAGATTTACTCTTGCATGCGCTTTATCAATTGCTTGATCAGAACTTATATTTCTCATAGAGTTTTAGAAAATTTTAAAGATGACGCAAAAAGTTCTAATTGAGACGGATAGGGTTGTTTAAGTGAAATGTGGGAATGACTACTTGAAAATAACTATTATTAAATTTATTTTCCATTAAATAATGTCCTCCCATTTTTGCAAAATCACTATTGATATCAACTCCAGAAGTGTATTCAAAAAATTCGCCAGGATATAAAAAAGGCTGTTCTCCAATCACTCCCTCTCCTTCAACATGTCTTATTTGTCCATTAGCTTCTATAATCTCCCAATACCTACTTAATAATTGAATGGGATAATTGGAGAGGTTTTCAATTCTAATAGTATAGGAAAATATATGAGTAGGAACTATATCAAGTAGTTCCGTTCGCACATACGATGTACTAATATGTATGCTCACTCCTTTCGTGGTTAAAAATATCATTTTCTTTATTTTAAAAACAGCATTTTAATGTATAAAATTACAAATTAAAATAATGATTTAAAAATTTATCAATTATTTTAAACTCAAAACCTCTTTGTATTAAAAAATTTTTTATTTTTTTCTTCTTTATCCAAATGTTTTTTTCTTTATTAAGTTGTGCTGCTTTTTGTTCAATTAATTTTTGAATTAATAATTCATAAGCTTCATTGTCAATTTGCTTTAGCGCTTTTTTTATTAAAGAATCAGGAATATCCTTTTGTTTTAAACCTTGGATTATTTTTATCTTTCCCCATTTATTGTATTCAAACTTGCCATAAGTATAAGACTCCGCAAAGCGTTGCTCATTTAAAAAATTCTCTTGTATTAAAAAAACAATTATTTCATCAACCTCTTCCGAATTATAACCTAATGAAAATGCCTTCTCACGCACTTCAGAATGTGCGCGCTCCCTATAAGCACAATAATCCATTAATTGTTTTATATAATTTGTAATTTCCATAATTTTATTTATAAAAAAGCCTCCTAAAAAAATAGAAGGCTTTTGCTTTATCTCAATCTATCTAAAGATCGTAAAAGCTTTTCATCCTTTTTTACTCCTGCTAATGCTAAAACTAAGAAAATAATAGTAATTAAAGGAATAAAAGCTCCTATCCAATAATATCCCTCTTGATTATATAGAGTTAATTGCTCTTCTCGAAAAGCGTTTATTTTGTAAAAAAACCAAGCTAATAAAGCAATGTTTATAAGAATATTAATTCGTGTATACAATTTTTGGTCCTTTCTGTGTTTAAACCTAAAAATAGTAATTAAGCTGAGTCCCATGCTTAATACTAATAAAATAATAGCTATAAAATCATTACCCACCGTTAAAATCGAATCGTTGGTTTTATAAATAGGAAACCAAAATATTAGTAAGGTAAATAAAAAAGCTATGAAAAGCCATATTGTTTGAATTCTTTGTATCATAAATTATTATTTAATTATTGGATTAATGAAAGAGTGAAGAACTTTAGGTAAATGGATCCCATCTTCTCTTTGTCCATTTTCAATTAAGGCAGCATAAATTCTAGGTAAAGCTAATGCGCTTCCATTTAATGAATGTGCTATTTGAGGTTTATTGTTTTCATCTCTATATCTAATTTTCATTCTGTTGGTTTGGTAAGTTTCAAAGTTTGATATGGAACTTACTTCAAGCCATCTTTTCTGCGCTGCACTCCAAACTTCAAAATCATAGGTTAAAGCTGAAGCTACACCTAAATCGCCACCACATAAACGTAAAACTCTATATGGTAATTCTAAATTAATTAATAATTGCTCAACATGTTTTACCATTTCATCCAACACTTTATAAGAATCTTCTGGCTTTACAATTTGAACAATTTCAACTTTATCAAACTGATGGAGTCTGTTCAAACCTCTAACATCTTTTCCATAAGACCCTGCTTCTCTTCTAAAACAAGGTGTATAACCTGTCATTTTTATAGGTAATTGTTCAGAAGAAATAATATTATCTCTCCAAATATTAGTGAGCGGAACTTCAGCAGTAGGAATCATATAAAAATTATCCAATTGCATGTGATACATTTGTCCTTCTTTATCTGGTAATTGTCCTGTTCCATAAGCAGAATCCTCATTTACCATGTGAGGAACATAATATTCATTATATCCTGCATCTAAATTATATTGTAAGAAGTAACTTATCAATGCTCTTTGTAATGCCGCTCCTTGACCTGTATAAACTGGAAATCCACTTCCTGTAATTTTTGTGCCTAAATCAAAATCAATTAAATTATATTTCTTTGCTAAATCCCAATGGGCTAAAGCATTTTCGTCTAATTCTAATAATTCTGCTGGACTTTCAATAATCTCATTGTCTTCATCTGACTTTCCTATTTTAACTGATGGATGTGGAACATTGGGAAGATCTATTAATATTTTATGAAAACGCTCTTCTAAATCTTGTAATTTCTGAGAATTAGTTTTAAAATCTTCTTTTAAATCAGAAACTTCTGTTTTTATACGCTCTGCCTCTTCTTTTTTGCCTTGCGCCATAAATTTCCCAATTTCCTTAGAGATTTGGTTGATTTTCGCCGAAGCTTCTTCTTTTCTTTGCTGCAATTTTCTTTTCTCTTCGTCTATACTTAAGAGCTCCTCAATTTGATCTCTTACATCTAAATTTCTTTTAGATAAGCCTTGTATAACTTCTTCTTTATTTTGCCTAATTCTCTGTATTTGTATCATCTTATAAAATAATAAAATCTTTTAAAATATAGCCAAAAATAAGAAATTCCTTGCAATACTAGCAATTTCTTTCAAAAAGCTTATTAAAATTATGGTCAAATAAATATTCGGATATATTTGTATGTATTAATTAATATATGTATTTTACATGAAAGTTTGGAATTTAAAATATAGTTTATGAAATCAGTATCTCATGTTCTTGTATTTATATTAGTATCTGTTAGTTTGGGAAATTCTTGTATAAAAAAAGAAAATGAAATTCCTGAACTAAGCAATAATGATCCACTAATAGAAGTAACACACAGTATATCTGCTATTCATTCTTTTGTGCAAAATACCATGATTGAGGAAGAGTGCATAATATCAGGGATTGTTATTGCAGACGATAAATCTGGAAATATTTTTAAGAAAATAATTATACAAGATAGTACAGGAGGTTTGGAGTTATTAGTTGATCAAAATAATCTATTTAATGATTTTCCCATTGGCAGAAGGATATTTGTTAATTTAAAGCATTTGTATTTTGGAAATTATGCGAAAAATCCTCAAATTGGTTTTGCACTTGATGATAGGGGAGACTTAGTTCCGATACCATATGCAATGATAGAAAAGCATATAATAAAAGGGAGCTATAATAATGAGATAATTCCAAAAAGAGTAGCTATTTCAGATTTGGAAAACCCTGATATGGCTTATTCTTTATTGAATGTTCTAATAGAGTTGGAGGATGTGGAATTTGTTCCTGAACATAGTAATGTCCCTTTTGCCAAGCCCTTGCATATTGCGACAAACACAAATAGAACTTTAAAAGACTGCTCCTATAATTACATAAATATAAGAACTAGCGCTTTTGCTGATTTTTATGATATTAAAACTCCGGTGCATAAAGGAACAGTTCGTGCAATTTATACTAGATATAATAATATAGGTCAGTTACAAATTAGAAATTTAAATGATTTAGGGATGTATAAAGACCGTTGTGAAGGTGCACTAGACAATCCTGGAGAACTAATAAGAATAAGTATTGATAGTTTAAGAAGAAAACACTCAAGTGTTGATGTACACTTATCAGGAATAAAAATATCCGGGATTGTTATTTCTGATAAAGAGCATGCTAATATTAATAATAGAAATATTATATTGCAAGGTTCTGCTCAAGATAAGGGTATTATTTTAATTTTTAATCAAAATGTTGATTTTGCTTTGGGTGATAGCATTGAGGTGGAGCTACAGGGTGCTATTTTAAAAGAGCAACAGAATAAATTAATGCTCACAGGATTAAATAATTATAATGTTATTCGTTATGCAGAAAATATAAATTTACCTGCTAAGACTGTGACTATAAGTGAATTGATAGCTAATAGAAAAGAGTATGAATCTACTTTAGTTCGAATAGAAAATATTAATTTTCAAACAGGAGTACCCACCTTTAATGGTATCAATGGTGTTTTAAACTTCTATGATGCAACTGGAAGTATGCGTCATTACACATCTTCTAATTCTAGTTTTGCCAATGATATTTTAAACCATCATTCTTATTCTGCTATACAAGGTTATGTTGAAATTTATTACACTTATGTGCAACTTCGCATGCGTTATCCTTTTAGCCCTATTTATGATTTAGAGGAATAGGGTATATTTATGAAATTTAAATCTATTTTAGAGGAAAGAAAAAAGTGAAAAAAAGTTGAAAAAACTATACAATTATTAAAATAAAGACAAGAATTTTGCTGTGACATCATTATTTTTTTCTAAATTGTGCCATAATTGTAAAATAAAAGAGCTTTTAGAAGCTTTTTTTATTGGTTTAAACTAAGATTACACATGGAAAAATCTATACCTCAAGATCAAAGGAATTTCTTTGAAACAAAAGTTCTGGGTCATCCAGCAGGTTTATTTGTATTGTTCTTCACAGAGATGTGGGAGCGATTTTCATTTTATGGCATGCGGGTATTGTTAATTAACTTTTTAACAATGGCAGTTATAGGGAGTAATCCAGGCTGGGCTTGGACCTCTGAAAATGCAGGTGCTCTTTTTGGTACCTATGCTGGACTCTTGTACTTAACACCAATTGTTGGGGGATTAATTGCTGATAGACTTACAGGTTATAGATTGGCTGTTGTGATAGGCTGTATTATTATGACTTTGGGTCATGCTTCTATGGCTTTAGAAACCGAATTTTCTTTATATGCAGGTTTAGCTTTACTAGTAATCGGTACAGGTTTCTTTAAGCCTAATATTACTTCTGTTATTTCTCAAATGTATACTTATCTGCCTGAAAAGAAAGATGGTGCTTATACTATTTTTTACATGGGTGTAAACGCAGGAGCTTTCTTTGGAATGATGTTGTGTGGTTATTTAGCAGAAAAAGTTGGATGGAGCTGGGGTTTTGGATTGGCAGGAATTTTTATGTTATTAGGGTGCTTGCAATTTTGGTTAGCAGGCCCACTATTTGGTAGAATTGGTGGAAAGCCAGATAAGAATCAAAATATGGCAGAGGAGATGGATGTAAATATCAATGAAGAAACTGGTGAGTTAGAAGATACAAAATCAAAGAAAAATCCTTTTACTTTAATAGATAAAGTATTAATTGTAATTACTTCCATCATTGGTTTATTGTATTTAATAAATGATCCAGTATCTAAAATTGGGGGTGTGCATTTATTACCAGAGAAGTTTATTTTAAACCCAGAACAAATTAGTGGTCCTTTAGTAATTACTATTGTAGGCTTGGTTTTATTTTTATATTTGGTAATTTCTCGAATTATTCGCTATGAAAGAGTGGTGCGTGATAGAATGATAGCAGTTATTATTTTCGCTTTATTTACTGTGTTTTTCTTTGTGAGTTTTGAGCAAGGCGCGACATCTTTAGTTTTATTTGCAAGAGATTTTACACAAAGAACATATGTGGGTACCGGTGCTCAAATTTATTTAATAGTTAATTCTCTATTAACTATAATCCCTTTAATTATTATTACTTGGGTATTATACTTATTATTTAAAAAGACCTTTAAGCAAATTGCATTATCAAACATCTTTTTAGGTTTGGCTTTTTTAGGTGTGTGGGGTGTAGTGATTTGGATGTTGAAATATGATTTTGGCTCTCAAGCTTATGAAATCACTTATCAAGAAGCTCAAATTGTTAAGGTAGATGAAAATAATCAAGCCATTTTAGAAGAAGATGGTTCTAAAGCTTTTAGTTGGGTTCCTGTTCATGAGTCTTTTGTTATAGATGATGCTATTGAAACGAGAACACAAAGTATAACAATAGCATCTAATGATGCATTAAAAAGTGGAGAATCAATTTTCTTGCATGAAGAATTGGGAGATTTAATCTATTTAAATGAAGAAAGATTATCTAAAGTTTCAGGATTATATCAAGAATATCAAGAAGAATCAAAAATTATTCCAGCAACTGTAAGAGAACATGTTGGAAATAAAGTTGAAATTACCACCTCATGGTTTAGTATTTTGAATTCATTTTTCATTATTGCTTTTGCATCTTTCTTTTCCAAATGGTGGGAAAGTAAATACAATCCAAGTGCTGCGATGAAGTACTCTTTTGGATTAATATTGATGAGTGTAGGTTTTGCAATATTAGCTTTTGGATCTAAAGCAATTCCTCCTGGTGCAACAGCTGGAGTTGTGCGTGTAAGTATGATTTGGTTAGTTCTTGCTTATTTATTCCATACTTTAGGAGAGCTTTGTTTATCGCCAGTGGGTTTATCTTATGTTAGTAAATTAGTACCAGCTAGAATGATTGCCTTTATGTTTGGTATGTGGTATTTAGCAATTGCAATCGGTAATAAATTAGCAGGATCAATGGGTGGAATGATTGATGATATATCGGAAAAGTATAGTATGAGTCATTTTTTCTTAATATTTACATTAGTTCCATTAATCGCTGGGATTATTATTGCAATATTAAATCCAGTTATTAAAAAATTAATGCATGGTGTAAAATAAGAGTTTTAATATTTAATTTAAATTTATGAAACAACAGCAAGCTTTAACCTTAGAAGAAATTCAAGGTTTTGAAGGGAAGTATCCCAAACAACTATGGGCACTCTTTTTCTCGGAAATGTGGGAGCGATTCTGCTTCTATGGAATGCGTGGAGTTTTAACCTATTTTATGGTAACGCATTTAATCCTTGCAGATGGTGGACATATGACGGCAAGCCAAGCTAATTTACAATATGGAGCAACACAAGCCTTTGTATATGCTTTTACATTTATTGGTGGATTATTTGCAGATAAAATTTTAGGTTTTAGAAGGTCTCTATTTTGGGGTGCATTGCTCATGATTATTGGAAGTGCAATTTTAGCTTTTGATCCTTTCCCAGAATATCAGTTTTTTCTTGGAATTAGTTTTACAGTTGTAGGAACTGGTTTTTTCAAACCAAATATTTCAACTATGGTTGGACAACTTTATAAAACTGGAGATACAAGAAGAGATGCTGGATTCTCTTTGTTTTATTCTGGTATTAATATCGGTGCTTTATTAGGAGGTTACGGTTGTATTGCTATAGGAAAAGGACAATTGTTTTCAAGTTTTATTCCTGAAGATTTACGATGGAATGTTGCATTTGGTTTAGCAGGGGTAGTTATGACAATTTCTTTATTAGTGTTTTTACTTACAAAGAAGAATTTAGGTCCTATTGGTTTTTCTCCCTTTGAAGTTAAAGATTCTGATGTCTTAAGTAATGAAGGGGGTACTGTGAAAAATGATTCAATTGAAGGAACAAGCCAAGCTAAAAGACTTAATAAAGGTAGAGTTTTATATATTGCAACCTATATTGGTACTTTATTGTGTATTCCAATAATTATGAAAATGGTTTCTAATACGGAATATACTGACTGGTTTATGTATATAATTGGTCCAGCAACTTTACTTTATTTAGTTTATGAAATGACCCGTCATACATGGGAAGAATCTAAAAAATTGATTGCTGCACTGATTTTCATTGTGTTCTCTATATTGTTTTGGGCATTTTTTGAACAATCCGGTGGATCTTTAAGTATTTTTGCTGCACACAACTTAAATGATACCGTTCTAGGAAGTATAAAATTAGATCCTAATGGTGTTAATAATTCTGCGAATTCTGTATTTGTTATCATCTTCGCTCCATTAATTGGATTGTTATGGGTGGCATTGGCAAAGAAAAAAATCGAACCCAATACTGTAGTGAAATTTGGATTGGGGTTTTTATTCTTAGGAGGTGGATTTTATGTTTTGTATTTAACCCGTTTCTTCGAAGTAGTAGTGGGTAGTGGTATTGCTAGTTTAGATGTGTTTGCAATGGCTTATTTAGTAATTACTTTTGGAGAATTATGCTTATCACCCATTGGTTTATCTATAATGACTAAATTGGCACCGATAAAACTTCAAGGAGTAATGATGGGTATGTGGTTTTTAGCTTCTGCTTATGGTCAATATGTTGCAGGTATATTAGGAGCTGGATTATCTGAAGCTTCTGAAAATGCATCCTTACCAGAGAAATTAATTACTTATACTGATGGATATAAAACCTTAGGTATTTATGCATTAATAGCTGGAGTGGTGTTAATTGCAATTTCTCCTTTAGTAAGAAAATTAATGGGAGATGTAAAATAATAAAGTATCACCTAAATTAATAAATAATAAAAGAGCGATGAGATTTTTCATCGCTCTTTTATTTTTTAAATAGAGAATATTAAATAATGGAGTTATCCATAATCATTTGGAATTCCTTTTCAATTTCATTAGGAAGTCTTATAGTCCCTTTTTCTTCGTACTCCATGGATGTTTCTCCTAATCTAAATACATTAATATTGTCTTTTTCTAAATCAATAATTAATATAAATTGATTGGCTGGACAATTATGTTGTTCACAACCTGTAGTGTAAAGAATATTATCCTCTATTACGATTGGAGTTTCTACATTCCAATACTTTTTCATATCCTCATAATCATCCTGAAGTAGTTCTGCCAATCTCATACTTAAATTCTCATCTTGAAAAAAATCGACCTCTGCTGGATAATTATTTTTATATTTTGAAAATCTCTCAACATCTAATTTATACACTTCATTACTTTCATGGTGAATTGTTGTTTCTTGTGTCATCTCTTCAACTTGATCCGAATTTTCATCCTTAATATTATTACATGAAGTAAAGTAAAAACCTGCTGTCAAAGCGAAAATAGATAAAATGATTTTTTTCATAATGAATTCAATTTTTGATATAAATACAAAAATATAAAATATAACTGAAAAGTAGTAGATATTTTAAAATAAGATTAAAAACTATTCATGTAAAGTAACCAAGTTTGTAGATTATAATATGTATCTTTGTACTATTAAATTCTTTCGTTATAAACCTTGAATAGAGAGAGGAAAAGATATAAATAAACGTTAATTTTCAATAAGTTGTTGTACAGTTTATTATGGCACAAAAAAAATATGGAACACCTGTTAAAAGCATAATAATTGGAACCCTAATGCTTTTGAATTTATTAGGTATTTTAGGTTTGTACTTTTGGGGAATGGGGTGGATTGCTTTGTTGGTTTTTAGTGTACCTCTAACCATTGTTAGTCTTGTTCATGTTAATCAAAATGCACATACCATTCTTAAGAACTTTCCTTTGATAGGAATAATGCGCTATTTTTTTGAATCAATACGTCCTGAATTAAGACAATATTTTTGGGAGTCTGATACTGATGGAGTCCCTTTTAATAGAAGACAAAGATCAATAGTATATCAACGCTCTAAAAACGAATTAGAAACAGTTGCTTTTGGTATGCAATCTAATCCTAATGAACCTGGTTATGAATGGGTTTCTCATTCTGCATTTCCAGTACATATAGAAAATAAGGACTTACGCATAAAAGTTGGGAACGAATCCTGTAAATATCCTTATAGCTTAAGTATCTTGAATATTAGTGCTATGAGTTATGGAGCTTTGAGTAAAACTGCAATTTCTGCACTGAATCAAGGTGCTGCTATTGGAGGTTTTGCACATAACACTGGGGAAGGTGGAATAAGTGATTATCATTTGAAAGGAGGAGATTTAATTTGGCAAATTGGAACTGGATATTTTGGATGTAGAACTGAAGACGGAAGATTCAGCTCAGAACTTTTTGCTAAAAATGCCAGCCGTCCGGAAGTGAAAATGATTGAACTTAAATTATCACAAGGAGCTAAACCTGGACATGGTGGTATATTACCAGCAAATAAAAATACAGAAGAAATTGCAGCAATTAGACATGTAGTTCCAGGAACAACAGTTGCATCACCTCCAGGACATTCAGCTTTTAAAAACTCGGATGGAATGATTGATTTTATTGATTCCTTAAGAACTCTTTCTGATGGCAAACCTGTAGGATTTAAATTATGTATAGGAGATAAAAATGAGTTTTTAGATATTTGCGAATCAATGTATAAAAAGAAAATTTATCCTGATTTTATCGCAATTGATGGAGCTGAGGGTGGTACTGGTGCTGCACCATTAGAGTTTACTGATAATATTGGAATGCCTTTATATGAAGCAATTTCCTTCGCTCATAAAGCATTGACAAAGTTTGGAATACGTAAAAAATTGAAAATTATAGTATCAGGACGTGTGATTACATCCTTTGACATAATGAAAATGTTGGCATTAGGTGCTGATGCATGTTATTCAGCTAGAGGTATGATGTTCTCTTTAGGTTGTATTCAAGCTTTGGTGTGTAATAAAGATACATGTCCAACTGGAGTTGCAACTCAAAATCCAAATCTATATAAAGGTTTAGATGTTAATCAAAAGAAAGTTCGAGTGGCACAATTCCATAATAATACAATTAAAGCAACTGTTGAAATGATGGAAGCTTGTGGATTTGAAAGCATTCAGGATATAATTCCAAGTAAATTTTATAGAAAAATAGACTCTTTACATACTATGAGTTTTGAAGATATCTATTTCACTCAAGATGATCCTGCCATAATCAATCGTTGGAATAAAGTTAATGCAAAGAATCTTGAACCTGCACTTTAATTTGAAATTAGGTGCTAAGAAATAAAAAAGGGATGTTCATTAAAACATCCCTTTTTTTGATGAGTAAAAGCATTTGTTTTAAGACAATGCATAATTTAAAACCTCATCCATTGTTTTTACATAAATGAATTCAACACCTTCAATATGTTCTTTTTGTATTTCTTCAACATCCTTACGGTTTAATTCACATAGCATTACCTTTTTTAAGCCTGCTCGCTTTGCAGCTAATACCTTCTCTTTAATTCCTCCAACTGGCAACACCTGACCTCTTAATGTTATTTCACCAGACATTGCTAAATATGCTTTTACTTTTCTACCTGTAAATATAGATGCTAAAGTGCTAAGCATGGTAATTCCTGCACTTGGACCATCCTTAGGTACAGCACCTTCAGGAACGTGAATGTGAATATCTGTTTTTTCAAAGATATCTTCCTCGATTCCAAGGCGTTTCGCATGTGAACGAATGTAAGACAATGCTGTTTGAGCTGATTCTTTCATTACTTTCCCTAGGTTTCCTGTAAGTGTTAATTTACCTTTACCTAAAGCGGTATTGCTTTCGATAAATAATATATCTCCACCCACATAAGTCCAAGCTAAACCTACCGCCACACCTGCAGGTAAATTATTTAAATATCGCTCTTGATTATAAATTGGCTTTCCTAGAGCTTCTTGTATGGTTTTTTGCGTAATAGATTTCGGATACTCTTCTTCCATTGCTATTTTCTTAGCAATAAACCTATATATGGCAGCTATTTTCCTATTTAATTCACGAACACCTGATTCTCTAGTATAATTATGAATTAAAAAATTCAAACCCGTAGAGGTAAAGCGTAATTTAAACTGATCAACACCATTTTCCTTTGCCTGTTTTTTGACTAAATGTCTTTTTGCTATTTCTATTTTCTCTTCAACACTATAACCGCTTAAATGTATAATTTCTAATCGATCTCTTAATGCTGGTTGAATTTCAGAAAGGTTATTTGCTGTTGCTATAAACAACACTTTTGATAAATCATATTCTAGTTCCAGATAATTATCATAAAAAGTGTGGTTCTGTTCCGGATCTAAAATTTCTAATAAAGCACTACTTGGATCACCTCGAAAATCTTTTCCCATCTTATCAATTTCATCCAAAATAATCACAGGATTCGAAGTGCCTGCCTTTTTAAGTGATTGAATAATGCGTCCAGGCATTGCACCTATATACGTTTTTCTATGTCCTCTCAATTCAGATTCGTCATGTAAACCACCTAGGCTTAATCTAGTGAAATTTCTATTGATTGCTCTAGCAATACTATGTCCTAAAGAAGTTTTACCTACACCTGGAGGACCTACTAAGCATAAAATGGGGGATTTTAAATCTCCTTTTAACTTTAGAACTGCAAGATATTCTATGATTCTATCTTTTATTTTTTCCATGCCATAATGATCTTTATCTAAGGTTTTTAACACCTTAGGTAAGGCATAAGAATCTTTAGAATAATGATCCCATGGTAGATCTAAAAGTAAATCCAAATAATTATAATTAATAGAATATTCGGGCGATTGTGAATGAGTTCTTTCAAGTCTTTCTAATCCTTTTTCAAAAGCTTCTTGCGTTTCTGCAGGCCACTTCTTTTTCTTAGCTCGTTTCTTTAATTCTTTTATATCTACGTCGCTATTTTCTCCACCTAGCTCTTCTTTAATACTTTTTAATTGCTGCTGTAAATAATATTCTCTTTGTTGCTTATTTAATTCTCCTTTTGTTTTATTTGAAATTTCAAATTTTAATTGAGCAATTTTTAATTCCTCTTGTAAAATTTCTACAAGTCTATTAATTCTAATAATAACATCATCTTCCTCTAGTAAATTTTGTTTTGTTTTTGTTTTTGCCTGCATATTGGAGGCTACAAAATTAACTAGGAAGGAAGGGTTTTCTATATTACGAACAATCATTGAAGCTTCTGGAGGAAAATTTTGTGATTTTTCTATGATTTCTTCAGAAGTGTCTTTTATTGTTTGGATTAAAGCTTTGAAATTTTCATCTTGTAAGGGATAAATATCCTCCTTATATAAAACTCTTGCTTTTAAGTAAGGATCTTCTTGAATAAACTCCTCTGCTTCAAAACGCATTTTACCCATGATGAAAAGAGTGGTATTTCCATCTGGTAATTCTAGTTTTTTCACAATTTTTGCAACAGTTCCAGTGTGGTATATCTCATCCACTGTTGGACTTTCTGTATGTGCATCAATTTGTGCAACTACACCAATCATGTTTCCATTGTCCATAGCTTCTTCAATTGCTAAAAGAGATTTATCTCTAGCTACAGTGATAGGCAAAACTACATTGGGAAATAAGACTGTATTTCTTAAAGCTATTATGGGTAATTCTTCTTTTAAATTCTTTTTTTCTTCCTCATCCATTTCTGCTTCTCCTAAAGGTATAATAGGCATAAATTCCATATCGTTTTCAATATTACTAAATATTTTTTCTAAGTCCATTCCTGTTTTCTTTTTATAGAAAGCCCTGCTGGCTTTCATTTTTAAATATATCTTTTAATATATGGCAATTAATGTGCCAAATAAGTATGGGCTGTTAATATAGCAGTTTAATTAAAAAATAACTGACAAATAGCGTATTTTCCTTTTATTTTTTTATATTTGATTAAAAATCTTTGTATATGTATAGAAAAATTACTCTTTTTATAATACCTCTTATTTTTTCTTTCTTTTTTATAGAAAATAGCTACGCACAAAAAGGAAAAAACTTAAAACCAAATATCACCCCTATATATTTTACTGCGGGTTTTGATGGGCATTTATTAAGTAGTGCGACTATTAAAAAAGGAAATAATGATCCTGTATTTGCAGTTCCAAGATATACTGGCTTCTTCCATATTAGTACAAATATGCACTATGATTTTAGTAATAATGTGGGTGCATTTTTAGGTTTAGGAATCAAAAATATAGGATTTATAGAAAAATTCAAAGATGTGGATTCTACAGTTATTAGACGTACTTATTCTTTGACTATACCCTTAGGTTTAAAGTTTGGGAATTTTAATAGAGGTAATTACGGTTTTATTGGTGGTGGAATCGATTTGCCCTTCCATTATAAAGAAAAAGGCTTCGTTAAACGAAATGATAAAACTAAATATAGAGAATGGTTTAGTAATAGAACTGAGCCTGTGCATCCTTATGTTTTTGTAGGAGCACATTTGCATCCTGGATTAGCTATAAAATTACAATATTATCCAACAAATTATATGAATACTGAATATACAACTCAAAGAGAAGTTGCAGGAGTTATGGAGGAATTTAAGCCTTATCAGGATTATCAAGTAAATTTAATAGTTTTATCTTTGGGTATTAATATAAAATATACACCAAAACCTTATTGGGATAAATAATATGAACTTGTTTAAATTTAAAACATCGAACTGGGTCACTGATTTAGCTTTACTTTTAATTAGAATTGGCTTTGGAGGAATGATGATTCCTGCTCATGGATATAAAAAACTAAAAAATTTTGAAGCTTTAAAAGGGGAGTTTTATTCTTTTATGGGTTTAAGTTCTAGCTTGAGTCTTTCCTTAGCTATATTTGCTGAGCTCTTTTGTTCAATTTTATTGATTTTAGGATTTATGACTAGACTTGCAACTATACCTTTAATAATTACTATGCTTGTTGCTATGAATATGTTAGGATGGGAAATTGTGGGAAAAAATGAATTGCCATTTCTGTTTTTTATGGCTTATATAGTCATTTTCCTTGCAGGTCCTGGTAAATATAGTGTTGATTATTTAATTAGAAAAAAGTAAAAAATGATTATTTATAATGTAACTGTAAAGGTGAGTCACGAAAGAAAAGAAGAGTGGATTTCTTGGATGCAATCAAATCATATTCCTGATTTACTGAAGACAGGTTTGTTCGTAGATTACGCTATGCATGAATTATTATATGTTGATGACGAGGATGGTAAAACTTATGTTATACAATATCAAATGGAGAGCATTGAAGATTATAATAAATACCAAAAAGAGCATGCTGCATTTTTTCAAAATGAATCTAAAGAAAAGTTTGGAGAAGATGCATTGGCATTTAGAACATTAATGCAAAAAGTATAAAAGAATTTAAATAAAAAAGTAGCCGTCTCAAAAGTTCATTTTGATGACGGCTATTTTATTATCGATTTTTACTGATAAATTAAGTTTTTCCTATTTTTTATTTGTGTTATTGTTTTTTTTAGAATAAAAAGGAGGATTTCTCCCCTTTTTAAGCT
>DATGSF010000032.1:0-2782 GCA_035302865.1 Chitinophagaceae bacterium
AAGGACCGCAGGGACCACAAGGACCGCAGGGTGATACGGGACCGCAGGGTGATACGGGACCGCAGGGACCACAAGGACCACAGGGAGATACAGGCGAGTCAGCTTATGAAACTTGGTTGGGTTTAGGAAATACGGGAACAGAGCAGGATTTTATAGAAAGCATGAAGGGCTCTTGGATGGTACAAGGAAGTACGGATAAAGCAGAGGATAATAATGATGATATTTATCAAATGGGAAGTGTAGCAATTGGGAAAAACGAAGCAATAGATAGTGTAGCTCTAGATGTAAAAGGAGCAGTTCGTTTTGGAGCACCGAATCCAAATGCAAATATTGGATCAAACTCCTTTGCTACAGGAGAAGCAGTAATAGCTTCAGGAACAAATTCAACAGCAATGGGAAATAGAACTGAAGCAAGTGGAAGTAGATCAACAGCAATGGGATATTACACTGAAGCAAGTGGAAATTACTCAACAGCAATGGGATATAGAACTGAAGCAAGTGGAAGTAACTCAACAGCAATGGGATATAACACTGAAGCAAGTGGAAGTAGATCAACAGCAATGGGAAGATATACAAAAACTAGTGCTCCTAATTCTTTTATTTATGGTTCTTATGTAAATCTTGATGGTCCCGCAAATGGATCATTCTTTATAGCAGATGGAAACAGAGATACTTCAACTGCAAGAACCTTTTTGCCTTCAAATAAATTTTTTGCTATTTTTAATAATGGATACTCTCTATATACACATGCCACAAATAATATAGGTGTTGGTTTATTTCATAATAGTAACTCTTGGCACTCTATGTCTGATAGTACAAAAAAAGAAAACTTCCTTGAAATGGATGGAAAGTATTTTTTAGAAAGTATAAAAAAGATGAAATTAGGCTCATGGAACTACAAAGATCAAGATAAAACAAAATACCGTCATTATGGCCCCATGGCGCAAGAATTTTATCATTATTTCGGAAATGATGGAATTGGGACTATAGGGAATGATACAACTATCGCAACAGCAGATATAGATGGGGTTATGATGATCGCCTTACAAGCTTTAATAAAAGAAAACGAAGAATTAAAAGAAACAAATGCCATTCTTTCTAAAGATATCTCCTCAACAAAGAGTGATTTAAAAAATTTAAAAGATGAGAATACAGGCTTAAAAAGAGAGTTAGAAGAAATGAAGAGTATTTTACTTCAAATTCAAGAAGATTTAAAGAAAAAGGAAAAAGATGGTAAGCTTAAGTAAAGAGTATAAATTATTTAGAATTTAAAGTTAATCTATCTACTTTACAAAATATGGTGTCCTAAAAAATCAAGGACACCATATTTTTATAATAAATGTTTTCTTTAAAAATCGAATATTTTAAATTAACTTATGTGTTTCTAATTATTTTTTGCATACTTCCATCTTTTATGTGTCCACATCCAATTTTCTTTTTGATTACTAATTGATTTTTCTAAATTTTCTACATATTTATTCAAAAGTTCTTCTGCTTCAAAATCCTTCGCATTATCAGCTATTTTATGGATTTTAATTTTGTATTTTCCACGTTTTTCTTTAATCAACTCTGCAAACAATACTTGAGCATTAAACAGTCTTGCCATTTTAAAAGGAGCAATTAAAAATGGTACCTTTTGGTTAAAAAATTCTTTCCATACTGCATTTTCTAAAGCACCCGGATTTTGATCAGCAATAAAACTCAAGGTAAATTCTTGATTTTTTAACTTTTTTATCTCTTTATGAAAATTGTCTGCAGGTATTAGCAAGCCCCCAAATCTCGATCTTTTCTTTAAAAACAAATTATTAATGTTTTTATTTTTTACTGGCAAATAAAATCCGGCAAATATTTTATTACCTACAATAGAAGCATAAAGATTAGCTAATTCCCAGTTGAATTGATGACTTAGAAATACAAAAGTTTGAGCTTGATTATCAAATGCGGACAAATCTCCAGAAATATGTTTTTTTATCTGTTTTTCCGACCAAAATAATGCATATATCGTTTCAATCCATTGATCAACAAAAGATTGATAAAACTTTTTTATTATTTTCTGAATTTGTGCAGCATTTTTATTTGGAAAAGCATTTTGCAATTGTTCTTTTACTACATCTACTCTATATCTTACTAATTTTCTTAAAACCCATGCCAAAAAATCACTTATTTTATAAGCAAAAGATAGGGGTAATATTGTAAATATTCTCAAAAGCAAAAGCAACATACCATTAAATTATCTTAAAAGACCAAA
Source organism: Chitinophagaceae bacterium (assembly GCA_035302865.1). Classification (GTDB taxonomy): domain Bacteria; phylum Bacteroidota; class Bacteroidia; order Chitinophagales; family Chitinophagaceae; genus DATGSF01. The sequence continues at coordinate 2,249 of DATGSF010000032.1, forward strand.
CCCAAACCCAAGGAGCCGTAATCAGCAACGGACAAATGTGTTTTTACTATACCACTAATATATACTTTTTGTAAAAAATTATAATTAGGTTCCCATACATAAATATTCAAACCTAATCTTTGATACATAAACTGGCTATTCATATGGTTTTTTTGCAAATAAAAGCCTAATTGCGTAAAGAAACCTACTGGTCCAAATTTAAATTCATGCCCAATAAAAGCACTGTGTTGCGTGCTATTTTTACGTAAATTTCCAACATGATAAATTGCTTTTAAAAAGCTGTATATTCCAGCATGGTATTCCAATTCATAACCTAGTTGTACAGATTTTGATGGTCTATAATTATAAGACCCATATAATTGCATTTGTTGAATACTATATCGAGGACCATTTACTGGATATTTTTGCCCTCTTGCTAGCATAGATTGCAAATTAAAGAACAACCTCCTCTTTTCTTGATTTTCCAAACGATCTTTATTTTGCTGCAATTTTTCAACTTTTCCAGAAGGTCTATAAGTATAACCTAATTGTAAA
>DATGSF010000033.1:0-6850 GCA_035302865.1 Chitinophagaceae bacterium
ATTTGGCGTAAGTAGAGCCTTAGGTGTTTTAGCTAGTTTGTGTTGGGATAGAGCATTAGGAATGCCAATAGAAAGACCTAAATCAATAACTACTAAAGCATTGAAAGAAATGCTTATCAAAAAATAAAAATAGTTATTTAATAATAATTTCTACTGCGTTAAGACTATACTTAACGCAGTTTTTTTATTTTACTCATCTTGTTTGTGAGTTTTATTTTAGTAAGCTTGGAAACATCAATACCTATTATTTCACTTTAGGATTACAAAAAGAATCTATAATAAACCTAAAACAAATACATGAAAGATGAAAGTATAATGCATCAAAATAGCGTTTTAAGTAATGTCTTAATTTGAAATTCACTTCATTTATTATTATTAAAGCTATAAATAATATAAAGACTAAAATTTTATAATTTCTGTTTTTTATTAAATAAAAAAATAAATTAGCTGTATATTCGTTTTCCTATTGAAATGAAATATGATTGAAGAAAAATCAAAAGATACGAAAAAAAAATCTTTTTTAATTATCCGTTTTTCCTCTATTGGCGATATAGTATTAACAACTCCAATAGTTCGTGCCTTACGTTTAACTTATCCTGAAGCCAAAATTTCCTTCCTAGTTAAAGAAAATTTCAAAGTAGTAATTGCTGATAATCCTTTAATCGATGAAGTTTTATTATATAAAAATCATGAGCAAGCAGTCGCTTTATTGATGCATAGAAAATGGGATCAAGTTATCGATTTACAAACAAACTTGCGTAGCCGCCGTTTAAAAATAGCTTTGAACTGGAGGAGGAATTACAGTAGTTTTCCTAAATTAAATATCCTAAAATGGTTGCAGGTGCAATTTAAATTGAAAGTTCTTCCTAAGAATAAAAGCATTGTACAAAGATATTTTTATGCATTAAGGGATTTAAATATACCTTACATGCCTGAGTTAGGATTAGAGTTTTATGTAGCCAAAAAATGGGAATTAAAAGCAGAAGATATACCTTTTGGTCATCAAGCAGGATATGTTTTAGCAGTTATTGGAGGATCTAAGTTTACAAAAAGATATCCCATACATCATTGGCAGGCATTAGTTAAAAAAATAAATTTACCTATTATAATAATTGGAGGTTCTGAGGATATGGAAGCAGCGATAAAAATTAAAGAGGCAGCTCCAGATCAAGTATATAATGCAATAGGCAAATTCAACTTACAAGAATCAGCTTTATTAACCCAAAAAGCAAAAGTGGTTATCGCAAATGATACCGGATTTATGCATATAGCAGCAGCATATCAAAGACCATTAATTAGTTTATGGGGGAATACTATTCCAGAATTTGGCATGTATCCCTATTATGGTTCTGCCTCCAAAGTATCCTCTATAATATTAGAAACAAAGGGTTTGTCTTGTAGACCATGCAGTAAAATTGGTTACGATGCTTGTCCTAAAAAGCATTTTAAATGTATGGAATTAATTCATCCTGATAGGGTAGTAGAAGCATGTCGACAATTATGGTAATTTGTTACCTTTTCTTTTAAAATTTTATAATTGTTAAAACATCTTAAATAATATAATAAAAATAATATTTTACCGACCTTTGTGACTATTAAATCATTAAAAAATATAAATATGCGTTTAAGAACAGTTTTTTATGCAATAGTTTTGCTATCTTTAGCTACCATTTTAAATAGTTGTGGAGTGAGTAAAGAAGTAAAATGGGCACAGCCTTTAATTGACACAGTTTGGGAGTTGGAATCTATTTCAGGTTTTACTCTTGAGCAAGATTTACGTAAAACGCCAACCATTGCTTTTGAAAAAGATAATAGGTATGGAGGTTTTGCTGGTTGCAATACCTATTTTGGTGAGTATGAAATAATAGGAGCAAATAAAATTACATTTAAGGAAGGTGGAATGACTATGATGGCTTGTCAACCAGGTATGAAAACAGAAAATAAATTTATTGAAATGCTTAGAGAGGTTGATGGGTTTAAAGTTGCAGGTTATCGAATGGAGTTATTAAAAGGTGATATACCTGTAGCATATTTCACTATATCTGAAAATATTCAAGATTAATTTTGAATATCCGAATTAGTATCTTAATTTTGCAAAAAACTTAGAATATGTTTGCAGTTGTAACAATAGCAGGACAGCAATTTAGAGTAAAAGAAAATGATGAAATTTTCGTAAACCGTCTTTCAGGAAATACTGGAGATGAAGTAGAGTTTAAAGAGGTTGTAATGACTAGCTCTAATGGGAATATCACTTTAGGAAAAGATGTAGAATCTGTAGTAGTTAAAGCTGAGATTTTAGATCATTTAAAAGGAGATAAAGTAATAGTTTTCAAAAAGAAAAGACGTAAAGGTTATAAACGAAATAAAGGACATCGTCAACATTTAACTAAAATTAAAATTCAATCTATTGCTTAAATAGATGAAAAGAAATTATTGACTTTAAAAAATAATATATTATGGCTCATAAAGTAGGTGGAGGTAGTTCAAAAAACGGTAGAGATTCCCATAGCAAAAGATTGGGTGTTAAAGTATTTGGAGGACAACCTGTAATCTCTGGAAATATTATTGTACGTCAAAAAGGTACAGTATACCATCCTGGAAAAAATGTAGGAATGGGAAAAGATTTCACTATTTTCGCATTAACAGATGGTATGGTAGAATTTAGAAAAACTAGAGAAAAAACCATTATTAACGTAGTAGAATTAGAAGAAGAGCTTGTTTAAGTTTTTCTGAAAATTTAATATTAAAAATCCTATGGTAAGATACTATAGGATTTTTGTTTTTGTATAGTTAACATGTTTACTATATAAAAAAATATTTGTAACTTTATAGGTCATAAAAATAATATTATGCTTTTTAAGGTATTTTTTATAAGCCTGTTTTTATATTTACTTCTTCGTTTTTTGTTAAACTTTCTTTTTCCATTTTTACGATTTAGGAAAAAAGCAAAACAAGAATGGACTAGAATAATGAATCAACAAAATAATTACAATCAATCTTTTGGTAATAATCAGAATAATCAATACAAAACAAAAGAAAAACCAAGAGAAAGTATAGACGGTGAGTATATAGATTATGAAGAACTGTAATCAGAAAATTTGTTGCTTAATTTTAAGATAATTAATAAATATTATTTGTATATTTATAGCTGAAACATTTAACTTGAAAATAATTTTATTTATGGGAAAAAGAGATGAATTAATTCAGAAGTATGCTGAAGACTTAAAAGAAAAATGTGGAGTAAATCCTGATATGGATTTGTTAACAAAAGTAACCATTGGTTGTGGTCCTTCTATCTATAATAGAGACGCATCTACAGTATCCACTTCAGATCCGCAAGAATTAGCAACAGTGAAAAACAACTTCTTAATTAAAAAATTAGGATTATCTGAAAGTGATAAACTGGATGAAGCTATTCAAAAAGTTATGGAACAATACGGAATGTCTAATAGAAATAAATACCGTGCTGTAGTTTATTACTTATTAACAAAACACTTTAAGAAAGAATCTATTTATAATTAAGTTTTAATACAAAATCCCATTTTTAAGAAATGGGATTTTGTATATTTACATATTATTTTACACTTTTTAAAACTGATTTCTTTTTAAAATATAAAGCAATATAAGATAAGACTGCACATATTATTCCAATCGATATCATTGCCCATATAGAAGAAGAAGTTTGTGCTAATGTCCCATCTTCAATTAATAATATTCTAAATGCTTTTAGAAAATGTGTTAATGGAATTCCATTAGCTATTCCAACAACCCAAGTTGGCATTTGTGATAATGGCCATGTGAATCCACTTAAAATAAAGCTTGGTGTAGCTATAACCATTAATACTTCTGTTGCTTTTAATTGATTAGGAATTAAAATACTTACTAAAATTCCAATAAAACTAACAGATAAAACAAACACACCAGCTACAAAAGTTAATGCTAATAGATTGTCACTAACAGGAATTCTAAACCAAAAGGTAAATAAATAATATAATCCCCAAATACCTAAACTCATTAGCAAATAAGGAATTATCTTTATTGCCATTATTTTAATAATAGATTTATTTTCACTTACCAAACTATTAAAAGTTCCATTCTCATATTCAAATGCAAAGCTTAATGCTAAAGCTAATAATAAAACTTGTTGCAATACTGTTGCTAAAATTCCTGGCCATAAAAAATACATATAATTGGTACTTCTATTAAATTTCTTAATAAAAGTTGTTTTAAAAGGTTCATACTGAGTCATTGCAATACTCTCAGGCATACCTTGCTTTTTTAAGGCTTCTATTTGGATTCCTGCTTTCAAAGTTCCAAGAGATATTTGTAAAGCAGTAGAAGCATAATTGGCTGTAAGCACGTTAGAAGTGTTTACAATGGTTATTACTTCAGGATATTGCTTAGTCATTACATGCTTTTCAAAATTCTTAGGAATAATCACTACAGCGGGTATATTATCATTTTCTGCTACAATCTTTGCTAAATCATTTTGATCATAACGCAAAAATGCCACTTCTAAAACCTCCGTATCATCCATCATTTCTATCATTTTAGCACTCATTGCACTTTGATCTTCATCAACAACTATTATTGGTAGATCAGTTACTTTTCCTTTTTTATAGACAAATCCCATAAGTACGGCATACATTATGGGAGCCCCAATAAATAAAATACGCAATACACTATTATTCCAAAATAATCCAAACTCTCTTTTTAAAAGAGCAAAAAAGTTATTCATTATTTTAAGTTTTAAAGTTCTAATGTTACAGTTGTCTTTTCGAACAAGTTCTTCGCTTCTTCTATATCCATAGGTTGTACCTGAATCTCAAATAAGCTTTCTGGAATTTCATAATCAGGATAAGCGGTTGAAATATTTGCATAAGAGTTTAATACTTTAATGGATTTAATTTTACCAGCAACATTTTTATTGTTATAAACTACACGTACTATTACTTCTTGATTTTTTTCTACTTTGCTTAATTGACTTTCAGGAATAGTAAATCTAAAATAAGTGGATTCTGCAATACTACCACTAATTAATGTATAACCTGGTAAAGAAAGTTCTCCAACTTTTAATGTTATAGATTCAATTGTCATATCCTGAGGAGCGATAATATATCGTTCAGAATCAGCAACAGATACTTCTTGTAAAGCTCCTAAAGCTCTTTCTTGCTGCCCTAAAGCCATTAATTGTTGTTCCTTACGTACACCATTCTCTACATCCGATATTTCAGCTTGAACAGCCAAGTATTGTGCTTGAGCACCTTGATATTTAGCAAAAGCTTCATCATAAGCTTGTTGTGAAACTAAAGAATCTTCCAACATATTAGATAAACGTTCTATAGACTTCTTAGCAAATTCATATTGCTCTTTTAATGCTGTCTTTTTTGCTTGAAGTTGCTTCAATTGATTATCTGTAGCGCCTTTTATAGCCATTTGATATTGTGCACTTGCTGCATTTACAGCACCTTGTGCTTGACTTTTTTTAGCATCCACTTCTGGGATATCCAATATAGCTAAAGTATCTCCTTTTCTTACAAATTCACCTTCAACAACACGCATTTCTACAATTTTCCCAGGAACTTTTGTAACTATTCCTATTTGCTCTCTTTCTACTTTTCCTTGTAATTCATTATTTATAGTTTTGTTGTTACATCCTATTAAGATAAAAGGAGCAATTATACCTAATAATACAATTTGTGTTTTTTTCATTTTTAAATATTTATTTTGAAATAATTTGCATTAAATCTCCAGTAGCAGATAAAGCTTCTAAAGCTGTTTTTCTTTGTTGCATTAAGCTTTCAATTTTTTCTGTACTCGCTTTAAAAAAATCATTTTCAGCTTCCAATCTTTCTGAAATACTTATTAATCCTTCTTGATATTGACGTGTTGCCATAAATAAATTTTTCTCAGCAATATGTTCTTTTTCAATATTGTTTTGATAGACTTTATTTTGTATTTTATAATTAGTTAGATTATTTGCTAAAAGTAACTCCAGTTTCTCTTTGGTATCATTCAATTGGTTTTCTATTTGACGTGATTGGATTTCAGCCATTTTTACCTTATTTTTTCTTTCAAAACCTCCAAATATTTCCCATTGCATAGAAACTCCTAACATCCAGTTAGGCCCAAGTGTAAATTCATTAATCTTAGCATGAAGAGGAATATTTCTACCAGCAATTTCATTGGTTTTTACTCCAGCATTAAATAAACTTGCATAATTTAATGAACCAAAAGCACCGAGGACAGGTAAATAAGATCCCTTTTCTTTTTTTATTAAATAATCAGTTGCATTTTTAAATGATTCTAATGCCTTTAACTCTTGCTTATTTTCAATTGTTAAATCTTCATTTAAAGTATAAGGTTGCAATTGATAAATTACTTGTTCTACTTCCTCCTTATTGTATCCTGTTAAATAATAAATTTTTTGATAAAGTAAGTTTCTTTTCCCTTCCATTTCAATTTGTTTGGATTCTAATTCCAAACTTGCTAATTTGATTTTTTCTCTATCATAGGGTATAGTTAAACCTTCCTTTATTGCTCTTTCAACACGATTGTTTTCTACATCCAATCTGTTTTTACTTTCTTCTAAAAGTTTATCTACTGCATTTAAAACATGTAATTGATCAAATGATTGAATTACTTCCGTTACTAATTTTTCTTTTTCAGCTTCCGTTAAATATGCAGTAGCTTTCTTTTTTTCCTCTAAAGCCTTAGCACCATTTTCAATTTGAAAACCGCTAAATAAAACAGTTTTGGCATTAATTCCTGCATGAAAAATATTACCATATGATTCAGAATGGGCTTTTCCTTCAAAAATTGGGATATTAAATAACGGAATTACTCCAGT
>DATGSF010000034.1:0-8162 GCA_035302865.1 Chitinophagaceae bacterium
TAAAACAGTATTAATTCAAGAATTAATTAACAATATTGCAAAAGGACACGGAGGTCTTTCAGTATTTGCAGGTGTAGGTGAGCGTACTCGTGAAGGAAATGATTTAATGCGCGAGATGATTGAAGCGGGAATTGTTACTTATGGTGACAAGTTCATTGATAGTATGAATGCAGGAGGTTGGGATTTAGATACCGTTGATTTAAAAGGATTAGAAGAATCTAAAGCAACTTTCGTATTCGGTCAAATGAATGAGCCACCGGGTGCACGTGCTAGAGTTGCTTTATCAGGTTTAACATTAGCGGAATACTTCCGTGATGGAGATGGAACAGAGCAAGGTAGAGATATTTTATTTTTCGTAGATAATATTTTCCGTTTTACACAAGCAGGATCAGAGGTTTCTGCGCTTTTAGGGCGTATGCCTTCTGCGGTAGGATATCAGCCTACACTTGCTACAGAAATGGGATTAATGCAAGAGCGTATTACATCAACTAAGAGTGGTTCTATTACGTCTGTACAAGCTGTTTATGTACCAGCAGATGACTTAACGGATCCTGCTCCAGCGACTACTTTCGCACACTTAGATGCTACTACTGTATTATCACGTAAAATTGCGGATTTAGGTATTTATCCTGCAGTAGACCCTTTAGATTCAACGTCAAGAATATTGACTCCAGATATCGTAGGTAAAGAACACTATGAATGCGCTAACAGAGTAAAATATATTTTACAACGTTATAAAGAATTACAAGATATTATTGCTATTTTAGGAATGGATGAATTATCTGAAGAAGATAAGCTAGTAGTTTCAAGAGCACGTCGTGTACAACGTTTCTTATCACAACCATTCCATGTAGCTGAACAATTTACGGGACTTCAAGGGGTTTTAGTTCCTTTAGAAGAAACTATCCGTGGATTTAATATGATATTAGACGGTGAAGTAGATGAGTATCCTGAAGCAGCTTTCAACTTAGTAGGTACTATTGATGAAGCTATTGAAAAAGGAAAAAAATTATTAGCAGAAGCGGCTAAATAATCATAGGATTTAAAAATAATAAAAAATGCAATTAGACATTTTAAGTCCTGAACAAAATATTTATTCAGGAAAAGTATATGGAGTTCAACTTGCTGGAACCAATGGTTTATTTGAAATATTAGAAAACCATGCTCCTTTAGTGGCAGCTTTAGGTAAAGGTAAAATGAAAATAAAAATTGATAAAGCAGAGAATCAAGTCTTAGAATATGAAATCGAAGGCGGATTCGTAGAAACTTCTAACAATAAAACAACGGTATTATTAGAAGGAGCAAAGGAAATCAAAAAATAATTCCCTGCTAAAAACAATTCAAGAAAAGTCAATTCTACATAGAATTGACTTTTCCTATTTTCTAAAATAAACTAATTATTAGCAATTCATACTATAAAATACTAATAATACGTTTATCAATTGAATAGATTATTCCATTCAAATTAGCGAAATAAAATTAAAAAAAATCATTACTTTTGTAATACATGAAAAAATATTATTCCATACTCAGCTTATTTATTGTTTTAATTCTGGCTTCTTGTAGCAAACATGAAAAAATTCTCAAAAGCACAGACTTAAATTATAAACTTACAAAAGCTAATGAGTATTTTGATAATGAGAAATGGTGGAAAGCCAATGAAGTATATGAGAGTTTAATGCCTGCTTTTCGAGGTACACCAAATTACGAAGAGCTATATTATAGGTATTGTTATTCTCTTTATAATATGAAGGACTATCTCTCTGCATCTTATCAATTTAAAAGCTTTGTAGAACATTTCCCACGAAGCAAAAGAGTGGAAGAAATGCAATTTATGTATGCAAAATCCTTATTCTTAGATGCTCCAGACTATAAATTAGATCAAACAAGTACAAGGAATGCAATTCGAGCTTTACAACAATATACAGCTTTATTTCCAGATTCGAAATACATTACTGAAGCATACAATCTTATAAATCAGGGCAGAGAGAAACTCAAGAAAAAAGACGAAGCTGCAGCACAATTATATTTTGATATGCAAAGATATAAGAATGCTGTTACAGCCTATGAAATTTTAACCTTGGACTATCCCGATGCTAACAATGTAGATTATTATTATTATATGATGATTTTAAGTAGATTCGAATACGCAAAAGCCAGTAGAGAAAGAAGGCAGTTAGAGCGTTTTGAGGCAGTTTTAGAAAATATTAAAGATTTAAAAGATTATTTCCCAAATTCTACTTATATTGAGGAAAGCAAATCAATAGCAAATTATTCCAATAACAAAATTAAAGAATTATCCAATGAGCACAAATAAAAAATTAATCTCTACATTAAATCCATATTTAGAAACAAAAGATGTAGATAGTTTTAGAAAAATAACAGGCAACACTTATTTAGGTGTAGCTATAGCTTCAAAAAGAGCAGAGCAAATTAATGTTTCTATGAAAGAAGAACTACATCAAAAATTAGATGACTTTGCTAATCACACAGATTCTCTTGAGGAAATACATGAAAATAGAGAGCAAATAGAAATTTCTAAATTTTATGAAAGAATGGCAAACCCAGCTTTGCAAGCTCTGAATGAATTAGAGGAAGATAAAATCTATTATAGATTAAAGGATGAAGAATAAGAAATTTCAAAATAAAAAAATACTAGTGGGGATTACAGGAAGCATTGCAGCTTACAAACTTCCCCACTTTGTGCGTTTACTTATAAAAGAAGGTGCTGAAGTAAAAGTTATAGCAAGTAAATCAGCACTTGATTTGGTAAGCTCTGTTAGCCTATCTACAGTTGCTAAAAATCCTGTTCTTTCTGATATTAATGATTCCACACAATGGAATAATCATGTTGCATTAGCATTATGGGCTGATATATTTATAATCGCACCACTTACTGCTAATACTTTAGCAAAATTTGCATACGGTTTATGTGATAATTTATTAACTGCTGTTTACTTATCTGCAAAATGTCCCATTTATTTTGCTCCAGCAATGGATCTAGATATGTGGAAACATCCTAGCACTCAAAAAAATATTAATACTCTTCTTTCTTATGGAAACCATTTAATACCTGTTGCCTCTGGTGAATTAGCAAGTGGATTAATAGGCCCTGGTAGAATGGCAGAACCTGAAGAAATAAGAGATTTTATATATAAGCACTTGCAAGAACAACAGCAAAGCCTCCCTTACAAAAGAGCCGTAATCACTGCTGGTCCAACTTATGAAAAATTGGACCCAGTACGCTTTATAGGTAATTTCTCTTCAGGAAAAATGGGCATAGCCTTTGCTAAGTATTTAGCAAAAAATGGCGTGCAAGTAGAATTAATACTAGGTCCAAGTAAGGAAAAAGTACAAAACAAAAATATTTCAGTGCATCATGTTATTTCAGCAGATGATATGATGGAAAAAGTACAAAGTTTTATGCATAATGCAGATTTGTTTATAATGGCTGCTGCAGTTTCAGATTATAAACCCAGAGATTACTCCACAGAAAAAATAAAAAAACAAGATAAAGAAAAGGATGATTTTACAATAAAACTTATAAAAAATCCGGATATTCTTGCTTATGTTGGAGAACATAAAAAAGAAAATCAAACAGTTATTGGTTTTGCATTAGAAACAGAAAACGAATTGGAAAATGCTAAAAAGAAATTAGATAAAAAGAAAGCTGATTTTATACTGTTAAATTCACTAAGTGATACTGGCGCGGGATTTGGAACTGATACGAATAAAGTAACTATTTTATCTAAAAAATATCCAGAAAAAGCTTTACCTTTAATAAGTAAAGATGAAATACCAAGTTATGTTATGCAATTCATACAAAATCCAAAATAAAATAGGGAGCATTACAACCTTTATGCTCTTATTTCTACTTGTATTTTCAATAAAACTTAAGGCACAAGACATTAGAGGAAATGTGGAAGTAACCGCACATAGAATACAAGGAATTGATAATAGTGTATTTAAAGATTTAGAGACAAACCTAAATGCATTTATTAACAATCATAAATGGACAGATGAGGATTTTGCACCCGATGAAAGAATAGAATGTAACTACCACATTGTAATAAATGAAATGACGGAAAAAAATGTATTTCGCGGTACATTATCCATTCAAGCCTCAAGACCTGTATATAATACAAATTACAAATCACCCACCTTTACCATACAAGATTCAGAAATAAAATTCTATTACGAAAGCTCTACAGTATTACAGTTTTCTGATAATGATGTAGCTGGAACCAATGCTTTAATATCTAATTTAACAGCATTAGTAGCATATTATACTTATATTGTTATAGGTTTTGATTATGATTCATTTGAATTAAATGGAGGAGAGAAATACTTCAGAAAGGCGGAAAACGTTGTGTTAAATGCACCAAAAGATCAGGATAACATTCCTGGATGGGAGGCAAAAGGCACCCAAGGAAGAAATAGGCATGCTTTAATTAATCAAATATTAAATCCAAGATATAAAGATTTTAGGGAAATGTGGTATAATTATCATAGAAAAGGACTAGATGAAATGCTTCAAGATCCTGAAGGCGCAGTAAACAATATTTTAAAAATAGTTCCTGAGTTAAAAAATCTTGCTCGTAGCAATACTGGTTCTTATTTAATGCAAATATATTTTACTACCAAAGCAGATGAATGGGTTAATTTTTTAAATAAAGCTCCTCAAGAAGAAAAACAAAAATTAGTTCAAGATTTTATGCAAATGGATGTGAGCAATTCTAATAAATATAGAAGAGTACGATAATGAGTATTTACAAAAATAGTAGCTATATAATTATTTGCATTTTGTTGTTTTTTACTGCATGTAGAAAAACCAAAGATGGAGAGTTAATTCCTCCTATTACAACAGAGGAAATGGGAATTATATTATTAGAATTACAATTCGCAGAAATGAAAAGTATTGGAAATTTCTCCGATAGTTTATTATTAGACAATAAAAAAAAGCAAGAAAGAAATTTCGATAGTCTAGCATATTATTATCAAGAAATTTTAGAAAGACATGACATAGATTTTAAATTATTTAAAGAATATATGTCCTGGTATAAAAACAATGCAAAGTTTTTAGATTCAGCTTTGCATTATGCAGTAAATAAAATGGAAGAAATTTATATAGATGATTTATCAGATGAAGAAAAGGATTTTGAAGAATTTAAGATGGAAAACAATTTAAAAGCTAAGGATATAGAAGATTTACAGAACAGCTTACCTCCAATGCTTAAAAAAGCACCGGAATTTGAGCAAGAAAATCAAGAGGCAACAGAAATATTAAACAAAGCAGAAAAAGAAATAGAATAAAAGTTATGAATGCATTTTATAGAAGTCTTATAATCATTTTATCTTCTTGTATGTTATTTATATCATGCAGACCAAATGTAGCTACTCCAAAACCTAGGGGTTATGCGCGTATAGACTTTCCTGAGAATAAAAACTACATACCATTTGATAATCCAGATTTTCCTTATAGTTTTTTATATGCAGATATAGCTAAAATTTCACAAGACACGCAATTAGTTAAGGAAGAAAACAGTCCTTATTGGTTAAATATTGATTTTCCAAGCTATAATGCAACTATTTATTTAAGTTATAAAGAAATAAAGGAAGAACAGAGTTTTGACCAATTGCTAGACGAATCTTTTAGGCTAAGTTATAAGCATGATATTAAAGCAGATTTTATACATACTCCCGATTTTATAACTGAAAATGGACTATTAGGAATTTATTATGAAGTCGGTGGTAATACTGCTTCTAATTACCAATTCATGCTTTCTGATACAACGAAGCATTTTTTACGCGGTGCTTTATATTTTGATGTAACCCCAAATGTAGATAGTATAAGACCAGTATTAAATTATTTAAAGGAAGACATGGAAATATTAATAGAATCCATGAAGTTTTATTAATTTTAAAAAAATAAAAAATATATGAGTTATTTATCATTACCAACTGTATTAACTGAATTAGAAAATGGAATTTTAATTATAACTATTAACCGTCCTGATAAAATGAATGCATTAAATAAGGATGTAATCACGGATTTAGGAAAAGCGTTAGAAGCAGTTTATACTCAAGAGGAAATAAAAGGTGCAATTATAACAGGTGCTGGTGATAAAGCATTTGTAGCTGGTGCAGATATATCAGAGTTTGAAGGATTAGACGATAATCAAGGAGCGTCTTTAGCACAAAGAGGAGCTGATTTGGTATTTAACAAAATCGAAAATGCGCCTAAACCAATTATTGCTGCTGTAAATGGTTTTGCACTTGGAGGCGGGTGCGAATTAGCAATGGCATGTCATTTTAGAACTGCCTCTGAAAATGCACAATTTGGGCAACCTGAAGTAAATCTAGGACTAATTCCAGGATATGGAGGCACACAAAGATTAGTACAATTAATTGGAAAAGGACGTGCAATGGAATTATTAATTAGTGCTAAAATGATAAAAGCAAAACAAGCCGAAGCTTGGGGTTTAACTAATTATGTTTTCTCTTCACAAGATTTATTAAAAGAGACTAAATCAATATTAGAAAACATCTTAAGTAAAGCACCCATTGCAATTAAACATATAATTTCCTTAGTTAATGAGGCAGCAACTGTTTCCTCAAAAGGCTTTGAGGATGAAATTGAAAAATTCGGTGCTTGTTTTGAAACTGAGGATAAAAAAGAAGGTACTAAAGCGTTTATGGAAAAGCGTAAAGCAAACTTTATTGGAAAATAAAGTATAGAATTTTCATAAAACATTTGAATTAATCCAGCATTTTATTATTTTAGCAATCTACCAGAGTTTGGTAATTAGAAATTTATTAAATCAAAATCATATGAAAAGAAGATTACACTCTTCCTTTCTGAAGCTTTCCTTAAGTATAGGATTGCTTGCAGGTCTATATAGCTGTGAAAAATACAGTTCTTTAGGCGAGGATAACAATAAAGTAGTACGCACACCTTATGGTCTATATATGGGTGCTGAGGATGGCTCAATCATTCATACTAATAATGGGATAGATTTTAATATAAAATTCCCAACGGATGGCTATCCTATATCTCATATAATGGCTTCTGGAGAAAATTTATTCATTATAAAAGCCAAATTACATAAAAGCAGTAATGAAGGCAAAAGCTTCAATGCTACTTTTGAAGATTATGAATTATATCCATGGGAGTCAATGATGCTATCCTCTATACATCAAGATCGTATTTATATAGCAGGCAAATTTGGAAGAGGAATAATTTATAGTGATGATGCTGGTGAAACATGGCAAGAAGAAGAAGAAGATTACTTACCTGAAAACCTTCCTCCTTCCTATAAAATATCCAGTTATGCAGAATTAGGAAATGGAACTATTTTTGCTTATTCTAATAAAAGTAATTTATTGTTAAAAAAAGTAAATAATGATGAAGCTTGGGAGCCAGTAACTTCAGAAGGTTTCTTTCCAGTTACAGGAACTGAATATTATTTAACTTCAAATGCAACTCATATATTTTTAGTAGATTATAATGGTAGAGGTGGTGCCTGGTATAGCGAAGATGAAGGAAACTTTTGGACAAGAATTGAACAGGGAGATTTACCAACGCGAATTAAATATAATGCAGCAGTGAGTGGTGGATACGGATCTACTCTAGTTGTTGGAACGGATAAGGGAAGTTATTTTAATGATAATGGTAGGTTTGTAGAGGCCTTTGGTGGTTTGGAAAAAGAAACTGAGGTGTACACTTTAACCCATAAAAGAAATACATTTAAAAATGACAATATAAAGGACTATATATACATGGGAACAAATACAGGTATATATCGTAGTGAGGATTTAGGTAGAACTTGGGATTTACTTACTAAGGGTGCCTTACAAAAGTCTTATAAGAGTTCTTTTTAAAAATTTTTAAAAAAAGATTTGGCAGATTAAAAAAAGAGTTTTACCTTTGCCAAGCAACAAAGCAAGGATTGGTAGTTCAGTTGGTTAGAATGCCGCCCTGTCACGGCGGAGGTCGCGGGTTCGAGTCCCGTCCAGTCCGCAAAAGTAGCCGTCTCAAAAGTTCATTTTGATGACGGCTATTTTATTATCGATTTTTACTGATAAATTAAGTTTTTCCTATTTTTTATTTGTGTTATTGTTTTTTTTAGAATAAAAAGGAGGATTTCTCCCCTTTTTAAGCT
>DATGSF010000035.1:0-3038 GCA_035302865.1 Chitinophagaceae bacterium
TTATCATTTTCTAATTGTAAATTTGGATATTCGATAGAAGAAATTTTATCAATTCTAACGATAAAAGAGCGATGAACTCTAATAAAATCAGTTTCTCCTAATTTAGAATAAATATCCTTCATTGTGGAATGAATTGTATAGCGTTTATCTACAGTATTAATGACTACATAATCCTTAAGAGCTTCCACAAAATAAATGTCATTTGTATTCAGCTTGACTAACCTCGAGTTTGATTTTACGAAAATAAAATCTTGTGTTTCTTTTCCCTCTACAATGGTATAAAGATAATCTCTTTCTTTTTGAATTAATTTTTCTCGTTGTGACTTGTACAAAGCAATCTCAATAGAACTGTGTAAATCTATTTCTTTAAAAGGCTTTATAATATATCCATTTGGTTCTAAAATTTTAGCTTTTTCTATAGTAGCTTCATCGGCGTAGGCAGTTAAAAATATTACAGGAATTTCTAAGGTATTCTTAATAATTTCTGCTGCTTCAATACCATTCATGTCTCCTTTTAGCATAATATCAATAATCACAATGTCAGGTGACTTTGAAGATGCTAATTCAACAGCTTCTTCTCCCGTAGCAGTAGATCCAACAACTGTATATCCCAAACGATTTAAACTGTGCTGAATATCTTTAGAAATGATAGATTCATCCTCTACAACTAATACTTTAATTTTCGCCATTATATTATTTATATAAAATTCTAATTTTTAAGATTTGATTACAAAAAAGAAATATTCCACAAAAATATATAATTCTTCGACTAACCGACCATTTTAATAGATAAATTAAAAATTGTTTAGCTAAAATAATTATATTTTTAAGATTTTAGAAAGAAGATAACGAATTTATTTTCAAAAACAAAAATTAGATTTTTTCATCCATTAATTAATAAATAAAAAAAAGAAAAATTTTAAAAAATATTTACTACTATTATTATATTGTTGATATGTTGTATTACTTTTTTAGCTTTTACTTGTTTTTTACGATATCAACAAAATTAACTGCTTTTATAAACAAAATTTAAGTTATATAAATTTAATTTACAGTAAGTTATAATGTTATTAACATAATACAAAATTACAACAAATTGAATAAGTTTTTTTTAATTATTGTTAAAATTAATCATTTTTGAATGTGGATAGATTGGCATAAAAAATAACAACTTACTATTGACTTTCTCATTTCTATTTTTGATTGGAATTTTTTTAATAAAAAGCAAGAGAAACTTATTGAATGTTATACACAGAATTTTTTAAAATTGTTCATATCGTTGTAGATAAAAAAAATATTTAAAGCTAGTCTTTATTGGCTTTTTCAAAGGCGTAAAAAACTAATTGTTTATAAGTAATATGCAATGTTTATTGTTTAAATTTGTATAAAAATGATAAAGTTATGTTAAACAAAATTATTCCTATCGGATCAGATCATGCTGGATTCAAATTAAAACAAGAAATTATTAAATATTTCAAAGAGCAAGGCTACGAATTTAAGGATTTTGGTACACATTCAGAAGAAAGTATTGATTATCCAGATTATGGTCATCCAGTTGCACAATTTATAGAAGATAATGGTGGTTTAGGCATTGTTATTTGTGGAAGCGGTAATGGAATTAACATGACAGTAAATTCTCATAAGGGAATTAGAGGTGCATTATGCTGGAAAGAAGAAATCGCTGAATTAGCAAGAAAACACAATGATGCAAACATACTTTCTCTGCCAGGTAGATTTATTTCAGTGGAAGAAGGAATTAAAATTACAGAAGTATTTTTAAACACAGAATTTGAAGGAGGAAGACACCAAAGAAGAATTGATAAAATTAATTGTAAATAACAGGACTTTATTCGTTATCTAATAATTCCTCTACAAGATTTTGTATTTCTTTCTTACTTTGTTCGTACAACTCTCCAGTTCCTGGTCCTGAAAATCCTGTTTTAATTTTTACAACATCACCTTTTCTATTCAGAAAAATTGAAGTTGGAAATGCAGATACTCTATTCAACATAGAGAAGTCTTCTGATGCTTTATTGTTTGCTAAACCGTTTCCTAATATCATTAAATAAGGAATATCCGTATTTTCTTGATAACGCTTTAAACGAGCAACTTGGTCTTCAAATTTTTCAGGTCGTTCGTACCCAACAGAAATAATTTCTAAACCTTGATGATTATATTTTTCATATAATTCTTTAAAGAAAACTGTTTCATCCAAACAATTTGGACACCAAGTACCCATAATTTGAATAATTACAACTTTGTTTTCATAATTTGGATTCGGAAAATAAAAATCTTCACCTTCCATTGTTTTTAATTGAAGTTGAAAAGTATCTTTAACTAAATAGGTAAACTCATCTGTATCACCTAAAGTATAATTATCATCTCTAAAAGCAATCCACGAAGTACTTCCTTCATTTCTATTAATTAACGTCCCAAATAAAGTGTCGTTTTTAAGATGAGCTAAATAAATTGAAGCATGAGAACCATCAAAACTCGTAAGTATTAAGCTGTCCTTATCCATCATTCCTTTAAGAAAACGAGAATCACCCGAGCGTTTTAAAAAAGTACCTCTTACTTCATTTTCATTTTGAGTGAATTTACCTACTGCAGGGTATTCATTATCTGCGCCTGGTCTAAAAAGAGTTCTCCAATTTCCATCAACCGTAAATGTACTTTCTGTTTTTCTTTGTTCAGCCTTTTCTTTTCCTACATATCGAGCAGTAAAATCTAATTGAGAAGCTTCTCCAATATCAGGATTATAAAAGTAACCCGATAAATTACCTAATGAATCAATATTGAAATTAAAGTAATTAGGATAGGTAACAAAAGTAATCTGATAATTGTCTTGTTTCTTTTCTACTGTATTTAAAGGAACTATTTCTTCATCATTATAAATAATCCATTTTTGGTTTTCATCTACTGAAAAATCAAATAGAAGATCATAGCCTTGAATATTTAAACTTCCTTGCCAATATCCCTCTTCAAGCAAAATAGTTTTCTCTTCTGATAAACTGTTTTCGCTGTTTTGACAAGAAAAG
>DATGSF010000036.1:0-13472 GCA_035302865.1 Chitinophagaceae bacterium
TAACAGAAGCGTTATGACCTCCAAAGCCAAATGTATTACTAATTGCGGCCTTTACTTCTCGTTCTTGATACGTATTTAATGTAAGATTTAGGTCTGGGTTAATATCAGGATCTACTACTTTGTGATTTATCGTAGGAGGTATAATATTATTTTTTAAAGCTAAAACGGTAGCAATAGCTTCTATAGCACCTGCAGCTCCTAATAAATGACCTGTCATTGATTTTGTAGAGCTAATATTTAATTTTGTAGCATGTTCTTTAAATACTTTTTCTATAGCTGTAATTTCTGCTACATCACCTATTGGTGTTGAAGTACCATGTACATTTATATAATCAATGTCTTCTGGTTTTAAATTTGCATCTTCTAATGCATTATTCATCACATTGATTACTCCTAGTCCTTCTGGATGTGGAGCAGTTAAATGGTAAGCATCTGCGCTCATTCCACCACCTACAACTTCACATATAATATTAGCACCTCTTTTCTTTGCATGTTCTAATTCTTCCAAAATTAAAGAACCTCCACCCTCTCCTAAAACAAAACCATCTCTTGTTTTATCAAAAGGTCTGCTTGCAGATTTCGGATCTTCATTTCTTTCAGATAAAGCTTTCATAGCATTGAATCCTCCAATTCCAGATTCTGTAACTACAGCTTCTGACCCTCCAGTAACAAAAGCATCCGCTTTACCAAGTCGAATATAATTAAAAGCATCAATTAAGCCATGCGTAGAACTTGCACATGCGCTAACTGTTGCAAAGTTAGGACCTCTATATCCATATTTCATAGAAATGTGTCCTGCAGCAATATCTAATATTAATTTAGGAATAAAGAAAGGATTAAAACGAGGAGTACCATCTCCATCATGGTAGTTTTTCATTTCTTCAATAAAAGTAATCATACCACCAATTCCTGATGACCATATTACCCCTACTCTATCCTTATCAATTCCTTCCTGTTCTAGATTTGCATTTTTTATAGCTTCATCAGCAGCAATCATTGCAATTTGAGAGAAGCGGTCTAATCTACGCGCATCTCTTCTATGCATATAGTCTTCTACATTGAAGTCTTTTAATTCACAAGCAAATCTAGTTTTGAATTTACTAGCATCAAATTGTTTAATGAAATCGGCGCCCGAAACACCATCTTTCAAGGCAGACCAATATTGATCTACTGTATTACCAATAGGGGTTAGGGCACCGAGGCCCGTTATCACAACACGTTTTAACGGAATATTCATTTAACAAATTTATTTGAGTTATCTAATAAATTATTTTACATGCTCTTCTAAATAAGAGATTACTTGACCAACGCTAGCAATGTTTTCAGCTTGATCATCTGGGATAGAGATATTGAATTCTTTTTCAAATTCCATCATTAATTCTACTGTGTCTAAAGAATCAGCTCCTAAATCATTTGTAAAGTTAGCTTCGTTTGTTACTTCAGACTCGTCAACTCCTAATTTGTCAACGATAATTTTTTTTACGCGATTAGCAATTTCTGACATAATGTTGCAATTTTATTTAATAGGTGCAAAAATATACTTTTTATTAGAATTAAAATAATCTTTTTAAAAAGTATCTTTCAAATATAAATAATTTACTTTGTGAAAACCAAAAATAGAGACTTATTTTTAATTTTCGGTGCAAAGTTGTCAATTTTTAATGACTTTGCCTAATTTTTTAATCAAAACCTACCATATCTCTAGGGTTTACCCACTGGTCAAACTCTTCTTCCGTTAAATATCCCAATGCAACGGCTACTTCTTTTAATGTTTTTCCTTCCTTATGTGCTGTTTGGGCTATCTCTGCAGCTTTATAATATCCAATCTTTGTATTCAAAGCAGTTACAAGCATCAATGAGTTATTTAAGTGTGCATCGATATTTTCTTGAATTGGTTCAATTCCTACTGCACAATTATCATTGAAAGAAATACAACCATCAGCAATTAAGCGAGCACTGTGTAAGAAATTATAAATCATCATTGGTTTAAATACATTCAGCTCTAAATGACCATTTGCACCACCAACATTGATAGCAACATCATTTCCTAATACTTGCGCTGCAATCATAGTTAATGCTTCAGATTGTGTAGGATTTACTTTCCCTGGCATAATTGAAGAACCAGGTTCATTCTCTGGAATCGCTATTTCCGCTAAACCTGCACGAGGACCCGATGCTAATAAACGGATATCATTTGCTATCTTCATTAAAGAAGTAGCCACCGTTTTTAAAGCTCCATGGGATTCTACTATTGCATCATGTGCCGCTAATGCTTCAAATTTATTTTCTGCTGTGATAAAAGGTAAACCTGTTAATTCGCTAATCTTTTTAGCAACTAAAGGAGCATATCCTTTTGGAGTATTAATTCCAGTACCTACAGCTGTTCCACCTAAAGCTAATTGACTTAAATGAGCTAAAGTGTTTTTGATTGCTTTAATACCAAAGTTTAATTGTGCCGTAAAACCACTCAATGCTTGCCCCAAGGTTAATGGAGTGGCATCCATTAAATGTGTTCTTCCTATCTTTACTACCTCCATATAATCTTTTGATTTTTGCTCAAAAGTGTCCCTTAGCTTTTCTAAAGCAGGTATGGTCTTGTTTACCAAGATTTTATATGCTGCAATATGCATAGCAGTGGGAAAAGTATCATTAGAAGATTGTGATTTATTAACATCATCATTAGGATGCACTTTTTTCTCCTTATCACTTAATTTTCCACCACTTAAAACATGTGCTTTATTAGCTACAACTTCATTCATGTTCATATTGGACTGTGTACCAGAACCTGTTTGCCAAACTACTAAAGGAAATTGATCATCTAATTCTCCATTTAATACAGCATCACATGCTTTAATAATTAAATCCTTTTTTTCATCATTTAAAACACCTAATTCATTATTTGTCAAAGCTGCTGCTTTTTTTAGATATGCAAAAGCTTCTATAATTTCTCTTGGCATTTTATTGATATCCTGAGCAATTTTGAAGTTCTGAATGGAACGCTGTGTCTGTGCTCCATAATAAGCTTCAGAAGGTACATGTACTTCTCCTAAAGTATCCTTTTCTATACGATAAGACATTTTGTATGATTTTAAAATATTTTAAATATAACTTGCACAAAGATACAAAAAATGCTGGAAAAATTCAGTGGTATTATTTATGTGCTAAGTAAGTTTTGTTGTAAAAATCGAATATGTTTAAAAAAATTCTGAAAATATTTGCAATACTCTTACCTTTGGAATATATGTCTGATATATACTTTATTCTTTCTATAATAAGTGGCTGTTTTTTAGCTGGATTTGTGGGTGCACTCACAGGATTAGGTGGAGGAATAATCGTAGTACCATTGTTAAGTATCGTTTTAGGGATAGATTTAAATTATGCCATTGGCGCATCTTTAATCTCCGTTATAGCAACTTCTTCTGGTGCTGCAACTGCTTTTTTAAAGAAGGGAATCACTAATTTACGAATAGGTTTATTTTTGGAAATTGCTACTACCATCGGAGCTGTTATAGGTGCAGTCATAGCAGTATATATTGCAAGTAAAAATGCTATTAATATTATTTTTGGATCCGTATTGATTTTTTCAGCGATAAATGGAGCTAGGAAAAAAAGGAAAACACATTCTGTTCCAGAGAGCAGATGGGCAAAGCGTTTACGACTTAATGCTTCCTATGAGGATAAAGGAAAAGTTGTGCCATACAAAGTAACAAATGTATGGGGTGGATTTTCAATGATGTCTTTGGCAGGGGTATTATCAGGTTTATTGGGAATTGGCTCTGGAGCTTTGAAAGTTTTAGCTATGGATAATATCATGAAAATGCCTTTTAAAGTAAGTACTACAACTTCTAATTTTATGATAGGTGTTACCGCTGCAGCTAGTGCAGTGGTATATTTGCAGAAAGGATATATAGTCCCCGAAATTGCAGCTCCAGTAATGATTGGAGTCTTAGCAGGTTCTAGAATTGGTGCCAAAGTTTTAACTTATGTAGATACATATTGGCTTAAGAGGGTTTTTATTTTAATTATTACAATTATTGGAATACAAATGATGTATAAAGGTTTTAAATAAAAACAAAACTGGTATAATATTGTAATTTCTATTCTCTATCTGTTATTTATAAATTCATGAGGTATTTAAGTCAAAAAATCACATGTCTTGAAATAATAAATACCTTTTTTAGAGTAAAATGTTAGATATATTTATTTAGCCGATTATTTATAAAAAATTAAAAAATAAAAACTTACTAAAAGTGAGTAGAATACTTTGATGAAATAATTTGACAATTACTTTGGATATAACTTTGAAATCTTAAACATTTAAATTTTATTTGTTCAATAAAAGTTAAAATATGAATAAAAAAGGTTATTTGTCAGGGCTAATTGTCTTTTTCTTTGCAATGTTTCTTATAGGTTTTACTGCCGAAGCTCAATCTATTGGAAGAATGATTTCCACTTATAATAGAGCTAAAGAGGCTGGGAATTCGGTTAGAGGAAAATCTTATAAAAGTTATGATATGGGCTTTGGTTTAGGTTTTACAGGATTTGATTATAATTATACTTATGCAATTTTAAACGATAAATTAGAGAAAATTGGAGAGGAAGGTGAGGATGGTTCATTTATGGCTTTTAGTTGGAGAATGGGTGCAACTACAGATTTATGGTTAACAAAGATAGGCTACAATTCAAGTTTAACATTTAGATATGGTGCTAAAGGTAATATTTATGAATATTTTCCTAAAAGCTGGATAGATCCTGAAAATAATAATCGTTTTGAAAACCCTATGATGGGATACAGTATTTCTGTGCCTTTAGGATTAAATATTAGTACTGGAGGCATGAGCTCCTTAAACAAAAATGACAAAAGCTCTTTCACTGCAGGAGTAGGAATTCAACCCAGTTATTACTTCTTAGCTTACGGAGATCATATTGCTATGAATTTTGATTTAAAGCCTTATATTTCCATTACAGCAGGATTTTTTGCAGGCATTCAGTGGAATGTATTCATGCACTTTTCTCCTGGTTCAAAAACTGTAATACAGTCTAGAGAGGAAGGAAAAGATGGTTCAATTTTTCAAGGAAGACGCATCTCTGGGGGTAATTCAAATGTTAGTTATGCTACTTTAAAACAGAAGGGGACTATTGATATAGGTATTTCTTTTTTGCCTTTTTCATTTTTATGGGAGGATTCATTTAGATAAAAGAAATAAAAAAAACGAGGAAAACTAATCCTCGTTTTTTATTTCTTCAATTATTCTATCTACCCACTCTAAAACTAATTGTAGCTGTTCTTCTCTATTCAAATTACTATTATCCAAAACTTTTGCATCTTCAGATTGTCTTAAAGGACTTTCTTCTCTATGTGTATCGATATAATCCCTTTGTTGGATATTCTCTTTTACTTCTTCTAAAGTAATTTCTGGATTTTTAATTCTTAATTCAGCATATCTTCTTTGGATTCTGGTTTTTTCATTTGCCGTCATAAATATTTTTAATTCAGCATCTGGAAAAACAATATTTCCAATATCACGACCATCCATTATTACTCCTTTGTTTTTTCCTAATGCTCTTTGTTGCGCTACTGCAAAGCGTCTTACTGCCTTTTTGCTAGCTACTTCACTCACTTTATTTGCCACATGCATGGAACGAATTTCTTCACTAACGTTTTCCTCATTTAAGAATATTTGATTTCTGCCTTCCTCATCATCTCCATAACGAATATGAATATTTTTTATAGCATTTTCTATGGCATCCTCATTTTCTATATCAATAGTATTTCTCAAAAAATACAAAGTAATTGCACGATACATCGCACCAGTATCAATATAAGTGTATTTTAAAGCTTTAGCTAAATCTTTAGCTAATGTACTTTTTCCACAGGAGGAGTATCCATCAATAGCAATTTTAATTTTCATATCTTAGGTTTGCAATAAAAACTTGGCTTGCAAAATTACAGATTAAATTTGATTTTAATAAAATTATACTTTTTGGTGTATAATTTAAATGCAATCATTAGTAAGTTGGACATTGAAATTTTTTAAATGCAAAAAAAAATTTAATTTTGGAGACAAATTATCAATTAATACCCCTTAAATTTAAATATGGATAAATTAGCATTATTACAAGAAAAAATAAGTGAGAGTAAATTAGGTGGAGGAGAGAAAAGAATAGAAAGTCAACATAGTAAGGGAAAATTAACAGCTCGTGAGCGTATTGACTTATTCTTAGATGCAGGAAGTTTTGAAGAAATTGGAATGTTTGTAACACATAGAAGTACAGATTTCGGAATGGAAAAGCAAAAATATTTAGGGGATGGTGTTATAACTGGCTATGGATATGTAAATGGTCGTTTAGTCTATGTTTTTGCACAAGATTTTACTGTTTTTGGAGGCTCACTATCAGAGACACATGCAGAGAAAATATGTAAAATCATGGATTTAGCATTAGAAAATGGTGCCCCTCTCATAGGTTTAAATGATAGTGGTGGAGCTCGAATTCAAGAAGGAGTTGTTTCTTTAGGAGGTTATGCAGACATATTCCATAGAAATGTAAAATCCTCTGGTGTGATCCCACAGCTTTCTGCTATTATGGGACCTTGTGCTGGTGGTGCTGTATATTCTCCAGCAATGACAGATTTTATTATTATGGTAGAAAATACTTCTTATATGTTCGTAACAGGGCCGAATGTGGTTAAAACTGTTACTCATGAAGAAGTAACTTCTGAAGAACTTGGTGGTGCAATGACCCATGCATCTAAATCCGGTGTTACACATTTTGCATGTGCCAATGAAATTGAGGCTATCGAGCATATGAAAAAATTATTATCCTATATGCCACAAAATGGTATGGAAGATGCACCTGTATATCCCTATGAAATAAAAGAGTCAGAAGTTAAAAAGGAATTAAATAATATAGTTCCAGAAAACCCTAATCAGCCTTATGATATTAAGGAAGTAATAGAGCATGTAGTGGATTCCGACAGTTTTTTAGAAGTTCATAAAGAGTATGCTGAAAATATAGTGGTTGGATTTGCTCGTATTGCAGGTCGTAGTATTGGTGTTGTTGCTAATCAACCAGCAAGTATGGCTGGTGTTTTAGATATTGATAGTTCTAAAAAAGGTGCACGTTTTGTACGTTTTTGCGATGCATTTAATATACCCTTATTGGTTCTTGTAGATGTTCCAGGGTTTTTACCTGGTACAGACCAGGAATGGAATGGTATTATTACCAATGGTGCTAAATTGCTTTATGCTTTTAGCGAAGCTACCGTTCCAAAAATTACTGTTATTACAAGAAAAGCTTATGGAGGTGCATATGATGTAATGAATTCTAAACATATTGGAGCAGATATGAATTATGCTTGGCCAACTGCTGAAATTGCAGTAATGGGTGCAAAAGGAGCGGCAGAAATTATTTTTAGAAATGAAATTAAAGCTGCAGAAAATCCTGAAGAAAAATGGAAAGAGAAAGAATTAGAATACATGGAAAAATTTGCAAATCCATATGGTGCAGCTGCGAGAGGATTTATTGATGAAGTAATTTTGCCTGAACAAACTAGAGAAAAATTAATTAAGGCTTTTGCTATGTTAGAAAATAAAGTGGTAGCCTTGCCTAAAAGAAAACATGGAAATATTCCTTTATAAGGATAGAAAATAAAAATTAAAGAGAGAAATTATATGATTAAATAATTCTCTCTTTTTATTTAAAAAAATAATTATGCGTATTATAACTTATAATGTAAATGGTATTAGAGCTGCAAAGCGAAAGGGATTTTTAGAATGGCTAGAAGAAGATCCTGCAGATATTATTTGTCTCCAAGAAGTGAAGGCGATGGAAGATCAAGTTGATATAGAAAAATTTAAAAATCTAGGATTTCATGTATATTGGTTCGCAGCACAAAAAAAAGGCTATAGTGGTGTTGCAGTTCTAAGTAAATTTCCAGCTCAAGAGGTAAAATATGGAACGGGTCACGAGCAAAGCGATGAAGAAGGAAGAGTAATACAACTAGAATTTGATAAGTTTACTTTAATTAATGCTTATTTCCCAAGTGGTTCCAGCGGTGATCATAGACAAGATTATAAATATCAGTGGTTAGATGAATTTTATGAACATGTTCAAAATCTAAAAAATGAAAAAGAAAACCTTATAGTTGTAGGAGATTATAATATTTGCCACAAGGCAATTGATATCCATAATCCAGTGAGTAATAAAAATAGTAGTGGTTTTTTGCCTGAAGAAAGAGCTTGGATGGATAAATGGTTTAAAGAAGGGAGGTTTTTAGATACATTCCGTTATTTTCAACCTGAACCCCATCATTATTCATGGTGGAGCTATAGAGCAAATGCTCGAGCAAATAACAAAGGATGGAGAATAGATTACATCAGTGTGAGTGATAATATGGAAAAGCATTTAAAACATGCACAAATTTATCCGGATATAATGCATTCTGACCATTGTCCTGTTTTTGCAGAGTTCGAGTTTTTATAGAAAATTTAAAAAGAGTTTGATGTCAAACTCTTTTTTTAATTAAAAGGAATAAATAACTTTTAAAGAAAGTTGAGCAAAAACATCATTATGCTCATTAGCAGTTAAAGTAGGTTTATAACCATCTAAATAATCTGAATTACTAAAAAAATAACGATAATTTATTCCTAAAGAAATGCTTTGATCTTTTAAATTATTTTTCCAGATTGGAAAGTGATAAGAAAAATTCACTGGGAACAATAAATCAGTTTTATTGTAATTGCCCACCGAT
This sequence comes from Chitinophagaceae bacterium, assembly GCA_035302865.1. GTDB lineage: Bacteria > Bacteroidota > Bacteroidia > Chitinophagales > Chitinophagaceae > DATGSF01. The sequence goes on from DATGSF010000036.1 coordinate 8,753, forward strand.
CCTATATCATCTATAGGTAAATCTTGCGCTTCTACATCATTTTTTATAAATCCTAAACCACCACCAATAGAAAAATTAAAATAATCGTTTGCCCATGCTTTTTGATTGGGTATTAAGAATAAGGGATATAGGTTCAATAAAATACTAGAATTTATAAAATTGTTCTTATACTTCGCACCTTCTATAGGTGATGTTTTAACATGACCTTCTTGTAATAAACCATACTGCACATCAACATTAGCACTTAAGAATGAAATAGGCTTATACTCTATACCTAGGCCTATCGAATAACCTATTTCTGAAGCTTGTACATCAGTATAAGGGAAAGTAGTTCCAGCAATTACATAAGCGTTTAATTTATTATAATCATTTTTGAACTTTTGAGCATGACTTATTGAAAAAGTCATAGCCATCAAACAAAAAGATAAAAAAGAAGAGAGTATAGTTTTCTGTAGCATATTATAAATTAATACTTTTATATAATGAGAAAAAGTAAAGTTACGGCACTTATTAGAAAAGTATAGAAAACGCAACTTTACTTTTTAAAATTTAAGAAAAAATTATAAAGTTTCCTTTAACCAACTAAAGAATTCTTTTTGCCAAACTAAACCATTATGTGGCTTTAATACCCAATGGTTTTCATTAGGAAAGAAGACTAATTTGCTTTTTATATTTCTCAATTGAGCAGCTTGAAATGCCTGTAAACCTTGACCTATAGGAACTCTAAAATCTTGTTCACCTTGGTAAATTAAAATAGGAGTATTCCATCTATCCACAAAATTAGAAGGATTATATTTAGTAAAAGCGGAAGGTGTTGGCTTTTTCCAATAATTCCCTTTAATATCCCAATTTGCAAAGAACAACTCTTCCGTAGTTCCATACCAAGAACGCATGTCGAATAAACCATTATGCGCAATAAAAGTTTTAAAACGATTATTATGAATTCCAGCTAACATAAACACACTATAACCACCATAGCTTGCACCAACAGCTCCAAGTCTAGTATTGTCCACATAAGGCTCTTTAGCTAAAGCATCAATAGCGTCAAGATAATCATTCATTGGTCCACCACCCCAGTCTCCACTGATTATTTCATTCCATTTAACACCCCATCCAGGCATTCCTCTTCTGTTTGGAGCTACAATTATATAATCATTTGCTGCCATTAATTGGAAGTTCCAACGTAAAGAATAAAATTGGGTCAATCCAGATTGTGGTCCACCTTGACAATATAATAAAGTAGGATATTTCTTTGAAGAATCAAAATTAGGAGGATAAATAACCCATACTCCCATTTCATGTCCATCGCGTGTTTTAATCATGCGTAATTCGCTATGTCCTAAATCTAAAGATTCATAAGTTGCATCATTCACACGAGAAATTCCACGTAAATTAGAAACTCTGTTTCCTTTTAAGATTTCTCTTTTAGGTAAAGCAAAAATTTCGTTTGCATAATTGTGAGAAGTACTTGTAACTATAATACTGTGTTTGTTTTCTCCTATAATCGATGTAATGTCAAATTTTCCTTCAGAAATTTGAATAATAGGCGGTAAACTCCTAACCATTAAATTTTTTGGTATGCTCACATTAAAAGCTTGTACTGTACCACGATGTGAAGCATTAAAGTATATACGTTCGCTGTCATTACTCCATTGAAAATTACCATCTATTGTAGCATCCCAATGTCCAGTCATGTTACGTGTATAACCGGTTTCCCAATCCATGATGATTAAATCATTTTTATCTGCTTCATAGCCATCTGTCGCCATTTGCAACCAAGCTAATTTGCTGCCATCAGGGCTAAATTTAGGACTAACATCATAGCCGAGATTCTCTTCTGTAATATTTTTAGTTTTTCCTGTACCAAAATCATAAACATATAAATCTGTATTGGTACTAAGTGCGTATTCCTTTCCTGTTTTCTTTTTACACACATAAACTATCTGATTGCTATTTGGTGTAAAAACAAAGTCCCCTGCTCCTCCAAATGGCTTGGTTGGAGAAGTGTAAGGCTCCCCTTCCATAATATCTAATGTTTTACCTGTAATTAGATTTTTAACGAATATATGATTCTCTGTTCCGTCGCTCCATTTATCCCAATGCCTATAGTCTAAATCAGTATATATTTTAGCTTCAGATTTTTCAGCAAAAGTATAAATATCCTTAGCTAATGCAGGTTTAATCATTACTTTTTTAGAATAGGCTATCCAATTTCCATCAGGAGAGATTGTAACATTTGCAACATCATACAAGCCATCAGTGATTTTGCTCCATTTCTTACCCTGGTTGTTACTTAAGTATAAAATACCATCTTTTAGTGCATATACACCTCGCTCTGTCCAAGCAACAAAAGATTTTTCACCTAAAAAGTCTATTTCTTGCTGTTCTAAGGTATTTAAATTTACTTGTTTTAAAGAAGTACTTGTCCTTTCATCATTTATATCAACATGTTTTACTTGGAACCATAAATTATTTCCATCGGGAGAGATAGAGGTGGGAGATACTTGTCCTAAACTCCAAAGTAACTCTGGTGTCATCCTTTCTTGTGCCATAGTTGCTACTGATGTTGTCAATGCAATACTTGCGAATAATAATAATTTTTTCATCTTATTCTTTATTGATTAAAATTTTTTATTTAAAAGACCATATTCGGTTAATAAGGGACTTGGTCTATATCTTTCTTCTTTATAATAGGCATATAATGTATTTAATTTAGCTAATACATAGTCAGCACCTAATTCATTACACCAAGCAAATAAACCTTTTGGATAGTTTACGCCCTTAGTCATTGCAGTTTCTAAATCTTCTTTATTTGCAATTCCTAAATATAGTGCATCTATCGCTTCATGAATGAGCATTACTACTACTCTATCCACGATTTCTTTAGCTTTTTTATATTCTTGTTCATCCTGTAAGTCTAATTTAGGTAAATCTAGCTCATTTTCATAATTATAAAAACCTCTTCCTGATTTTCTACCTAACCAATTAGCTTCTAATAAGCGTTTTTGACTCAAAGATGGGGTGTATTTACTATCTTGATAAAAGGCATTATAAACTGATTCAGTTACAACATAATTTACATCATGTCCTATATAATCCATTAGAGTAAAAGGACCCATTCTAAAGCCACCTACTTGTGTCAATGCGGCATCGATAAATTCTTTTTCTGCAATTCCTTCTTCATAAATTCTTAATGCTTCACTATAAAAAGGACGTGCTACTCTATTAACGATAAATCCAGGAGTGTCTTTCACTAAAACTGGAGCTTTATGCCATTCTTTTATTAATTTAATCATGTCTTCGGCTAATCCTTCTCCTGTTTGAATAGCAGGAATTATTTCTACTAAAGCCATTAAAGGTGCAGGATTAAAAAAATGAATTCCAATTACTCGTTCTGGATTTTTACATGCAGAAGCTATAGATGTGATAGATAATGAAGAAGTATTTGAGGCTAAAATGCAATCTTGTGAAACAATTTTTTCTAAATCCTTAAAAACGCTTTGCTTTATTTCTAAATTCTCTATAATTGCCTCAATAACTAAATGAGTATCAGAAAAATGTTTAAGCTCTGTCACATAAGATATTCTATCTAATACTTCTCTAGCGGAGGAGATTCTTTGTTTTTCTTCTAAACGATTTAATATTTTATATAAAGAGTCTTTTGCATCATCGAGCGCATCTTTGTTTAAATCAAATATAACAACATTTGCTCCTGCTTGTGCGGCCACTTGAGCAATACCTCTACCCATAGCGCCAGCTCCTATTATTCCAATATTTTTATAACGATTTAGCATATTTAAAATTTATTTTTCCACATCATGCTCTCTACAGGTTTAATTGTTCTTTCCGTGTATTTGGCATTGTCTTTAACATCATAAGTTGTTTCTATATCTCCTTTTACTTCAAAATATATCAGTTGACCAATAGGCATACCGGCATAAATACGTACTGGTTTAACGCAACTTATTTCCAAGGTCCATGTGTTACAAAAACCCACATCACCCTTTCCTGCAGTCGCATGAATATCTATCCCTAATCTTCCAGTAGAAGATTTTCCTTCTAAAAATGGTATATGAGCATGAGATTCTGTATATTCTTCAGTTACACCGAGATACAAAGTCCCCGGCTGCAGAATATACCCTTCTTCAGGAATTTCAAAATGTTTTACCTTATTGTGTTTTTTAGCATCTAAGATGGCATCTTCATATATTGCTAAATGTTTTCCTAAATGCACATCGTATGAATTTGTGCCTAAAGAAATTCTATTAAAAGGTTCAATTATAATATTCCCTTTTTCCATTTCCTCTAATATGGCTTTATCCGATAATATCATTTTTTAAAATTTTATTGAATTTGAACATGACTTTTAATCCATGAATCTTTTAAAGGTACTAACCAATCTGTTCGTAAGTGTATTAATTTATCGATTAAATTATTAAAAACTAAAGTATGGCTGGTAATATACTCTTTTTCTAGTGCATATTGCAATTGAGAAAAAGGTAACATTTGGATAGAATCTTTAACAAGTAAGGTTATAGTCATTCGGTCAAAAAGCTGCACATTATATTGTCTTTCTATGCTTTTCAAGACTTTTACTGAACTATCTATACTGCAACCACTAATAGAAATAGCACTATCATCTGCAATAAAAACAATAAAATGGTCAAATAAAATCCCTGCCCAACCTTTAATCTCCGCACCATGCACATTCCATTGTAAA